>DATKCA010000158.1:0-13036 GCA_035544675.1 Thermoanaerobaculia bacterium | reverse complement strand
CCCGCTGGCGCCTTTCTTCAGCCCCGCCACGTCGACGAGCTCGATGACGGCGTACACGGTGCTCTTCGGGGAGAAGATCGCCGCGCAGCGGTCCAGCCGCGCATCCGGCACCTTGATCACGCCGAGGTGCGGATCGCCTTTTCCGATGGCCGTGGGGTCGAGGTGAGTCTTCGTGACGGCCTGGAAGAGAGTCGATTTGCCTGAATACGGCAGTCCGACGATTCCGAGTTGCATGAGACGGAGTATGTACCACGCTGCTGGGTGCTGGGTGGTGGGTGCTGGTGCTGAGTGCTGGGTCACACCTACCGGTTTCAGCACTTGGTGGCACTCAGCCGCTGATCGGCTCAGCGAAAGTCTTCAACCAGCATCAGATCGTCGGCATGAGAGTCGACACGGGTATAGAGAATGGTCCGCCCGTCCGGAGAGGCCGTCAGGCCCGCCGAGACTTCGCCGACGTTCGGGAGACGATGTCTGCCGCGAGTCTCAGGTCAGCAATGGTTGACCGCTCGCACCATCGTGCCTGACCCGTTATGGCAACGGCGATCTTACTTGTCTACCGGCTTCAATTCCGAGAACGACGTTGATCTGTATCTGAGACCTAACGGTAGGGTGTCGCAGCATCAGGAACGTCGATCCGCTGGCGGCGACGTCATACGAGGAGAGCGACTCGTTCGTGAAGAGAGCACGCGGCCTCCCGGCGCGGAGGTCGGCTCCGCGCGTGATCTCGGCCGCCAGCAACTGGCCGCCATTACGGAAAAAGAGCTCCTCGCCGCCGGGACTCCAGGCCGGACCGATACCTCCATCGGTGGAGATCTGCCACTTTCTTCCGCCATCGGGATAGCGGCGAACGTACACTTCGTTTTTCCCCGACTCATCGGATTGATAGGCGATCCAGGCGCCGTCCGGCGAAAAGGACGGAGACGCTTCGTTGAAGCGAGTGGCCAGGAATGTCCGCCACGATCCCCCGCCCTCGAGATCGGCGATGGCGATGTCGGTCATCGTGTCGATTCCCTGCTCCACCACCGCGAGCTGGCGTCCGTCGGGCGACCACGAGCTGGCGAACGGCCATTTGCGGCCGACCGAGATCTGCCTTGGTGCCTCGCTGCCGTCGACACCAAGAAC
This sequence comes from Thermoanaerobaculia bacterium, assembly GCA_035544675.1. GTDB lineage: Bacteria > Acidobacteriota > Thermoanaerobaculia > Gp7-AA8 > Gp7-AA8 > DATKCA01. Next base: position 11,914 of record DATKCA010000158.1, on the reverse strand, counting down.
GAATAGGTTGTAGGAGCCGGCACGGTTCGACGAATACACGATTCGTTTCCCATCGGGAGACCAGATCGCGTATTCGCTTCGAGCGTCGTTGGTGAGGCGTGTCCAGGCATCGCGGCCTATGTCGTACAACCAGAGATCCGAGTTCCATGCCTCGTTGACGGTGACGACGATCAGTGAACCGTCGGGCGATAAACGCGGCTGCTGGAAAGCGCGCGGGGAAGGAGGCAGTGGTCGAATCCCACCGGCGCGGTCGACCAGGACCAACTCGCCGTCCTCGGCAGCGCGGTCCCGCGGGATGTAGAAGAGCGTTCGATCTCGAGCGAGGGCGAAATGAGCGAGACCCTGCACATCATAAGAATCGACGTCGTGAGCCAGCGGCGTGGGCGGTCCGGTCGTCTGGAAAGAACGCCGATCGAATGGCACGCTGTAGACGGTCCCGGAGTTGAAGTAGAGCAGCAGGTCGGGCTCGACGAACCGGCCATACGTTGCTCCACGAAATACTATGGTTTTCTTGCCACTCGAAAGATCGATGACGGCGAGCCGCGCGTTGCGCGGATCACCGCTGAAATCGTTGATCGTCACGAGGAGCGACTGACCGTCCGGGAGGAATGCCGGCCAGCGGAGATCGGTACCAGGTTCGGGCGTTGCCACCGTCGCCGCTGCGCCGCCTTGAGCGGAGATCCGCTTCAGAGTCGACCAGCGGCCGCCAAATACGATCTGGTCGTTCGGACCCCAGGCCGCACCACGAATGTCTTCCGGCGCTCTGCCGATGGTGATGGGGATCCCTCCCGTGACGGAGATCTTCTTGATGATGTTGTCGGCAGTATGAAATCCGATCCACTGTCCGTCGGGAGAGAAGAATGGACCGCGGGCATTTTCAGTCTGCGGAAGGATGACGCTTCTCGACTCCTCCGGTGAAAAGAGGCGGAGAGAAGGAGGATTGCCTTCTGCCACATAGACGAGAAGTCTTCCATCGGGGGAAACGGCGAGCTTCTCGATTTCGCTGTCGACGATGGGAGCGGCGGCGGGAAGCAGTACGGAGTATCGCCGCACGCCGGCAGGAGCTACATTCTCGCCCCGTCGAAGAACCGACCAGACCGTCGCCCACAACACAGCGATGACGAGGATCGACAGCAGAGCTGCCTGCAGACCTCTGCGGACATGAGGCGACGCCCTCCTGACCGGCATGCGCTCCGTTTGCGAGATGCGCTGCAGCTCGAGCTTGAGATCGTGTGCCGATTGAAAGCGGTCCTGGCGATCTTTGGCCAGGCAGGTCCGCACGACCCAGTCGAGCGATGCGGGCAGGTCGTCGCGGCTCGCCGATATCGGCGGAGGGCTTTCGTACAGGATGGCGCTGATCAGAGCCTGGCGTGACTCGCCGGCGAACGGTCTGCGACCCGTCACCATCTCGTACAGACAGACGCCGAATGAAAAAATGTCGGTGTGCGCATCGACCTCTTTTCCTTCGAGCTGTTCCGGCGCCATGTAATGCAGCGTTCCCACGACGGAACCATCTCCCGTCAGCGGCTTCGGAGCGGTGGCCGTGTCGCTGTCAATGCCAACCTCGGAGGAGACGCTCCGACGCTCCCCGTCGAGAAACTTGGCCAGCCCGAAGTCGAGGAGGCTGGCGCCTTGCGGCGTGATCATGATGTTCGACGGTTTGAGGTCGCGATGGAGAATCTGCTGGCGGTGAGCTTTCTCCAGAGCGTCCGTGATTTCGATTCCGTAGCGAAGCACCCGCTCGATGGGAAGCGGCCCGCGCCTGAGAACCTGGTCGAGAGTTTCTCCTTCCAGATACTCCATGACCAGGTAAGGGACGGAGCCGGCCGGCCCCGGCGACGCCGGGTCGATGGTCTCACCGACATCGTAGAGAGCGCAGATGTGGGGATGCCGGAGGCTGGAGATCGCTCTCGCTTCGCGCGAGAAACGGATGCGCATTTGCGCATCCTCGGAGAACTCGCTGGGAAGGACCTTGAGCGCCACCGTGCGATCGAGCCGCGTGTCGACGGCCTTGTACACCTCACCCATTCCGCCCGCGCCGATGAGTTTGCGGACCTCGTACGGGCCTACCCGGAACCCCGGCATGTAGCGCACGATGACAACAGGATAGCTCTTCGCCGAGACAATGAGTTGACAACCATCGGCAGCATCCTTAAGAATCGCTGTTTCATCCGTCGCTCGGCACTGTCGTCACCCTCAACCATACACAAGGAGGCAGAGGTGGTCTTCTTTTATAGAGTCGAGTTTGAGCCCGACAAGATTAGATTCACATTCGAAGGGACAGAACCAGAACAGCCGAGACCAGGAGAGGGAAAGCTCGAGGTCTATTTCGATCGCGATCCGAATCAGGTGCCGACAGCCGACCCGGATGGGTATAAGTACTACGGGACCCTCCGCGTGCACTCCATCGGCTCGGTCAGCGGCGGCTCGTACGAGATCCCCGAAAAGATGAGAAACCCGAAGAAGTAGCCGTCACAGATTCCCGATCAGTGATGGAGCGCGGCTCATCGCGAAGTTATGCGGGCCTGCTGAATCTGCAGGCCGATCGCCACTGGACCGTCTTCGTCACCGACTTTCCGCTCCCGCGCTCGGACGTGAAGCGACTTCGCGAAGAGCTGCCGCCAGAGACCCGCCCCCTCTTCGTGCGCATCGACCGCGGGCTTCCTGGAATCGGGCGCGAGTTGCGCAAGGCAGGCGTCGATCGCGGCCGCGACTACGTTTCGTTGCAGCCGCTCCTCAAGAGCTTTCGAAGCATCGCTTCCGTTCACCGCCTGTTTGGCGCGTTCACGCATGTCGACCTGGCCCGCCTCGATCTTCCTTTCGCCGGAACGCGCTTCCGGACGTCATACGTGAGATCGCTCCTCGATGTCGTCATGCGTGCGGATTACGGCGAGCAGGAGCGGATCGCCAACCGCTTCTTCGAGCTGCTGGAAGAACGAAGGCCGTATCGGGTGACGGTTCGCACGTTGGGCGAAGCGACGCTGCTCGTCTCCGATGATCGTCCCTGGTTCGATCTTTCCGGCCGAATGCACGAGGGAGAAAGCCGGGCGCTTCCAGGCGGCGAAGTGGCCTACACCGGCGATGGCATCGACGGCGAATTCATCGTCGACGGTGCCCTCCTGGCGTCTCCGCAGACTCCGCGCGTCGGGCGGCTCGCGGCGAAGCTCGGGCGGGTGAGCGCATCGCTGCAGCCTTCCCCGCTCCGCCTTCGGATCGCCCGCGGGCGGGTGGAGGACGCTGTCGGTAACCGGCAACTCTCGTCGACGCTGACCCGCCTTTTTCGCGCCGATGATCGCTATCGCAACGTGACGGAGGTGGGGATCTCGTTCAATCGCGCCTGCGCGCGCTTCGTGCACGACTGGCCGGCTGCTTCGAACGAAGGGCACCCCGGCGTGCACGTGGCGCTGGGAGGAGACCCGGAACGGAGCGACGAGCATCAGCCCGGCGGACCTCCGCTGGTGCATCTCGACCTGATGGCCGCGACCGCGGAAGTGACGGTCAACGCTACCCGATTTCTGAGGAGCTCGGCGTGACGATTCCGATCGCCGAAACTCATCTCCGCCGTCGTGCAAGATTGCGATCCGAATTCCTGTCGGACCATCCGCTTCCGCGGTTCCATGTCATTCCGAGTTTTCTGGACCAGCGGCTGGTCGAGGACGCTCTCGCCGGCTGTAAGAGAGCGAAGTACGAAACGTGGTGCGGCTACGGAGAAGACGCGGACGGCACGGGCGTCCGATCCGAATTCCGAGAGCCGGAGCAGGACGGTTTCTATTTCACCATCCATCAGCGGTCGCGCAAACCGATACCGGAGGTCACTCGCCTCCGCAATCTCTTCAGTAGGTCTGAGACAATTGCAGCGCTCAACGATCTGACGGATGCCGGCATCTCGCGCCTGCTCGAGCCCGACGTTTTGACTTACTGGAACCCTGGCTCGTTCCTCGAGCGCCACACCGACGACACTCCCGACACGACTCTGCGCCTGGTCATGTCCGTGTCGCTGACGGACGAGTGGGCGCCCCAGTTCGGAGGGGCCACGATCTACGCGTGGCGCGATCTCGATCGGGGCGTGCGTCTCAACCCTCGTCTGAACACGGCGGTACTCTTCGTTCCCTTCGCCGGATCCGATCATTGGGTCGCGCAGATCTCGGCCGCCGCGCCGCCACTGACGCGCTTCACCTGGACCGCGTTTTTCGTGTGACCTCGCGGGATCGAACCGACGACCTCCTGCTACGCGAAGAGGGTCGCTGATTGCGCTCTGACTAGTGGCGCAGATGTTCGAGGAGACTGACATTGTAGGGCCCGACATGCCTCTGCTCTGGGTTTTGCGCGATCTGCTCGGTCTGACGGGAACCAAGTTCAGTTGTGGCATGGCTCAATGCGGCGCCTGCACCGTGCACGTCGACGGCGCGCCGCGGCGATCATGCGTGACGCCGTCATCCGCCGCCGCGGGAAAAGCCATCACCACCATCGAAGGATTGTCGTCCGACGGCAGCCATCCGGTTCGGCGCGCCTGGGCCGAGATCGACGTCGTGCAGTGCGGCTACTGTCAATCGGGACAGATCATGTCTGCCGCCGCTCTTTTGACCGCCAATCCCGACCCCAGCGATGCCGATATCGATGCGGCTCTGACGGGCAACATCTGTCGCTGCGGCACCTATCAGCGCATCCGCAGCGCAGTTCATCGCGCCGCTGATCTGGTAAGGAAGGGCTGAGCCATGGAGCGAGTGAATCCATCGCGACGTGAGTTTCTCAAGACCAGCGCGCTGACTACCGGCGGCCTCGTGATCGCTTTCATGGTCCCCGGCGTGAAACGCATGGCGGCCGCAGCGGCGGAAGCGGGCGCCACCTTCGCGCCGAATGCTTTCCTCCGCGTGGGGAGTGACGACAGCGTGACCGTCCTGCTCGCGCATTCCGAAATGGGACAGGGGATCTGGACCGCGCTGCCGATGCTGATCGCCGAAGAGCTCGACGCCGACTGGTCGAAGATCCGGGTTGAGCATGCGCAGGCGGCGCCGGCATACGCGCACGCTGTTTTCGGCATGCAGATGACGGGCGGATCTTCCACCACCTGGTCGGAATTCGATCGTTACCGCCAGGCTGGTGCGACCGCGCGCGCGCTCCTGGTACGCGCGGCAGCGCAGCGCTTCGGAGTGAGGCCTGCCGTCTGCCGCACGGAGAACGGCCAGGTGATCGCCGGCAGGAAACGCGCACGATATGGAGAGTTGGCCGAGGCGGCGAGCAAGCTGCGCGTGCCGAAGAAAGTCGCGCTCAAGGATCCGAAGGACTGGAAGATCATCGGCAAGCCGACCAGACGGTTGGACACGCCGGAGAAGATCACCGGCCGCGCGCAGTTCGGCATGGATGTGCAGTTCCCCGGCTTGCTCACCGCTGTAGTGGCGCGTTCTCCCGTGTTCGGAGGAACTGTGAAGTCATTCGACGCCACTGAGGCCAAAAGCGTTCCCGGCGTTCGCGAGGTTGTGGAGGTTCCGAGCGGCGTGGCCGTGGTGGCCGATCACTTCTGGGCTGCCAAGCTCGGACGCGATGCGCTGAAGATCGAGTGGGATCCCGGCCCCAATGCAACACTCGACAGTACAGCGCTGCGCGCGCAGTTGAGCGATACGCTGTCCCTTACCTGGCCCACGCTCCGATGGGGCCGCTCAATTGCACCGTGCGGATCGGCCCCGACAGGTGCGAGGTCTGGACCGGCACACAGTTCCAGACGATGGACCAGAGGGTCGGAGCGGAGATCACCGGTCTCGAGACCGAGCAGGTAGAAATCCACACGACGTTCCTCGGCGGCGGCTTCGGCCGCCGCGCCACTCCGACCTCGGACTTCGTGCGAGAAGCCATGCATGTGGCCAAAGCCGCCGGCCGGCCGGTGAAGACCGTCTGGACGCGCGAAGATGATATTCGCGGTGGATACTACCGCCCCGCCTTCGTTCACCGCGTGCGTGTCGCTCTCGGGTCGGATGGCCTGCCTTCAGTCTGGCATCACACGATCGCGGGACAGTCCATCGTCGCCGGTACGCCGTTTGAGCAAATGATCAAAGATGGCATCGACGCCACCTCGGTCGAGGGCGTGTCTGACTCGCCCTACATCAAGGATGTCCCGGATCATCGTGTCGAGCTGCATTCACCCCGTACCGGAATCCCGGTGCTGTGGTGGCGCTCGGTCGGTCACACCCACACCGCCTTCGCCGTCTTGTCCCTGACAACTCCGCAAAGCTCGGCGGACGTGAGGGTGGTCAACGTCGCCCCAATCCTTTCTCCAGTTGTACAGCGCGCGGGAAAAGGATCCCGTCTTCAAGTGCCAGATGGTTCACAAGTTCCTGGTCGAACTTCTTCAGCGAGGTGTAGAGACGCGACACGCCATCGCATGAACCCGGCACCCCGGCAAAATCGTTGGTCAGCTTACGCATCGTTTGAAACGCGGTTCGTTCGACCGAATGTTGATGTTGCAGAGCCTTCATCGGATATTCAACGCTCCCGAGGAGCGGAACGATCACAGCCTTATCGACACCGCCAGGCGATTCCAGAGAGGCGATGTACGGGAAAAGGTATCGCTCCTCCGTATGCATGTGCGGCACAAGATCACGCGCAATGCGCTGCACCTCATCGTGGATTTCGATGAAATGGGGATGTGCATCGCCATGTGCCGCAGCGACGCGGGCTGACAGTGAAATGAGAGTGACGAGCCGGTATCGCGTCCTGCGGTGAAATACCTCGACGATTTCCGTTGTGAGCCGCGTCAGCGGAGCCTTCAGCCAGTCAGTCGCCGTGAGGTCTCGGCTTGTGTCGCGACCCTCGAGAAGCGCAACGGCTTCACCGGCACCGATATTCGATACCATTCGGCTCTTCGATTCGCTCATGTTCGAGAAGCTCCGCGAGAGCATGGACCGGCGGCCGAGCCGGTTCAGCCGCAACGTCGCCCGCCTCAGCCCGGACACGATTCCGCGGCCCGGCGAGTGGACGATCCATACCGAGCGCCGGTACGTGTGGATCCTCATCCTCGCAGCGTTGCTGACAGCTCTGCAATGGGCGGCGCTGACGTTCGTGCAGCTCCGGCGTCGCGTTGCACGCCTGCGCCGGCGTTTGTGACGATCGTCAAACGCCCGTGCCCTCGTTCCTCACCTTCCGTCGTAAGGCGCGCGAATCCGTCTGATATAAGGAGCGGGTGACCGTACCACCTGATGCCCGGAACGACTCGATCTCGCATTATCGGATCACCAGAAAGCTCGGCGCCGGTGGAATGGGGGAAGTGTACCTCGCCGAAGACCTCTCCCTGCGGCGTCAGGTTGCCATCAAGCTGCTCCGGCCCGACGTCGCCGGCGACAAGGAGCGGCGTGCACGCTTCCTGCGCGAGGCACACGCCGCCTCTTCTTTGAGCCATCCGAACATCGGCGTCATCTATGAAGTGAGCGAAGCGGACGGCGTGCCGTTCATGGCCATGGAATACGTGGACGGCGTCACGCTCGAGCAGAAGATTGGCGGGAAACCCCTCCCTGTTCCCGAGATCGTGGACATCGCCATTCAAGCGGCGGACGCGCTCGACGAAGCGCACTCCCGAGGGATTGCCCATCGCGACATCAAACCGGCAAACCTGATGATCACGCCGAGGGGGCACGTGAAGTTGCTCGACTTCGGCCTCGCGAAAGTGCTCGAACCGCAGGAAGCCGCAACTGACGACTCCACCCGTTTCCGGACCGGCGAAGGCACCATCCTCGGTACCGTGAACTATATGAGCCCCGAGCAGGCGCTCGGGAAGGCGCTCGATCATCGGAGTGATCTTTTCAGTCTCGGCGTCGTGGTCTACGAGATGACGACGGGACGGCTGCCGTTTGCCGGAAAAACCGCCGGGGAAACTCTTGCCCTGATCTCCAGCGCGCAGCCGGAAGCGGTGGCGCGGTTCAACTACGCCGCGCCGATCGAGTTGGAACGCGTCATCCGCAAGTGTCTGGAGAAGGACCCGGCGTGGCGATACCAGAGCGCCGCCGAGTTGCTCGTCGATCTCAAGAGTCTCAAACGCGAAAGCTCCTCCGGCGAGCGCCACCTCGTCCCGGCGCAGCGGCGATGGCCATGGGTCGCGGCCGGTGTGGCGGCGACCGCTGTCCTTGCCGCGACGACGCTCCTGCTGCGCGATCGCGCTCCGATGAGCGGACGATCCGACGCGACGGTCCGGCAGTTGACGTTCGACCCCGGACTGGAGGACGAGCCCGCTCTTTCGCCTGATGGCGCGATGATCGCCTACGTGACGGACGAGACGGGGAACTTCGACATCCGGATTCAGCCCGTGACCGGCGGCAAGGCGGTCGCCTTCGCGTCGACGGAAGCAGACGAGGCGCAGCCGGCCTGGGCACCGGACGGCAGCCGGATCGCATTCGTATCCAGCCGCGATCGGGGCGGACGTCTCCGAGTCGGCCTGGGACTGGCGGAACTGCAGCAATACGTCTACTCCCGCAACGGCGACATCTTCCTGGCGCCTCCCCTCGGCGGTACGCCGGTGAAACTCGTCGAGGATGCCTACTATCCAGCCTGGTCGCCCGACAGCAAACAGATCGTCTTTCAGTCAGCGCGTGGAGGTCAGGGGGACCTCTGGATCGTCGACGCCGCCGGTGGCACTCCCAGGCAACTCACGAATGATCCTCTCTATGACTACCAGCCGAGCTGGTCGCCCGATGGGAAGTGGATCGTTTTCGGCACGCAGAGCTTTCTGCGCGCGGCTTCGTTCGATCTTCGCGCCGTCCCGGCGAGCGGAGGTCAGCCCATCGCGCTGACATCCGAGAATCACATGGTGGCGCGTCCCGTCTGGTCGCACGACGGCCGCGAGATCCTGTTCTCGTCGATGCGCGGCGGCGCGTTCAACATCTGGAAGATTCCGTTCTCCACGACCGGGACGCCACCCGCTTTCGAACGAGTCACCGTCGGTGAAGGGCAGGACCTCGCGAGATCGAGCTCCAAGGCCGGCCTCGTTGCTTACGCGACGGTTCGTAGTCGAGCCGATATCTGGGAAGTGGATGTTGATACGGGTGCGCTCCGGCAGGTGACGTTCGAAACGGCGATCGAAGATTATCCGGATGTCGCTCCCGACGGCAGAACGATGGCTGTCACTTCGTACCGGTCGATGGAGCCGGCGATCTGGACCGTGGACGAACAGGGGAAGCTCGTCGATCGGATCGCAGCGGGCCAGTTCGCGCGATGGTCGCCCGACGGGAAGCAACTCGTGCTCAGGACCGAGTTGACGACCGCGAATCGTGAGCCGACGCTCCTCATCCATCGTATCGGTGACGTGTCGCCGCGGCCGTTCGTGAGGAATGCGATCTTCGGTGAGTGGTCGCCCGATGGAACGACGATCCTCTTCGATCGCGCCGAGAATCAGCGCATCCGGATTCTCGTGAAGTCCGTGGTGGACGGAGCGGAGCGCGAGATCACATCCGTCCCATCGACGTCGCCCGGGTCGCCGGCCTGGTCACCGGACGGCCGGCACATCGTCTTTCAAGCTGAACAGGACCGGATTCGCCACCTCTGGATCGTGCCTGTGCAGGGAGGAGAACCTCGCCGGATCACGCAGAGCTCTTCCGAGGACTCCCATCCGCGGGTCAGACCATCGAACGCAGATCAGATTGCATTCGTTCGCGACCACCGCGACATCATCCTGTTGACCATAAGCACTGGAGCCGAAAAGCAGCTCACGGACTTTAAGGAGTCGAATGTCGTCGTGGACTATCCGAGCTGGTCACCTGACGGCAGGAAAGTGTACTTCGGGTATCGCAAGAAGACAGGCGACATTCATCTGCTGGAGAACCATTGAGGTGCAGCAGCGGCGCTCAATCGCGCAGCGCTCGCGCCGCGCGCGACCTGACGCCGGCCCAGTACACGAGGTAGTAGCCCACGACGACGGCACCGGCGGCGATCGATCCGCCGATGCCCGCTTCGGCGACCCACAATTCTGCGCCGCCCGTCGACCGCCACGCGGTCGACGCGCGCCACAACCCGTACGCGAGACGCGCCGTCACGACGATCGAGATCGCGAGAACGAGAAGCCGGCTCGGCGTGTAATAGAGCGCATCGCGCTCCCGCTCCCAGCGGGATAGTGCAAGACCGAGCAGGCCGAGCACGCCACCCGCGGCGAGACCGGCGAGCGCGTAAGACAAGGCATCCGGCACCCACCGGCCCGTCAGCGCCGCGGTCAGCGAGTAGATCGCCGCCGATCCGGCAAGCGAGAAAACGTTGAGAGTGGCGACCCACATGCGCGCACGGCGCCGCTTCGTGCCGAAGCGGTAACGGAAGACGATGGCGAACGGCACGATCACCGCCGTGACGACGAAGACGATGAGGATCAGGCCGAGCGCAAGCAGCAATGGCACGGCATCGACCTCACTGCGACCGGCGACGCCTGGATGCGTTGGGCGTCACCTCGAACGACCCGGCCCGGTACGGTTTGCCGTTCACCAGCACGTCGACCGCATGCGTTCCCGGCTGAGGAACGCGCGTGGTGTGCACGGCGAGCGAAAACGCCGTCTCGAACGCTGCACGGCCACGCGGCGGCAGTTCGATGCTCTTGAGCTTGAACACCTTCGCTTTGGCGTCGCCGCGCGCTTTGACGAAGTGGACGGCCACATCGACGAGCAGATCCTGCGACTTTTTCGAAGTGCTGCGCAGAATGAACGTCATGGAGACGCGCCCCCCGATCGCCACTCGCGATGGCCGGAACTCCACGCCTTCCACCGCCACCGCCGCCCGGCCGCCGAAGCCGAGAAGCCGGAGCGCGTCGGGATCGCCGCGTTTGATGGCGCTGCGAAGCGCGTGCTCGATCAGCGCACGTCGCTCCGCCGTGGTGTCCGCCCGCCAGGACGCGCACGTGCGCGCCAGAAGCTCCGGGTGGACCTTCCCGAGATCGTTCAGATTGTTGGCGACGCTCCTGCGCACCATCGTCGAAGGATCGTCTTTCAACAGTTCCAGCAGCTCCAGCACACGCTCCGGATGTTCGTCGAGCCACCGGACGCGCGGGGCCCACGGCAAACGCAGCCGCGTCCCCTCCGACACGAGTCGCCGAACGTGTGCATTTTCGTCGCCGATCCAGCGGCGGAGGATCGCGAACGTCCGCTCCGGATGCTGATCGATATAGAAGCGGATGCTCGATTCGGCACTGAACCGCTTCGTCAACTCGTATTGCGCGCGCATCGAGAGATCGAAGTGATCGAGGCCGCGCTCGGCGACGAAGAGCACGTGGGGCATGTAGTAGAACGGCGCCATTCCGACGCCGAGGAGCTCGTCACTCTCGTGCTCCGGCCCCAGAGAACGAAGCAGCACATCGATGGCTTCCGGGTACGCCGGCGGCAGGAATTGGGCGAGAACGCGTGCGAGGTGGCGCGCCCGATCGAGAAGCTCGAGGTCTTCGAGGCCGGCGCCGGCGCGGCTGATGAACGCCTTCGCCGGAAAATCAGGATGAACGCGGTGGATGTCGCCTGCCAGCCGCCGAACGAGATCGCGGGAGAAGAACTCTTTCAATGTATAGCCGGCCACTCAGCGGATTCCGGAGGCAATGTTACCGCGCCCCTACACCGACATCACGCCGGGCCAGCGGCGCATCCCTTGGCGGCGGCGGGCTAGCTTCGCCCATTCGGGATCGTCGCGGTTCACGCGCGGTGACTGCGCCAGCAGCGTATCGATGTGCGACTCGAGGGCGGCGGCGATGGCCGGATCCTCGACGATGAGAATCATCTCGCTCTCCCAGTAGCCGGCGGTGACGTCGAGGTTCGCGCTGCCGACGGAGCAGACGCGGCCGTCGATGCTCATCGCCTTCGCGTGCACGTGCGGATGAATCGTGCCGAGGCCCGGTTCCCACTGCGGCTGCTGAGGGACGGCGAACTGATGGGCGCCGGCACCGGCGGCGACGAGCGCATCCATCCGTGAG
>DATKCA010000157.1:0-5721 GCA_035544675.1 Thermoanaerobaculia bacterium | reverse complement strand
TTCAGCACCTTGACGGCCACGTCGCGACCGAGGCGTTTGTCGCGCGCCAGGTACACGGTGCCCATCCCTCCCTTTCCAAGGATCCGCGAGACCTCGAAACGTTCTGGAAATATGGGCGTGTGCGACATGCTGGGGAGGGCCGGACTCCACGCATTCTACACGAGCTAGGTGATTTAGCTGGGCCGAATGGTCAAGGGGAAACCTGGGTCGAAAGCTGCCCCTTCCGTTCCCGCGATGGGTTATATTCTCACCCCGTAACCAAAACTCAACCTATGACAACGGCGGACGAAGTCCCTTCGCACCGGCAGCCCCAGGTCCCCCTCCCCGCGCGCTTTCAGGTCCGCGCCGTCCTCAAGGAGACCCCCGCCACCGCCGTGTACCGCGTCTACGATGCGTGCGCGAAGCGCGACGCGGCGATCAAGATCCTCCGCCACGAGGTGGCCGAGCCCCAGGGTGTCGTCCGCTTCAAAGCCGAGTTCGCGACGCTGGCCTCCCTGGAGCACCCGAACATCGTCCGGGTCTACGACTTCGGGCTCCTTCAGGACCGCTTCCCGTACTTCACGATGGAGTACTTCGCGGGAAGGAAGATCTCGGAGTTCTTCGACGGTCAGAACTGGGACGCGTTGTACGAGGTGATCCTGCAGATCGCCGCGGCACTCCATCACATCCACCACGCCGGCATCATCCATCTGGATCTGAAGCCGTCGAACATCCTGGTGAGCGAAGACGGGCGGGCCAAGCTCATGGACTTCGGGGTGGCCGTCGAGTCGTGCCAGGTCTTCGACCGGCAGATCCGCGGGACACTGCAGTACATGGCGCCGGAGGTTCTCCGCCAGGACCGCGTCGATTCGCGGGCCGACCTGTACGCCCTCGGCATGACGATGTACGAGGCCGTGACCGGCACCCTCCCCGGATACGGCCGGCCGACCATCGAGGTCATCCGCATGCACCTCGACGAGGAGATCAAGCCGCCATCGGCGATCAACCCACGAGTTCCGGCTCCTCTGGAGCGCGTCATCTCCAGACTCTTGGAGAAGGATCCGCGGGACCGGTATCCCACCGCTGCGGCACTGCTCGAGGACGTGAGCCGGATGGCCGGCCGCGGCGTCACGGCCGGCGAGCTGCTGGTCGGGAGCGGAGAGCTGTACGCGGCGCCGCTCATCGGGAGGAAGAAGGAGCTCGACGAACTGACGGCGCTCGTGGCCGAAGCGCGGGAGGGGCGCGGCAACGGCGTGGTCATCGCGGGCGGGGAGGGAATGGGGAAGAGCCGCATCGTGCGCGACGCGTGTCTGCGCGCCCAGCTCGACGGCGGCCGCGTGTTCCACGGACGTTGTCCGATCAACCGCAAAACGATCTATGCGCCGTTCTTCGAGATCTTCGAACAGCTCGTGACGGCGGTGAATCCGGACGCCGACGCGGCCGCGGCCATCCGGCGCATCCTGAAGCCGGTGATCACCGGATCGGCGCACGGCGCCGCACCGCAACGCCACGGGCAGAAATACCGGCTCTTCAATCGCATCGTTCAGTCCATGCAGGACATCTACGGATTTCTCTCCGCGGAGAGCGACTCGAGCGGCTCGCCGCTGATCCTGGTGGTGGAAGACCTGCAGTGGGCCGACCTCTCGACGGCCGAGCTCTTCTCGTTCCTCGTCAGCGAGGCACGGCGCAACAAGCTCCTCGTCATCGGAACGCTCACGTACCAGACGGGGACGGAGCCGATGGACTCGCCTTCACCGTGGGCGGCATGGGAGGAGCGCGCCAGGGAGCACGACTTCCCGCTCATCCGCGTGGAGCCGCTGTCCGAGCCGCTCGTCCGCGAGCACCTCGAGGCGCTCCTCGGCGACAGGAACGTCCCCGACGACTTCGTGCGATGGATGCTGTGGGAGTCGTCAGGATCGCCGTTGAACATCCGGCGCATCGTGGATCATCTCGTCGCCTCCGGACTGCTTCTGTGGAATGGCTCGGGATGGATCGCCGAGATGGATCGCATTCACGCCCATCGCATTCCAGCCGGCGCGGCCTCTCTACCGATGCAGACGGTGGACACTCTGCCGGCCAGCCTGCGCGGACTGGTCGAGACGGCGGCCGTGTTCGGGGACGTGGCTCCGCTCGACTTCCTGGTGCGGGTCGCGCCGTGGGGTCCGGAGGAGACGTACGAGTCCGTGAGCGTGCTGGCAGGCCTCGACCTTTTGGACGAGTCCGCCGACGGGAAAACGGTCACCTTCCCGCAGATCCAGTTGCGCGAGGCGGTCTACAACGCCATGAGCGAGCGGCGGCGTTGCGAGCTCCACCTCGCCGTGGGCGAGGTTCTCGAGCGCGCGCTGGCCGCTGGATCGACGCACCTGGTCGGTCAGGTCGCCTATCACTTCGGCCGGGCCGGCGACACCGAGCGGGGCGTCCGGTACTCGATCGAGGCCGGCGACCTGGCACTGCGCACGCTGGCCTACGAAGAGGCGACGGAGTTTTATCGCGCGGCTCTGGAGATGATGGACCTGGGCGGCGTGGAAGAGGCGCGCAAAGCCGAGGTGCGCGAGAAGCTGGCGGATGCGTATTACTGCCGCGCGGACTACCGCGGCGCGATGCACTCCTACCAGTTCCTGCTGAAGAGCATTCAGAGCCGCACGCCCGACGACGAGCCCAGCTCCGACATCGCCCGCGTCATGACGAAGATCGGCAAGGTCCTCGGCAAGCGCGGAGACCAGGACTCGGCGCTGGCGTATCTGCAGAACGCGCTGGCCATCTACGAGCAGCTGTGCCGCACCGGCGAAGTGGCCGAGCTCCTCAACCGCATGGCCTGGCTTCATCGGGACAAGTCGGACTTCGACGCCGCGCGTGAGTGCGTCGAGCGCGCCACTCCCATCCTGGAGGCCATGCCCCTCTCGGCCGTCCACGGCTACGTCAGGAACATGCTCGGGGTGATCGAGTACTCGGTGGGAAACTGGGCCGCCGCGCGCGCCCTGCTGCTCGAGGCGATCGACATCGGCGAGCGCGTCGGCTCCGAGCAGCTCACCAAGGTCGCCTCCACGAACCTCGGCAACACGATGTGGAAGCTGGGCGAATGGCAGCCCGCCCTCCAGCACTTCCGCCGCAACCTGGAGATCTCGGAGGCGGAAGGCGACCTCTGGGATCTGGTGGGCGCCTACAACAATGCCGGCGTGGTCGAGTACGGGTTGGGGAACTTCGCCGCGGCCGCCGGACTGTTCGAGAGGAGCGTCCGCATCAACGAGAAGATCGGCGCAGTGGAGAGCGAGGCCATGGCCCGCGAGAACCTCGGCGACGCTCTGGAGATGCTGGGCCGCTGGCCGGAGGCCATTCACCAGTATCAGAGGTGTGTGAGCCTCGACGGATTCGATGAGGGACGCTCGTCGCGATCGTCGGTCCTCGTTCCGATGGCGCGTCTGGCGAAGAAACGCGGCGACATCGCCATGGCCCTCGAATACGGACAGAAGGCGCTGGCCGCCGCGGAACGGGCCCGCGATCACGATCTGGTGGCCGAAGCGTGCTACGCGCTCGCGGCGATCGAGGATGAGCGTGACAACGTCGCGGAGTCCGAGGCGTACCTGAGCCGGGCGCTGGTGATCTTCGAGGAGAACCGGACGCTGCAGGGTCTGGCGCGCGCGCACACGGCCGCGGCGTGTCTGGCGCTGCGGCAGCAGCAGCTCGAGCGCGCCGTCGAGCACGCCGAGACCGGCGGCCGGCTGGCGCGGCAGCTCGGCGACCGCTACACGATGGCCAAGAGCGACTGGGCGTGGGCGCGGATCCACGCCTTCAAGGGTGAACGCGAGGCGGCGGCGGCGCGGTTCGACGAGGCCCGCGCCGCGCTGGAAGCGCTCGACACGCCGTACGAGCTGGCCCGCCTGCTGTTCGACTCCGGCGTCCATCGCGACGAGGCGGAAGAAGCGACCCAGACCATTCGCAGCGCCATCCGCATCTTCGAGCGTCTCGACGCCGTTCACGATCTGGAGCGCGCGCGCGGCGCTCTGTTCCGCATCCGCCCCAGCGGCAAGCCGCCCGATCAGCACGTCGTCGGCCTCTACGAGATCGTCAAAATCATCAACTCCACGCTCAGCGTGGAAGAGGTGCTCAACCGCGTCCTCGATCTGGCCGTCAAGCGGCTGCGCGCGGAGCGGGGGATGATCATGCTGCTCGATCCGATCACCGGTGCGCTGCGGACGCGGGTGGCCCGCAACATCCACGACGAGTCCGACGCGCGAAGGTCGCCGCAGTCGATCGTGAAGGAAGTGATCCAGTCGGCGCAGTCGGTGATCTCGGCCGACGCGGCCCAGGACCATCGCTTCCTCGCATTCGAGTCGGTGGTGGCCGAGAACATCCTGTCCATCCTCTGCGTCCCGCTGGCCATGAAGGACCGGATCGCCGGAGCGATCTACGTCGATCATCGCCAGGTGCGGCATCTCTTCTCCCAGCGCGATCTCAGCTTCCTGGAGGCGTTCGCCGATCAGGCCGCCATCGCCATCGAGAACGCCCGGCTGTACGAGGAGCTGGAGGAAGCGCGGCTCCGTCTCTCCCTCGAGAACGAGACCCTGCGCCGCGAGGTCCTCTCCAACAGGCATCTGGAATCCCTGGTCGGCCAGTCGAATGCCGTGAGCGGAATCCAGCTCGCCATCCGGAAAGCGGCCGCCGGCAGCTCGACGGTGCTCTTGCGCGGCGAGTCGGGCACCGGAAAAGGTCTGGTGGCCCGCATCATCCACAACATCGGCCCGCGGCGGAACGGCCCGTTCATCAAGTTCAACTGCGCTGCCCTGCCCGAGACGCTGGCCGAGTCGGAGCTGTTCGGCCATGAGCGAGGCGCGTTCACCGGGGCCGACCGCCGCAAGCTCGGCCGGTTCGAGCTGGCCAACGGCGGCACGATCTTCCTCGACGAGATCGGGAAGATCTCGCTGGCCATGCAGGCCAAGCTGCTCCGCGTGGTCGAGGACAAGGAGTTCGAGCGCGTCGGCGGCACGCAGACCATCAAGACCGACGTCAAGATCATCGCCGCGACGAACCTCGACCTCGAGAAAGCCATCGCCAACGGCACGTTCCGGGAGGACCTGTACTACCGGCTGAACATCGTTCCTCTGCTCCTGCCGGCGCTGCGGGAGAGAAAGGACGACATCCCCATCCTGGCCGAGCACTTCATCCGGAAGATCTGCCACGACCTGGGCGTCGAGGCCAAGCGGCTCGAGCACGGCGTGCTCGATCTCTTCCTCCGTCACCACTGGCCGGGCAACGTGCGGGAGCTCGAGGCGACGCTCCATCGAGCCATCGTCATGGCCAACGGCAGCACGATCACGCGCGGAGACTTCCCGGGCCCGTTCGGCGATGCGCCGCTGCCCATGGTCATGCCGGATGCCGGCATGGTGCCGCTCATCAGCAGACTCGACGTCACCGGCGCGATTTACGACGACATGATGTCGTCGATGGACCGGCAGCTGATCCTGCGGGCCCTCGACGCTTCAGGCGGGAAGATCCGCGAGGCGGCGCGCCGGCTCGGGCTGGCCCGGAACACACTCAAGTCGAAGATCCAGAAATACAAGATCGGCGTCGTGTCATCCTAGCTCGGATTATTCAGAAGCGCCTTTGAGGAGAACATGGCTCACGGAGAGCGAATGACCGAGCCGGGCCCGGTGGAGTTCGTCGAGGACCGGGTCCCTTCGGATGGAATCGAAGAGACCGTCGGGGAGCTCGTGGAGCTCTACGGCGGCGAGATCATCGGCTCGC
>DATKCA010000156.1:0-8721 GCA_035544675.1 Thermoanaerobaculia bacterium | reverse complement strand
AGAGGACCCATCCGCGTCTTCTTCGACCTCGGCAGCGGCGTGCTGCGCGAGGCGCTCGTCACCTCGTCGAACGCGAATCAGATCCAGGTACTCACGCCGGCAGTCGATCTCGGCGTCGGCCAGACGCAGGCCGCCACCATCATCGTCTTCACCGAGCAGGGAACCGCCGCGGAGGGGCGCCTGACCGCGGCCTTCACCTTCCGCAAGACCGTCCTCACGCCCCGCATCACCACGGTCTCGCCCGATTCCGGCCCCATCACCGGGGGCACCCGCATCACGATCTTCGGCGATGGATTCGAGGCCCCGGTGCAGGTCTCCTTTGCGCCCGGAGGGTCAGGCGGCTCGCTGGGCTGGAGCCAGATGCAGGTTCTGAATGTGACCTTCAACCAGATCATCGCGATCACTCCGACAGCCCGCGACGTCAACCCCAATGGCTCCGGCCCTCTCACCGGCACCGTCGACCTCCGTGTCGTAAACATCAACTCGGCCACCGAAGCGATCGCCGGCGTGGTGTTCCGGTATACGCCGAAGGTCCAGATCACCGGAATCTCTCCGCATAACGGCACGGCACTCGGCGGAACGCGCGTGCAGATCGACGGCATCGGGTTCGACGATCCGATTTCGGTCTCCATCGCCGGCGTAGAGGCCCAGGTTGTCAGCGTCACCGGATCGCGCGTCATCGTCGTCACCAATGCACTGGCAGTCCCCTGCGCGGGCGTATCGGGTGCGGTCACGGTGCAGAACGTCGAGAACGGGGACGGTGACGTCTACGGCGATGACCCGATCGAGCAGGGATACAACTACCTCGCTGTGAGTCCGGTCATTACCGGTGTCACATCGGGCGGCCCGATCACTCCAGGCAGTACCGTCGCCATCACCGTGCTCAATCCTGGAGTGGGGGCCATCCGAATCGTCGCCGGCGGCTCCACGCTCATTCCAACACCATCGATCAGCACCACCAGTGTGGGGACCGCGACGTTCACCATCGTGCTGCCGACGACCGGCTTCACGTTCCCGAGCCTCACC
Organism: Thermoanaerobaculia bacterium; assembly: GCA_035544675.1. Classification (GTDB taxonomy): domain Bacteria; phylum Acidobacteriota; class Thermoanaerobaculia; order Gp7-AA8; family Gp7-AA8; genus DATKCA01. The sequence goes on along the minus strand of DATKCA010000156.1, from coordinate 7,695 downwards.
TGTACGCCGCCCGGCGGAGCGGCAGGCTCCGGGACGCAACTGGGGCCGGTATCGGTCGACCTCGTCTTCAACAATGTCACGACCACGTGCTCCGACAGGCTGCCGATGGGTCTGACGGTCCAGCCGCCCGGACCGAACCTCTGTGAGACACCGCCGAGGGCGACCGTCGCTCCAACAGGTATCGCTCCGGACTGCGCCAACGCACCTCCGGTTGTGGCTGCCGGTGCGATCACGAGCACCGCCACGATCACGATCTCCAACGCCGCGAACGCACGGGATCTGCTGATCACGAACGCGAATGTCACCGCAGCGACCAACGCCACCATTACGATTGCGCCGGGGAATGCGACGATTCCTGCCGGAATGTCCCAGATCTTCACCGTCACCGTCGATCCGACGGCAGTGGGCCCCGTGACCGGCACCGCGAACTTCACGACGAACGATCCTCAGCGCGGCTCGATCGCCGTCTGCATCACAGGTAGTGGTACATAGTCCTGAATTTGTCCAATGCATCGACCCTCGAACCGCCCCGAAATGGGGCGGTTCGTTTGTGGGGCCGCGGTTGCGAAGGGCCGTGAATCCCGCAAGAATGCGCGAGTAAGCGATGCCTCAACCCTCGACGAATCCGAAGATCGAAGAGCTCCGGTTTCGAATCAAGACCGATCCGAAGAGCCGGCTTTTTTATCCGCTGGCTGAGGAGCTGAGGAAAGCCTCGCAGTTCGGAGAGGCCGAGCAGGTGCTGCGCGCCGGCCTGACCAGCCATCCCACCTATCTCTCCGCCTGGGTTGGCCTGGGTCGCGTTCTCCGCGACCAGGGGAAGAACGCCGAGGCGGCCGAGGCGCTGAGCAAGGCGCTGGGTCTGGACCCCGGAAACGTCGTGGCGGCCCGCCTCCTCGCCGAGTCCTACCTGAGCCTCGGCGAGAAGGTCGAGGCCATCAAGAAGTACAAGCTGGTTCACGCCCTCCTGCCCGCTGACGAAGAGGTCGAGGCCATCATCGCCAGGCTCGATGCCGAGATCAACGCGCCGGCATTGCCGCCGGAGCCGATGGAGATTCCGGAAGCACGCGCCGGTGAGGACACCGGCGTCCCAACGGACGTCGCCCCAATGCAGACAAGCGCACCGGCCGACACGGAGCCGGAGAGCGACGCCGACGTCTTCGACGTGACGTACTCGAAGCTGCGGAAGGGCCTGCAGGTCGACATGCAGGACGATCTGGGGACCGGCGATGCCGATCCGATGCTCGCCGATCACGCGGAGAGTCCGTTCGAGGAGCCGGCCGCGGATCTCGGATACAGCGCCGATGCGTTCGCCATCGAGCAGCCGGAAGGTCTCCACGTGGCGCCCGGCTTCATCCAGGGGTCGTTCCAGGCCAACGTTGCTCCTGCGCCACCTGAGCCCGACGACTTCGCCAGGACGATCACCATGGCGGACCTGTATGCGAATCAGGGGCTCATCGACGAGGCGCGCGACATCTACGAAGACATCCTGGCTCGCGATCCGGACAACGCCGGCGTTCGCGCGAAGCTCGACGCCCTCTCTGGGACACCGGTGCCCCCTCCGGCCCTGGAGGAAAGCGCCGGACGGAGCGCGGGTGAGGACACGGGCGCCTCAACGAGAAACCCGAAGATCGACAAGCTCGAAGGGTGGCTCTCGCGAGTGAAGAGGAAAGAGGCGGGAAGTGTTTAGGGAGGTGCTCCGGGAGATTCGAGATCACGTCGACGGCACGCTCGCAGTCAGCCTGATCGGACTCGACGGCATCGCCATCGAGGCCATCAACGAGCACCGCGTTCCTCTGGACGTGCTGGGGGCGGAGTTCGGCGGCTTCATCAAGTCGATCCGGCTCTCGAACACCGAGCTGAACACCGGTGAAGTCACCCAGTTCTCGCTTGTGACGGAGAAATACGTTACGTTTCTTTCGGCGGTGACGCCGGAATACTTCATTCTTCTGGTGTTGAAGCCGGACGGCAACTACGGGCGGGCGCGGTTCGAGCTGACGCGGGCGAAGCACCTGCTGCGCGACGAGTTGACGTGAGAGGGCAGAATTGACGTTCAAAGAGATTCTCGAGCTGATGGCGAAAGTGGCCGAGTATGGCCTCGGCGCCGTGGAGATCGAGCGCGCCGGCACCCGCATCCGCATCGAGGGGAAGCCGGCGGCGGCGCGCCCGGTGTCGCAGAGCTTGGACGACGGGGGAGACGTCTCTTCCCGCCAGACCCTGGTTCCGTCGCCGGGGGCGGTTCCGCTGCCCGCGGCCTCCAACGCGCCGCTCGAAGAGCCGGAAGCGGGACTGCACATCATCACCTCGCCGATCGTGGGAACGTTTTACCGCTCCCCGAATCCCGAGTCGGATGCGTTCGTCAGTGCGGGCGACCGCGTGTCGAAGGGGAAGGTGCTCTGCATCATCGAGGCGATGAAGCTGATGAACGAGATCGAGTGCGACGTCGATGGCGTGCTCGTGAGCGTCTACCCGCAGAACGGCCAGCCGATCGAGTATGGCGAGAATCTCTTCGCCGTGAGAGTCTGATCCCTCAATGTTCTCCAAGGTCCTCATCGCCAATCGCGGCGAGATCGCTCTCCGCGTCATCCTCGCCTGCAAGGAGATGGGGCTCAAGACCGTCGCCGTTCACTCCGAAGCGGACCGCGACGCGCTGCACGTGCGCTTCGCCGACGACGACGTCTGTATCGGCCCGGCGCTGTCCAAACAGAGCTACCTCAGCATCTCCAGCATCATCGCCGCCGCGGAGATCACGGGTGCGGATGCCATCCACCCCGGCTACGGGTTCCTCTCCGAGAACCCGCATTTCGCCGAGATCGTCAACGAATGCGGCCTGGTGTTCATCGGCCCGTCGCCGTCGGCGATCCGCCTGATGGGCGACAAGGCCAAGGCCCGCGACACCGCCAAAGCAGCCGGAGTGCCGATCATCCCCGGCAGCGAAGGACCGCTCAGGACGGCCGACGAAGCGCTCTCGGTGGCCAAGTCCATCGGCTTCCCCATCATCCTCAAGGCCGCGGCGGGCGGCGGCGGGCGCGGCATGAGGATCTGCTGGGACGAAACGGAACTGCAGACCGCCTACGAGACCGCCCGCAGTGAGGCGGAGCGCGCGTTCGGCGTGGCCGACGTTTATCTCGAGAAGTACCTCGAGCGGCCGCGCCACATCGAGATCCAGATCTTCGGAGACTCGTTCGGCCGGATCGTTTCGCTGGGGGAACGGGAGTGCTCGATCCAGCGCCGCCACCAGAAACTGATCGAGGAGTCGCCGTCACCGGCCATCGACGCCGACACGCGGAAGCGCATGGGCGATGCTGCCATCGCGTTGTGCAGAGCGGTCGACTACGTCAACGCCGGCACGATCGAATTCCTCTACCAGGACGGCCAGTTCTACTTCATGGAGATGAACACCCGCATCCAGGTCGAGCACCCCGTCACCGAGGAGGTGACCGGAATCGACCTGGTGAAAGAACAACTGCGGGTGGCCGCTGGTGAGCGCCTCACCGTGCCCGAGGGGGAGCTTCCGCTGCGAGGACATGCCATGGAGTTCCGGATCAACGCCGAGGATCCCGTCACGTTCGCCCCGCACCCTGGAAAGATCCGGGAGTTTCACCTGCCCGGCGGTCCCGGCGTGCGCGTCGATACCGCCGCCTATCGCGACTACGTCGTGCCACCGCACTACGACTCACTCATCGCCAAGCTGATCGTCCGCGGAAACGATCGCACCGAAGCGATCTCGCGCGGCAAGCGCGCGCTCGAGCAGTTCGTGGTCGAGGGTGTGAAGACCACCATCCCGCTGCACCGCGCCATCCTCAACGATGCGGCGTTCGTGCGCGGTGACTTTTCCACGCGTTTCATGGAGAGCTTCGAGCGGTGACGAGGGCTCGGAGCTCGGGGCTCCGGGCTCGGCGTGCTGACTACAATTCCTGGCTGTACATTCGCATGAGCCCTGAGCCCTGAGCCCCGAGCCCCATTCATGAAAATCTACCTCATCGGCTTCATGGGCGCCGGCAAGACGACGATCGGCCGTGAGCTGGCCGCACGCATCGACCTGCCCTTCTTCGACCTCGATGAGCTGATCCAGGCTTCGGAGGGGATGTCGGTCAAGGAAATTTTCGCAGAGCATGGTGAACCATACTTTCGCAAACGCGAGCGTGACATTCTCCGCTCGACCAAGTACCTTGACCGGGCAGTGATTGCGACCGGCGGCGGCACGTTTACGTTCGACGAGAACATCCAGTTCATTCAGTCCGAGGGGTTCTCGGTGTATCTCTGCGCCCCCTATTCCCTTCTGCGGGCTCGAGTTGGCGACAAGGCTGCCGAGCGTCCGCTCTTCCGCGACGACGTCGTCGCGCACGAGCTCTACTCCAGCCGGATCCGGTTCTACCGCATGTCGGATCTGACTCTCGAGATCCGCGAGGAAGAAACGCCCGCCGAGATCGTCGAGCGCCTGGTGCTCGAGCTGCCGAAGCCGTTTCGTGACGCTCTCCACGGCCACACAGACTGGAGACGGATGTGACGGCGCTGATCGTCAGCGACCTGCATTCGAATGCGGCCGCCCTCCGCGCCGTCATGTCCCGCGTCCGGCGCAAGAAATTCGACGACATCATCTGCCTGGGCGACTTCGTCGGCTACGGCGCCGAGCCGAATCAGGTCCTCGACACCATGCGGAAGATCCGCGGCACCAAGCACTACGTCCGCGGCAATCACGACCGGGTGGCGGCCGGCCTCGAGGATGGCGCCTCCTTCAACCCCACCGCTCTGGAGGCGGCGTTCTGGACCCGCGACCGTCTGAGCGCGCCGAACCGCAGGTTCCTGGCCGGCCTTCCGGTCGGTCCCCTCGAGTCGAACGGCTTCGTCATCTGCCACGGCTCGCCCTTCGATGAAGACGAGTACGTGTTCACCGAGTACCACGCCGCGATGGTTCTGGCGCACTACGCCGCACCGATCGTGTTCTTCGGACACACCCATCTGCCCGCGATCTTCTCGGTCGATGCCCGCGGCCATCTCAGCGGAGCGCTCGTGCGGGGAGACGCCATGTTCCGCCTCGACCCAACCAGCCGCTACCTGATCAACCCAGGGTCGGTGGGACAGCCCCGTGACAGGAATCCTCACTCGTCCTTCGCGCTTTTCGACTCCAGGAAGATGACGGTGCGCTTCTACCGCGTGCCGTACGACGTAGCCCGTACTCAGGCTGCGATCCTGAAGGCGGGGCTGCCCGAGATTCTGGCCTCACGCCTGACGTTCGGGACGTAGTGGAGCTCCACCGTTTCCACCAGAGGACGCAGATTCACCAGTTGTGGACAGCAGGCGCCGTCCACCGCACGTAAGTCGTTGAAACAGCACGGGGAATACTCAACCTTGCTGGCATGTGGCACGCACCGGCCTGGGGTAGGTTGCAGGAGAGTCCGATGAGAAAAGCGACACTGTTGACCTTGGTTGCAATCGCCCTCGCGCTGCCGGCCCAGGCCGCTCGCGACAAGAATCAGTCGTACTTCTCGTACGACGACGGCGGCACGATCGTCCGCCAGGGTGAGGACGGCCGGGAGATCGAAGGCCGGATCAACATGCCGGTGTTCCCGGGCGATGAGGTGATCACCAATCGCCGCGGTCGCGCCGAGATCCGTCTGTCCGACGGAAATATCGTCGGTGTCGATCGCGCCTCGTCGCTGCTGTTCCGCTCGATCGAGGCAAGCTACGACGGCGACGACGAGGAAACCGTCGCGGAGCTGCGCTACGGCAAAGTGATCGTGCACCGCACGGCCGACGGCGGCGATTCGTTCCGGCTCGATACCCCCAGCGCGACGTACGTCGCCTACAACGAGGCCATCTTCTCCATCGACAGCGACACGCAGGGGAAAGACCGCATCATCATCTTCGATGGGACGCTGGAGGTCCGAACGCCGTCGCGAACGACGCGTCTGCGGCGCGGCGAAGAGGCCAGGATCGATCACCGCGGCCTTTACAGCCTGGCCAGCGACGGCGACCACGGCACGGACGACTTCGAGCGCTGGTTTCTGAAGCGCGCCGAGAGGTTCGGCGGAGCGACCAGCCGCTATCTCGACCGCTCGCTCGCCTATTACGAAGACGACCTCGGCCAGCATGGCTCGTGGATCCACGCCGGGAACTATGGTTGGGCGTGGCGCCCCCATGTGTCCACCGGATGGCGACCCTACTACTACGGACACTGGTCGCGGAGCCGCTCCGGCTTCCTCACCTGGGTCTCTTACGAGCCGTGGGGCTGGGCGCCGTATCACTACGGCCGCTGGTCCCACGACCCGCTCTACGGATGGTTCTGGCTGCCTGGGGCCGGCTACGCCCCGGCCTGGGTCTACTGGTGGTACGGCAACGGGTACCTCGGCTGGGCTCCTGCGGGCTGGTACGACTGCTACAGGCCGTATTACGACTGGGCCTACCGGCCGTATCACCGGGCCGGACTCAATTTCGGATTCGGCTTCTACGGCCGGGTGCGGGCGAATGACGTCGATCTGCGTCCGTGGACGTTCGTCGACGGCAACACGCTCGTCTCGACCAGGGTCGATCGGGCGGCGCTGACCACCGATGTCATTCGCGGCCGGCTGCTGCGGGACCACGGGGGCTTCGCCACGATCTCGAACAATCCGGCGCGGTTCACCCGGACGGAGCTCAAGGATCCGGCCGCGGCCATCAACCGCCGCGCGGCCGGTAGTGGTATCGGCAGAGAGAACGGGTCGCCGGCGGACATGACTCCATTCTTCCGCCGGGACCCGGATCTCGCGGGCAATGTGCGGGACCGGATCATCCGCACTCGACCTGCTGACGGCACGCGCGCCGCTGCGCCGGCCGGCGGCAGCTCGACCGGCGGAGGGAGTGGTCTCGCGCCTTCCGGTGGTGGCGGGCTCGCGCCGATCGGCGGCGGCAATGTCGCGCCGATCAGCGGCGGAGCACTCGCCCCGATCGCCGGCCAGGGACCGGAGAGCGGTGAAACGGCGGGTCGCATCCGCCGGGCCACCGACATCCCGCGCACGGACGTTGGAACGGGCCGCGTCGATCGCGGAGAAGCACCGGCTGCCGAGAGAGATCCACGACGGATCGACCGCGGTTCCGTTGCGACGCCTGCGCCCGCTCCGGCCGGCGAAGCACCGGCCTGGCGCGATCGCGTCAATCGCACGAAGTCGTCGCGCGCGGACGAGCCGGCACGCACGCCGTCAGCAGCCCCCGAGCGCGACACGACCGCCGTCCGCGACTGGCGCAGCAGCGTGGCGCGCAGCGCCGAGCCCCGGTCCGGAACCACGACCGAGCCTCGTGCCAGCGAGCCCCGCACAACCGCGCCCCAGCGCGAACGCACCAGCGATGCGTCACGCCGCGTCATCGACCGCATCGGTGGCGCGCGTGTGAGGCCGACCGATTCCGGCAGCAGCCGTTCGACGGGGCAGAAATCGTCTCCGCCACCGGCGCGCTCCGTGGACCGCCCCTCCTCGTCGTCCTCGGGCAAGAAGGACAGCGCCCCGCCGCCCTCGCGCGGTGAGGGGGGGAAGATCAAGCGGGACAAAGACTGAGACTCGGTGGAGGACAGGCAATCCTGCCTGTCCGTCGTGGGCAGACAGGATTGTCTGCCCTCCACAGAGTCCGCTCTCTGCACGATGCTGTGGAGGACAGGCAATCCTGCCTGTCCGTCGTGGGCAGACAGGATTGTCTGCCCTCCACAGAGTCCGCTCTCTGCACGAT
>DATKCA010000155.1:0-28480 GCA_035544675.1 Thermoanaerobaculia bacterium | reverse complement strand
CACCGGGACGGACTCAGCCTCGAGCCGCGAGCCGCCTCCTCACGACGGGACCGGTGAGCTCCCGGACCGCGTCCTTCCCCACCCACCGCGCCGCAGCGTCCTTCGAGCCCGCCAGGCGCCGCGCCACCGCGAGGGCCGCGGCATGCAGCGCGCGATTGCGTTTGCCGATCGCGCGCAACGCCATGTTCACGGCCTTCTTGACGAAATTTCGGTCGTCCGCCGCTTCGCGCTCGATGAGCCGGAGACCCTCGATGAATCGTTCGTCGCCCGCCGATTTGTCGTGAACGCTGAGACTCCACAACAGCGCAAAGGCGGTGCGCTTCTCGAACTCCTTGCGCCTCCGGCTCCAGCGGCCGACCATCGCCCAGGCGTGCGGCGAGCGGTCGAAGAGGTTGAAGCTCATCGCGTCGCAGAACGCCCAGTTGTCGAAGTCTTTGCACCACCGGTCCATCTGCGCGGGCGTGAGCTGCTCGGGATCGGCGATGAATGACGTGAGCATGCGCGCCTCGTACACGCCCGTTTTCCAGAGAGCGGCCGCGAGCGCATGGTTGCACCCGATCGCCTTGCCGAGTGCCTTGATGTCCTTCATTGCCACACCGTACGCGTGGTCCGAAGGGATGGCATAGCGGGCCATGCCCTGCCGCGTGGCCTTGCTGCTATGCCTCTTCAGCCATGCCAGCACCGACGGGACATCGAAGCTCTTCGAACCAGCCACCGTGACGTCTTACCACACCCGGCGCAGGCGCGCGGCGTACACCAGCTGCGCGACCCCGTAGGTACTGTTGTGCGGCCTTGACTTCCTCCACGAGGTTTTGGAACCGCGTCCACGCCTGCGTGTGTTCCTCGCGCGTGGGATATCGAGTCCCGCGAAAGCCCGCAGAAATCTCCTTGATCTGCGGCCATGCATCGCGCCACTTCGAGCGCCCCCGTCGCGCTTCGCCTACGAAGTCAGAGAGTGCGTCGATAACTGATCCAACTGGCTGAGTTCACTGGCCACTACCTCGTCGTATCGCAGCGTCGGGTCAGCGATCGTACGTCAGCATCGCGTTTCCGAACACGGCCGCATGTCGCGGTACCAAGAGTAGAATTCGAAATCCCATGAATCGACCGAGGTTCCGCCATGATCGCATAACGTTGGCGCTGATCGCCTCGGTACGTGATACGCCACGCTGCTCCTCGCTGGGCGATCTTGATCTCGCATTCGCGCACCTGTGCCTGTCTGACCCTGGCTATCGCGAGTACTTTGCGCGCGCTGCCGCATCGGGGCGAACGGTGATCCTCGACAACGGCATCATGGAGCTGGGACATTCGTTCGACGAACAGGGGCTGGTCGAGGCCGTTCGGCATGTCGCACCCACCTTCGTAACACCCCCGGAGCGGCTCGGAGACGGTTGGGGAACGATCGAGCTAACACGGGAGTTCATCGGCCATCTGCCGCAGCTTCGTCTTCCGCTGCAAACGTCGATTCTCGGTGTAGCACACGGTAAGGGCTGGGAGGAGTGGCTGGCCTGCTATCGGATCCTCCACGACGAGCTGCCGACCGTAACACTGATCGGTATTCCGTACGATATGACCTTCGACGTACCGGGTGCGGCGCCACGTGAGGACGAAGGCGTGTACGAGTTGATGATGCGGCGGCGCATCGCCGCTGTCCAGCAGTTGGTACGCGAGGGCCTCGATCGCAAGCCCGTTCATCTGTTAGGAATCGTCGACGCAATCGAGCTGCGCGTGCAGGCGCAGCACCGCTTCGTCGTCAGCAACGACTCGTCGACCGCCTACGTCTCCGCACAGTTCGGCGAACGATACGATCTCGAAACCGGTATCGGCGCGCGCAAGAAGAAGATCGACATGCGGAGCAGCCTTCCATCGACAGCCGTTGCGGACTTCCATCACAATGTAGATGTGATCCGGCAATTAGCGAGGCGTCCCGCATGACGGCCAATGTCCTAGCGGGCGAGGGCGTCATCGACGCAGACAGCCACGTCTTCGAGCCGGACGAGATGTACACCCTGCACGCCGACGCGGAGGATCGCGCACTGGTCCGCGCGCGCCCCGACTACGGCCTGCTGGAAGGCGGCCGGCCCCTTGGCGGCGACCCCGGCGGCGCGACGCCAGTACGGCCGACGGAGAAGCCCGGAACCGAACCGGCGGGCGGCTACGACCCCGCCGCGCGGCTGCGCGACATGGAACGCCAGTCGATCGCGAAGATGGTCTGCTTCCCCTCCGTCGTCACGAGTCTGTGTCGTGAGCCGCTCGAGGTTGAGGTAGCGATGCTCAGCGCGTACAACAACTGGATCGAGCGCTTCTGCGAAGAAGCTCCAGGACGACTCTACGCGCCGATCGTCGTCACGCTTCGTGCAATGGACAGGGCAGTGCGTGAAGTGCGTCGCCGTGCGGTTCTGCCCATGTTCGTCGGAGTGACCATTCACACTCATGCTCCGGAGCGCAATCTCGACGATCCGTTTTTTGATCCATTGTGGAACGCGGCACAGGACTCCGATCTGCCGATCCTCGTTCATAGCGGAACAGCGCGGCCGCCGTATCCGCTCGGCACGTTTGAGTTGAGTGACAACTTTTTTCTGTTTCACCTGCTTCACCACCCCTCGGAGCAGATGCGCGCGCTCGCCGCGCTGACCGGCGGCGGTGTGCTTGAGCGATTTCCGCGTCTGCGCTTCGGGTTCTTCGAGGCGGGATGTGGGTGGGTTCCCTGGTTTGTGCAGCGCTTGAGCGAGCATCACGCGGCGTTGCCAGCATTCGTGCCGCGTCTGCGCCGCGATCCGGCCGAATACGTCTCCGACGGCCGATGCTTCTTCTCGTGTGATCCGGACGAAGTTGGGATGGAACACTTCATCGCGACGCTCGGCGAGGACTGCCTGCTGTACGCTTCGGACTATCCACACTGGGACTGCGCGTTTCCTGATTCTGCGCGTTCCATCGCGGAACGAACCTCACTGCCGCCCTCGGCGCGGCGGAAGATCCTGCGCGAGAATGCGCTACGGCTCTATCGGAAGCTCCTATGAAGCGTCTCCTCGTGCTCGACATGGATGGCACCGTTCTCGCCGAGAACTCGTGGCAGTCGCTCCACGAGGCGTTCGGCCTTCGGGCCGAAGAAGACGCGGTCATGCTTGAGTGGTACCGCCAAGGCATCCTCAGCTATGCCGACTGGACGCGGCTCATAGAGAAGATCTACGTGCAGCGCGGCCTCGCGACGCGCCAGCGGGCCGTTACGGCGTTGTACGGTTGTCGCATACGCGACGGCGCGCGGGAGCTGGTCGACGGCGCGCGACGGCGCGGTTACGACATTGCGCTGATCTCCGGCGGCGTCAGTCTACTCGTCGAACGCGTCGCCCACGAACTCGGAATCGACCACTGGTCCGCGAACCACCGCTTGCGCTTTGACGACGATGGTCGCTTCATCGCGCTCGACATGAAGGGGGACGATGCTGAGTTCAAGGCGGCCGAGCTGGCCGCGCTGTGCGGACGCCTCAAGCTCCCGTCGAGCGACTGCTACTGCATCGGCAATGGCTGCAACGATCGCCTTGTGTTCGAGCTGAGTGGCCATGGGATCCTCGTCTGCGATGCTGATAAACCTCGGCCGTTTAGTGGAGCGTGGAACGAAGTCCGCGAGTTGGCCGAAGCACTATCGGTGCTTCCATGAAAGGACGAACCGATGCGCATAGCGCTGGTCAATCCGCCGTTTTCGAAGATCGTCTATGGATCGGAGCACGCGATCAAGAGCATCACCCCGTGCCTCGGCCTCTTCTATCTCCAGTCGTATTGTCGTGACGTAGCGGAGGTCGAGGTCTTCGAGGGGGAGTTCTACGCTGACATGGATGCGCTCGTCGCCGGCGTCCGCGACTATCGCCCCGACGTGCTCGGCGTGACCACGAACACAACTACGTATCCGCTTTGCGCTCAGCTCGCGCGTGAGCTGCCCGAGGTGCCGCTGAAGATCGCCGGCGGCCCCTACTCTAGCTTCCGTGTCGGGACGAGCCTCGATGACTTCGACGCGGTCTGCGTCGGTGACGCGGAGATTCCGTTGCGGCTGTTGGCCGAGGGCGCGCCGCTCGACACGCTGCCGGGCGTGGGCATCCGTCGGGGGGCCGTCGTGACGCAGAACCCCGCAGCACCACTGCTGCCCCTCGACCGCATTCCAATGCCCGATCACTCGTGCATGCGTCTTGGCTTGTATCAAGCGTCTCCGCACCGTGTCCTGCCCCCGCCCTTCGCCACGATGGTCACTACCCGTGGCTGCGGTTTCGCGTGCACGTTCTGCCTCTCCGCCGCCGGCGGGACGAACGACGGCCGGTATCGTGAGCGCTCGGTGAGCAATGTCGCCGAGGAACTGCGCGTGCTGACGGAGAAGCATGGCGTGCGCAGCGTACAGTTCTGGGACGACACGTTCACGATGCGCAAAGCGCGCACACGCGAGATGACCGGGATGCTCAAGAAGTTCAATATCGCATACGTCTGCAACACTCGCACGGATCGCATGGACGCGGAGACGGCAGCACTGCTCGCCGACTCGGGATGCAGAGGCGTGTTCTTCGGTGTCGAGTCAGGCGATCAGGGGATTCTCGACCGCGACATCCATAAGGGCGTGGTCAACCAACAAGTGACCACCGCCGTCGCAGCAGCTCGCGCAGCAGGACTGGAGGTAACGACGAGTTTCATCTTCGGATCGCTCGATGACACCGCCGAGACCATCGCCCAAACGATCGACTTCGCGCTCGCGCTTGATGCGGAGTATGTTCTCTTCAATATCTACACGGCGCATCCGGGCACCGAGGGCTACCGCCGCGCGGTAGCCGAGGGCGTTATCGACGAGTTCGTCGTCGACCTCGATCGGTTTCAGGGCGAGCCGGCGGGCGTACCGACTGTCTGCCGCGCGCTACCGCGCGCTGCGCTTCATCGCCTTAAGGCGTCCGCGTACGTGCGCTACTACACACAGCGCGCCCCAGAAGCGTACGCCGGCCTGATCGAAACCTATCGCCAGGAACTGCGGGAACTCGGCGCGAGTTGAGCCGTGGACATCGAACGGATAGCGACTGAGGGGTTGCGTTCGGCCCTGCGGCTCTTTGGTGTCGATGAAGCTCAATGGGGCGAGCGTGACGATCGTCCATGGTGGGACGGCATCGCTGCCACGCTGACTCAACTTGCCGCGCGCCGGGAGCTTCGGCTCGTTGACGATCCTGCATTCGTGCTGTTGCGTGCCAGCGGTCTCTCCGACCGCGGTGCGTCGCCCGCGTTTCTGCTAACGGGCCGGGACGGCTCGCGACGGAAAATGCGTCTGTGCGCGACATCGGCCGTGCGGGACCGCATGCTCCGCTTTCTCCGCATCGTCGAAGATGGCGGCTGGCCGCACTGCGCGCGCCTGGTAAGTGCGATGGGAACCGCCATCGTGAAGACGTTTATTGAAGGAGCACCCTTGTCTACGATCCACCCAACGCATCGCCCGATGGTGATCGAGAAGATCGCACGGGCTCTCGCCACACTTCATGCCTTGCCTCACCGTCCCGTCGTCTGTGGCGCCGACGATTACAACGTCGTTGTCACGCCCGCCGAAGGCGTTGCGATGGTCGATCTGGAAGCAGTCGACTTCGGCAGCCGCTGGCGAGACTTGGCATGGTCGCAGGCGCTGCTCTGCCGCGATGCGAATGAGCGGGCGAGTCTCTGGAGTGCCTATGTTCTTGCCGCGGGCGTTCCAGCGCCGTCAATCCGTGAGCAGCAAGACGCGGAGCGCGACTATCTCCGATGGCTGCTTGTGCAAATCGACGTGGCGCTCGTGACTCGGCCGGATCACTCCGGCTTGAAGCAGGATCGTGCTTCGCTCGTGGAGCGACTGCATGACTAGGTTGCAAGGCCGAGTCGCGCTCGTAACCGGAGCAAATCGCGGATCGGTCTCGCCGCAGCACAGCTCCTCGCCTCCGAAGGCGCGCGTGTCGCTGGGGCGGCGCGAACGGCGACGCGGCGACTGGCGTTGCCGCGGAGATCGGCGGCGGCGCGTTCGCGATCGTTCTCGACGTCGACGACGACACCGAGTTCGTCGCCGTTGATGCCTTCGACCCAACTTTTCGCGTGAACGTCTGTAGCCCCCTCCTCCTCATGCAGCGCGCCCTGCCCCACATGCGCCGAAGCCGATTCAGGCGCATCGTGAAGGTTACGAGCGAAATGGGTCGGTTCAGTGCTGGAATGAACGGCTACTCGCCCGAGAGCGTGGGGTAATGGAGACGCGATCGACGTGCCGCCCGCACGCCCGGATCCCTCGCTACGCCCCTCGATGACTCTACCGCTTCTTGATCGGAAGCTTCGACGTCGACGAATCCACGAAGACCCGGTTCAGGGACGCCATCGGAGTGCCGATCATCGTCCGCCGCCCCTTCTGGATGGGCAGCTTCGTGTACACCTGCGTCGACAGGATCGAGGCGTGGCCGAGGATCTCCTGCACTTCCCGGATGTCGGTGCCGGCGCTGACCAGCATCGCCGCCATGGTGTGACGCAGCGAATGCGGCGTGATGTGACGCTTGATCTCCGCCAGCCGCACGTGCTTCTTGAAGATGTTCTCGATCGAGTAGATCGTCAGGCGCGTTCCCGACCGGCCCACGAACACAGCCGGCGTGTCGAGCGTGCGCTCGTTCCGCAACTCCAGATACTGCGCCAGCGCCTCCACCAGCCCCTCCGAGGAGAGGGCCACCAGACGGCCGCGTGTAGCCCGGCCGGTGATCTGGACATGCTTGTTCTGGAGGTCGACGTCCGTCGTGTTCAACGCCACGAGCTCGCCGATCCGGATCCCTGTAGAGAACAGCAGCTCGAGGATCAAATCGTCGCGGACGGCGCAGAAATAACGGTTGCGGCTCCCCGGCGACTGATCACGGATCCCGACCAGCTCGGCAATCTGCTCCTTCGGGGCAGCCAGCAGCGACCGGATCTCCCGGTTGGAAAGGACCGTGGGCACCCGATTCTCGACCGGTCGCTTGATCTTGAGCTTCCGCGCCGGCGACTCCGGAACGATCCCCTTCTCCTCCAGAAAGCGGAAGAAAACCTTCAGGGCGGCCACCTTGCGCCGGATCGAGGTATCGCGGTACGGGCCGGTGCCCAGTTTGTCCAGATAACCCTCGAGATGCTCCGGCGTGATGTCCACCATGTTCGTGTCACTGATGTGGACATGGAACTGGCTCAGGTCCGAGTGGTACGCGCGCAGGGTCCGATCAGAGAGATTTCGCTCGATCTGGCCGTGCTCCAGAAACTGGTCGATGGCCTGCTGGACGTTCATCAAATTCACACTTTCGGACATTTTGGAAGGAGGTGGGCCCGAGGCGAAGTCTACGCGGGCGGGAGTGATTGTCAAGAATTATTTGGCCTATGTATTTATGCTGTAAAAGCATGAGACAATGCTGGATAGGGGAGAAAAGGAATCAAAGGCGATGCGCGGCCAACGCCTCTTCGTCCGGGCCATCGAGACGGCTGACCACGACGCGGTGATCGCGTTTCTGGCAACCGAGCGCCCCGGGGGCCACGCACCGGCATGCGGTCTGCTCGGGAAGGTCGTCGGCGACATCGTTGCAGTCGTAGAGATGCAGATCACGGCTGACGCCGTCCAGATTGACGACATTGTGGTAGCGAGGGACGTGCGGCGAAAGCGGATCGGACGGTTTCTCGTCGACGAGGTGGCACAGATCGCCGCGAAGATGGAACGGAAGCAGCTGGTCGTCAACGCGGGCGGCGAAGGCGATGAGTTCTTCCTGCACATCGGGTTCGAGAGAGAGGGGACAAGGTGGGTCCGTCACGTAGTGGGATGAAGGGCGCAGGAGTTCTGGCGCTGTGGCTGCTGGCGGTCATGGCCTGCGCTCCGGCAGCCGCCGTGTCGTCAGCCGCCTCCCACTCCCAACCCGATCCCGCCCCCCTGGCCGCGCCCGACGTGGTGCCCGAGCCCCAGCCGGCAGTCACGCTGGAACAAGCCCGCGCCCTTCGGAAAGCGGGCGCCCTCGTGGAGTACGAGACCGCTCTTCGCACCCTGACCGCCGCTCCCCACGCCACGACCTCCCGCCGCGCGCGGACACTCCTGGCTCTCCATCTCTTCGACGAGAAACGCGACGACGAAGCCGTTGTGGCTCTCGCGGCCGCTGCGGCCGCCGATCCGGTCATCGCGCCATTCATCGGGCTGCGCCTCACGGAAGCCGAGGCGCGGCGGGGCAATCCGACGGGGGCGATCAACGTGGCGGCGCAGATCATCGCCGCCGCACCGGCGACTTCCGCGGCATCCATCGCCAGACTCCGGCTGCCGGCGTTATATGCCCAGACCGGCGACAGTGCCGCAACGGACGCAGCCTTCGCGCAGAGCGGGGGCGTGGCGATCGACGAGCTGAGCGAGCCGGAGTTTCTCGACCTGGCCGCGATCCTCAGCGCCGCGGGGCGAAGCGATCTCGCATCGAGGGTGCGCATGCGCCTGCTGCGCGACTATCCGCAGGGCCGATACACGGAGCGGACGTATGGACAGGCCGGCGCGGCGCTCGACTCGCTGACACTGAAGGAATCGACCGATCTGGCCGGCGCGCTGGCGCGAGTGAACCGCTACGATCAGGCGCTCGATCTGCTGCAACGCATCGCCAGGCGCTTCCCCGACGCGAAGACGAACGATCTCTACCGGAGCGTCCGGATCCGCGCGCTCTTCAACTCGCGCAACTACGTCCAGCTGCTCGAAGAGAATAGGCGGCAATCGCTGGCCGACCCGGCGCTGCTTCTCCTGCGCGCACGCGCGGCATGGCGCGCCGACCGCGGCACGGAGTTCCTGGCCGGACTGGCCGACCTGGAGCGGCGCTTCCCGAAGAGCAGGGAAGCGAACGAGGCGAAGGTGCAGCGCGCCAAGTATTACGTCACGGACGAGACGGACTACGGCCGCTCCACCGCGAACCTGCAGAAGGCGATCGACGGCGGCCTCACCGGCAACGACGGCGAGAACCTCTGGACCCTCGGGTGGACCTTTACGCTGTGGGAGAAGGATGACGAGGCACTGCGAGTCTTCCAGCGCTACATCGGCACCTATCCGGACGGCGACTACAGGACGAACTCGCTCTTCTGGTCGGCGAAGATCCACGAGAAGCGCGGCAACATCGCGCTGCGCGACGCGCGGCTGCGGCAGATCCTCGCCGAGTACCCCTACAACTACTACGCCTACCGTTCCCGCGAGATCCTCGGCGAGCCCACCGTGGCTCCGGCCGGGATTGCCGGCGGTGCCGTGTTCCCGGACCTGGACGCGGAGCTGGCCAAGGTCACGGGCGTCCGTATCGACGCCGTGCGGGAGCTCATGACCGTGGACCTGCTGCGCGACGCATCGCGCGAGATGAAGATGCTCGTGGCCGAGCATCCGGACAACCCGGGCGCGGCCTTCATGCTGGCGGACATCTACGTCCAGGCCGGCGAGCCTTTCAAGGCGAACGGGATCCTCCAGCGCCGCTTCCGCCAGTTCGTCCGCCACGGCGGAGAGAACGTCCCGGGCCGTTTCTGGCAGATTCTCTATCCCCTGGCCTACTGGGACTCGATTCGAGGGGAGGCGGAGCGGAGGAGCCTCGATCCGTACCTGCTGGCGGCGATCATCCGGCAGGAGAGCGGATTCGAGCCGACGACGGTTTCCAACGCCGGCGCGGTCGGCCTCATGCAGATCATGCCGCAGGAGGCCGCGCGCATCGCATCGCTGGCGGGGATCGAGGGGATCACGCGCGAGCGGCTGTTCGATCCGCAGGAGAACATCGCCGTCGGCGCGGCCGAGTACACGCAGAAACTCGCTTCAATGAAGGGACACCCCGTCCTGGCCCTGGCGGCCTACAACGCCGGCCAGGAGCCGGTTGGCAGATGGCTTGCTCGGACGGGGATCGACGACCTGGATTTATTTGTAGAGTCGATTCCGTATGCGGAGACACGGCTCTACGTGAAGACCGTAACGAGGAACCGTTACGAGTACCGGCGGATTTATGAAAGCAGCGCAAGGGTCGAGCAGTAGCCTCAAGGCTTTCCAGTTTTTCCTGATCTTCGTCCTTGCGTCAACCGCTGACGCGGCCACTCAGCTTCTGCTGACGCGTGGCACCGCGGTGACGGGCGAATACAAGGGCGTGGTGGAGTTGATCGTCAACCCCGGCTTCGACGATGCCAGCGTCACGATCACAGTCGACGGACAGAAGATCGGTGACGCCATCCGCCATCCGCACCGGGTCGTGGTCGACTTCGGAGCGATGGCCGTCGAACACAAGATCCTCATCTCGGCGATCGGCCGCGATCGCCGCCGAGTGCAGTGGCGCGAGACGATCAACCGCGGCCATCTGCCGCTCACGGTCAACGTGAAGGCGGTGGACATCGCGAATCGGGTGTTCGAAGCCGTGACGACCGCTCCGAAAGAAGACCCTGTGACCGGGGTCGAGCTCTGGCACTCGGGCCACCTGGTGGCATCGACATCGACCGCGCCGTATCGCTTCACTGTTCCGGACGAGGTGTTGGCGAGCGGGTTCGTCCAGGTGACGGCCCGGACGAAATCGGGGGAAGAGGCGGCCGACTTCTGGTCGAGCGGGGGCGAGGTCCACGTCGAACAGATCCAGGTTCGCACCGTTCCGATCTTCGTGTCGGTCGTCGATCGCAACGGCATCACGCTCGACAACGTCGACCGCTCGCTCTTCCGCGTCCTCGACAATGAGGCCGAAGCGAAGATCGTGGAGTTCGGGAAGGCGTTCGATCAGCCGATCTCGATCGCGCTGCTCCTGGACTCCTCGGCGAGCATGACCTACAGCATGGGGCGGGCGGTGAAAGCAGCGCAGGAGTTCGTCCGCCGAACTCTGAAACCGGGCGATCGCTGCTCGGTGTACGCGGTCCAGGAAGTGCCGCGCCGCAAACAGCCGCTCACTTCGGACTTCGAGCTGGTGGCCAGGGCCCTGGGCGGTTTGCAGCCCTCCGGGCAGACTGCCCTCTACGACGCACTGTCCACGGCCATCCGCGAGCTGAAAGGCGAGAAGAGCCGGCGGGCCATCGTCGTCCTCACGGACGGCGATGACACCTCCTCGATCTCCTCGTTCGACGAAGTGGCGAAGGCAACGGCCCAGGCCGGCGTCCCCCTCTATTTCATCTCCTACAACACCGGCACCGACACGGTGTCGCGCGACCTGGAGCGGCTGCGCCATCTGTCGGCGCAGACCGGCGGCTTCGTCACGGTGGCGACGCAACAGGACATCGCGGCCAAGTACAACGAGATCGAGAAGGACCTCCGCGCTCAGTTCGCGATCCGTTACCAGATCACGGACTACGCGCGGGCCAACGAGTGGCGTCGCGTGAGAGTGTTGCTGACGTCTCCGAAGCTGACTGCACGGACGATTCGCGGGTACTTTGCGCCGTAGTGCTTTTCCCCCATCCCGAGCGAAGCGAAGGATCCATCCGGTCACATCCGTGGTGTTTGCGACCTGCCTGGCTCGTGACATAGTTCATCGCTGCGCCTGGCTTGATCCTTCGCTTCGCCCGGGATGAATAAAAACGACGCCCTCATCCGACAGATCCGCGGCGAAGTGGCCGGGACCGCGGTGTTCCGGCGCCTCCTGGACCCCGATCGGCGCGTCGAAGTCACAGGCGCCTCGGTGGAGGCTCGCGCTCTCTTCGTGGCCTCGCTGCAGGAGGCCACCGGGCAGCGCCTGGCCGTGATCATGCCGGGCGAGGCGGCGGCCGACGACTTCGAGACCGCTCTCCGCCTCTTCCATCGCGACTGGCAGTGCGTCTCGGTCTATCCCTCCCCCTCCCTCTCCCCCTACCAGGAAGTGGCGCCATCGCTCGGCGTGGCCCGCGAGGAGATTCGCGCGCTGGGCATGATGATCGACCACTCCGCGGACATCCTGGTGATCCCGGCGCGAGCGCTCTTCCAGCGCCTTCCCCATCCCGACGCGTTCGGCCGGCGCGTCATCACTCTCGCCGAAGGCGAAGAGCTCGATCTGCGCGAGCTGATGCAGAAGCTCGTCGAGAACGGCTTCATCCGCGCAGACCTGGTCGGGGAAGCCGGCGAGTTCGCATTCCGCGGCGGAATCCTCGATCTGTTTCCGCCGACCACTGCCAGGCCCGTGCGCATCGAGCTGTTCGGCGACACGATCGAGTCGCTGCGCTGGTTCGACGTCGAGACGCAGCGATCCGAAGAGGCCTCCGGCCCCGTCACCGTCCTTCCCATGACTCCGTTCCCGGTCGACAAGGCTGCGCTGACGAACCTGGCGCGGAGGTTGTCGCTCGATTTCAACGATCCGATCTACAAGCGCGATCTGGCCGGGAAGATCGACCGCCTCAGCGAGAACGGGACGTTCCCGGGGATCGAGAGCTATCTGCCGGTGGCGGCGGAGGGGGCCACCCTCGCGGAGACGATCGCCGGCTGGCGCGTCATCCTGATCGAGCCGGATCAGATCACCACCACCATCGCGAAGTTCGAGGCGCTGCTGCGGGCCGAATACGAGGCGGCCGTGGAGAAAGGGCGCGCCGTCTATCCGCCTGAGCGCGTCGTGGCCGGCGGCACGAGCATCCTCGACTTTCTGGCGAGCGCGCGCGTCGCTCTCAGCGACGTCCACATCGCGACGAAGGACTACGAAGAAGTCCGCGTGCGCGCGTCGCAGATCGACCGCTATACGAACCGCCTGACCGAGTTCGCCGGCGCCCTCGGCCAAGGCCGCAGCGTCTTCTTCACCGCCACGAAGGGCGGCCGCGAGAAGGTCGAGCGCCTGCTCCGCGAGTTCGAAGTGCCGTTCACCGAGGGAGCGCCGGGCCCGGGTGAGGACACCCGCGCTCCATTCATCCTCACCCCGGGCAACCTGGCCCGCGGCTTCCGCTTCGAAGAGATCAACCTCACGGTCTGGTCGGAATGGGACCTCTTCGAGCCGCCGACATCGACCCGCGTGGGCGGAAAGAAGAAGAAGACCGACGCGTTCGTCACCGATCTGCGCGACCTCAGGATCGGCGACTACATCGTCCACGTCGACCACGGCGTGGGCCGCTACGTCGGACTGCAGCGCATCCCCTTCGGCGAGACCGAACGGGAAGTGATGGAGATCGAGTACTCGTCCGGCGGCAAGCTGCTCATGCCGATGGAGAACCTGAACCTCATTCAGAAGTACTCGGGTGGGGCGGACCTGCAGCCGAAGCTGGACAGGCTGGGCGGCACCTCCTGGGCGCGCACGAAGGCCTCGGTGAAGAAGGCCATGCGGGACATGGCCGAGGAGCTCCTGAAGCTGTATGCAACGCGGCAGATGGTGGCCGGTCACGCCTTCAGCAAGGACTCGCCGTGGCAGTTCGAGTTCGAGGAGGCCTTCGAGTTCGATGAGACCGAGGATCAGCACGCGGCCATCGACGACGTGAAGGCGGACATGGAAAGCCGCCGGCCGATGGACCGGCTGCTCTGCGGCGACGTCGGCTACGGCAAGACCGAGGTGGCCATGCGCGCCGCGTTCAAAGCCGTCATGGACGGGAAACAGGTGGCGCTGCTCGCGCCGACGACCGTACTGGCGTTCCAGCACCACCGCACGTTCCTCCGGCGCTTCGCGTCGTTTCCCGTCACCGTCGAGCTGCTCACCCGCTACTACTCGGCCAGGGACCAGAAAGAGATCGTGCGGAAGATCGAGATCGGCGAGATCGACATCGTGGTCGGCACGCACCGCGTCCTCTCGAAGGACATGAAGTTCAAGGACCTCGGCCTTCTGGTGATCGACGAAGAGCAGCGCTTCGGCGTGGCTCAGAAGGAGCGGCTGAAGCAGGTGAAGAAGGCCGTGGACGTGCTGTCGATGTCGGCCACGCCGATCCCGCGCACGCTGCACATGTCGATGGTGGGCATCCGCGACATCTCCATCATCGAGACTCCGCCGAAGGACCGGCTGGCGATCCAGACCGCGCTCGTCCCGTTCCACGACGAGTTCATCCGCGAGGCCATCGACTTCGAGGTGGCGCGCGGCGGCCAGGTCTTCTTCGTCCACAACCGCGTCGAGTCGATCTACGCGATGAAGGAGTACCTGGAGAAAGTCGTGCCCGGCCTGCGCGTGATCATCGGACACGGCCAGATGGAGGAGCGCGAGCTGGAGCGGTCCATGCTGGCGTTCATCAACCGCGAATACGACGTGCTGCTGGCCACGACGATCATCGAGAACGGCATCGACATCCCGGCCTGCAACACGATTCTCATCAACCATGCCGAGCGCTTCGGCCTCTCGCAGCTCTACCAGCTTCGCGGCCGCGTGGGCCGCAGCGACCGGCTGGCGTTCTGCTATCTCCTCGTCCCCAGCGACCGCATCCTGACCAGCGACGCCCGCAAACGCCTGGCCGCCATCCAGGAGTTCTCCGACCTGGGGGCCGGGTTCCGTATCGCCGCCCGCGACCTCGAGATCCGAGGCGCCGGCAACATCCTGGGCGGCGAGCAGTCCGGGCAGATCGCGGCGGTCGGGTTCGAGATGTACACCAGGCTCCTGGAGGAGACGATCCGGGAGATGAAGGGCGAGCGCATCGAGGAGGAAGTCGAGACCTCCATGAACCTCGGTGTGGACATCTACATCCCGAAGGACTACGTCCGCGAAGAGAACCTGCGCATGACGTTCTACAAGAAGATCGCTTCGGCCCAGAACGATCAGCGGCTCGACGACATCCGCCAGGAGATGCGGGACCGGTTCGGCGCCGTGCCGCCGAACGTCGACAACCTCATCCGCTTCGTGAAGGTGAAGCGCTACGCGCAGTCGCTCGGCGTGGTGTCCATCGTGCGCGAAGGCGCGCGCGGCGTGGTCAAGATGACGCCCGCCGCGCGAGTCGATCCGAACAAGCTGCTGCAGAGGATGCAGGACGATCCGTCGATGAAGTTCTCGCCGAACGGAGTCCTGTCATTCCCGCTGAAAGCGCAGGGAGCGACGGTCATCGACGCGATCGAGGAACTGCTGAAGTCGATCGCTGTTTGAACGGAGCGTCGTCAGAAACCGAGACCGCCGAGCTCGCTCGGACTCAAGAACGCCGAAAAGAGCGATACCCACCCGTCGCCGGTGATGTTGTCGGTACTGCTCGCGCCGGCTATCCATGTGGCGTTAGGGTCGTTGACGACGAACACGATGGCGAGGTCGCCGTAATTCTCATTCGCCGGGATGGAATCGAAGTGCAGCGAAAGGGGAGGAACGACGACGGTTCTCGGTTGCGAGCTCCCGTTCGTACCGAGATAAAGGAAGTTGACAGTGAGCGGCGTGGTCTGCGCGTTGACGATGAAGAAGTTCGTGCGAAAGGCTGCATCGTGTTTCAAACCGAGTGCAGCGGCGGCCTGGAACGGCGGAAAGTCGCCAGGATCGACGGGGAGAAACTCCTGCGACACGGTGCCCGCCGAACCTGGTTGCGGGGTGAAAATGCGCGAGAAGCCGTCAATGGCTGCGTTTGGGTCGATCTGCGTGCCGATCACCGGAAGAAAGAAGACAGATCCGATGCCGCTCTGCTGCAGCGTGTTGGCGACAAAGTCGCGGAAAATGCGCGTTGCATCCGCGGCCAGCGTGATCCGCGTAGTGGGAGGGGTGGTCGTCGCGACTCCACGAGCGATCCAGACAGCCAATATGTCCTGCGATGACGAAGAGTCGGCGTTCACGAGCGTGACGTCAGAGCGGAAGAACGTCCCACCGCCTCCCGCTGCGCTGCCTGCAACCGGAATGATGAATCCACGCGCCGTGCGGATTCCCGTCAACGCGCTCGCGCGCACGCGATCCTGACGTCGGAGATCGAGATACTGCTGGATCACACGCGCGCCGAGGTCCGAGTCCGCGGGCAGATGTTCGATCTTGACGTCGTCGGCTGGCAGCGGCGCGAATTTCTGGAACTTTGTACCGGCGAAAACAGGAGTGACGAGTACGAGTACGAGCGCGAGCGTCAGACACATCTTCCGCATGCTTTCTCCTCCCGCAGGTTGAGTGAAGCAAGCATTCTCCCTTAGGGAAGCCTCTCACGGCAAGGTGTTACACTTCCCGGCCGCCGAGGATGACCCGCCCGGCCGGCGGCGCTTCACAGATCCTCTTACCTGTCGAAGCCGTCCAGGTCCTCGTCCGAGAGATTGGCCGAGGCAATGGAGACATAGCCGTCGGCGGTGATGTTGTCGGTGCTGCTCGCGCCGGCGGTCCAGAACGCGTCCTCCTCATCGACGATGAAGACGATCGTGAGATCGCCGTAACTGTCCGCAGGGGGGACCGAGTCGAAGAAGAGCGAGGCCGGATTCACGGTCACCGTGCGCTCGGACTCGAAACCATTCGACCCGGAGAAGAAGATCGTGAACGTAAGGGGGACCGAGTCCGTGTTGACGATGAAGTAATTCGTCCGGAATGACGCGTCGTGGCGCAGACCGAGCGAGCTGGCTGCGAAGTGCCGGAGAAAGCTGTCGGGGTCTACGCCCTCGAACGGCTGCGACACCGTTCCGGCCGAGCCGGGCTGATTCGTGTAGATCCGCGAGAAACCGTCGATGGAGGCGTCCTCATCGAGCTGGTTGCCGGCGATCGGGATCACGAAGATCGAGCCGATCCCGCTCTGACCGAGAACGTTCGTCACGAAGTCGCGGAACGGCTGCGCCGTGCGGGCCGGAATGGTCACGACCACGGTGGGCGGCGTCGCCGTCGTGACGCCGCGCGCGATCCACGCCACGGAGAGGTCCTGGGACGTCTGGCCGTAATTCGCGATCGTGATGTCCGACCGGAAGAACGTCCCGCCACCACCCGGAGCGCTGCCGGCCACGGGGATGATGAACGCGCGCGCGGAGCGGATCTCCGTGGCCACCGTGGCCCGGTGGCGGTTCCTGGCGCTGGCGCGGTACTGCTCGGAGACTCGCTGAAAGAGATCGGAGCCGGCCGGAAGCCGCTCGACCCTGACCGAGTCGGGGTTGCCGGTCCGCAAGGTCGCACGCTTCGGCGCAGCGAGCAGAGGCGTCGTCAGAACAAACGTCGTCAGAACAAGCAAGGCACAGAGCGAGAGAGTCGTTTTCCGCAAGGGTTTTCCTCCTGGATTTCATTCAGAGCACGGCTGGTGTTGCAGTTCCTGCACCACCACCCAGCCGCCGCGATGCTACACTCCGCGGCCTCGCGACGATGAGCTGGTCCCGCCTGATCATTTGCTGCATTCTCATCGCGTCGCTCGCCTGTCAACGCAAGCCGGCCACACCGCCGGACGTCGTTGCCCGAGTCGGCGAACGGATGATCACGCTCGGTGACTTCAAGCGGTACCTGGAGCGGAACAGCGGTACGGAGCTGGCCCAGCTCGCCCCGGAAGTAGCCAGCGCCATGCTCGACCAGTACGTCGAGGAGGTCATCCTTTCGGAGTACGCAGCCTCCCACGGAGTGGAGGTGCCGGCCGACGCCATCGCCACGGCCGTGCGGAATGACGCGGGCGCGACGGTCATCGAGAAACGGGATGAGATGCGCCGGCAGAAGCTGATCGCCAACCTGGCGGCCGAAACGCCCGAGCCGTCGGATGCTCAGATCGCCGACTACTACAACCAGCATCAGAACGAGTTTCGCGCCGGGGAGGAAGTCCGCGTCCGCCAGATCCTCGTGCACGAGGAAAAGCTGGCCGCCGACATCATCGCCAGACTCAGGCGGGGCGCGGCCTTCGAGGACCTCTCCCGCGACCACTCCAGCGCACCCAACGCCAAACGGGGCGGGGAGATCGGATTCGTGACCCGGGGCGACCTCCCCAAGATGTTCGAGGACGAGATTTTCTCCCTCCAGCCGGGCTCGGTCAGCAACGTCATCCGCACCGAGGCCAGCTTCCACATTTTCAAGGTGGACGAGCGACGCGGGCCCGGTACCGTCGACCTCGCCACAGCCGCGCCCGTCATCCGCGTGCGGCTGAAGGAGGACGCTGTCCGCGAGCGCATCACCCGCCTGGTGGCCGGCAGCCGGAAGGAAGTCGGGGTGGCCGTCCTCACCAAGCGCCTCCCTTTTCGCTATTCAGGAGGCCTCCCGAAGGCCGAGAACGAATAAATCTCAGCGTGTAACCTGTTTTCGCCGCCACACGTCGGATAGGACACCCATGAAAAAGACCATCATTGCGATTTTCCTCGCCGCCACGGCCGGCTCGTTGTCCGCGGCGCAACTGCTCGAAGCCATCGTCGTCCGGGTGGGCGACCGCATCGTCACGCGCTCCCAGTACGAGCGGCGCATGGCAGAGGCGCTCGCCGAGATCGAGCAAGTCTCACCGCCTGATCAGGTCGCAACGGCCCGGGCGGAGCTGAGCAAGCGCTTCACCGACGAGCTCATCAACGAGCTCCTCATCAAAGACCGGGCGGACCGCCTGGGCATCACGATCACCGATGCCGAAGTGAAGGACGCGATCAACCGGCTGAAACAGCAGTACAACATCTCCACGGATGAGCAGTTCGACATCTCACTCCAGCAGTCAGGGATGACGCGCGCGGACATGGAAGCGCGGCTTCGCGAGACGCTGATCACGAACAAAGTCTTCGCCCGCGAGCTGCGAAACCGCAGCGATCTCGACGACCGGGAGCTGCGCGAGCGCTACGCCCGGGAGAAAGATGAGTATCGCCTTCCCGAGCGGGCCCGTCTGCGTGAGATCGTCATCGTCAAGCCTGACAATCCGGCAGCTGTCGACGCTGCCATGCAGCGCGCGAACGAGCTCGCCGCCGCGGTCCGCGGCGGGGCCGACTTCGCGCAGACAGCGACCGCCTCGTCCGACTCCGGCACGAAGGAGAAAGGCGGCGATCTCGGCGAGGTCGCACGCGGCGAGCTGATCGCCGACCTCGACAAAGCCGTGTTCGACGCGAACGCCGGCGCCGTCATCGGACCCATCGAGACACGCTCCGGCTGGCACATCCTGAAAGTCGAGCAGCGTCTCCCCTCCGAGGTCCCGGCGTTCGAGTCGGTGAAGGACCGCCTGCGCAGGGACGCGAGCGAAGAGACGTTCCAGCGCGATCTGAAGGCATACCTGGAGCGGTTGCGCCAGGACGCATTCATCCAGATCCACGAAGAGAACATCCCGAAAGCCTGAAAGACAGGCCTTAGTCGTTGGGAGTCTCTGTGCTCTCTGTGTCTCTGTGGTTGCACTGGGCGGGGGGACGGTAAACCACAGAGACACAGAGAACACAGAGACGAATCTACGCTGCGTAGATCATTCCCCCCTCCGAGGTATCCTCGGCCGCGATGAGCAGCCTCGCCGAAGTCGTCGATGCGATCCGTCGCCGCAAGCCCCGCAAGGTCGTCGTCTTCACCGGCGCCGGCGTCTCCGCGGACAGCGGAATCCCGACGTTTCGCGGCGCCTCCGGCCTCTGGAAACACTTCCGCGCCGAGGAGTTGGCGACGCCGGAGGCATTCGCGCGGGATCCCGCGCTGGTGTGGGAGTGGTACGAGTGGCGGCGCGCCCTCATCCAATCCGCGCAACCGAATGCCGCGCACACCTCGATCGCGCGACTCCCCGCGGCGGTGGTCGTCACGCAGAACGTTGACGGCCTTCACGCGCGGGCAGGGTCGAAGGACGTGGTCGAGCTGCACGGCAACATCCTGCGCGTCCGATGCATGCGCGAAGGCACGGTGACGTCGCGGCCCGAGCCGCTGAACGAGATCCCGCCTCACTGCCGCTGCGGCGCGCTGCTCCGGCCCGATGTCGTCTGGTTCGGCGAAACCCTGCCCGAGGAGGCGGTGGCACGGGCGACCACGACGATCATCGGAGCGGACCTCCTCCTCGTCATCGGCACGTCGGGTGTGGTGTACCCGGCTGCCGGATTCGTCACACTCCACCGCGGGCTGTCGATCGAGATCAACCCGGAAGATTCCGCCGTCAGCTCGGCGTGTTCCTTTGCGATTCCGATGCGAGCGGCGGAGGCCACACCTGCGATCGTCGACGCCATCCTGGAGGTTTCATGACTGAGCTCATCGCCGACCTGCCGCTCGACGACAGACCGCGCGAGCGGCTGCTCACGCACGGAGCGGACACGCTGTCCGATGCGGAGCTGATCGCCATCCTTCTCGGCTCCGGCGTTCCGGGCAAAAACGCGATCCAGCTCGCGCGCGAGCTGCTGCAGGACGGCATGTCCACGCTCCGCCGCCGCGACCCCTCGCAGGTGGCCAAGACCGCCGGCGTCGGGGCGGCCAAGGCCAGCCGCATCGCCGCCGCGTTCGAGGTGGCCAGACGGCTCGCCGCGTCCGAGCCGGACCAGTTGCCGCTCTACGATCCCGACGTGTTCGGCCGCGTCCTGGTCTCCACCTACGCTCACCACGTCCAGGAGCGCCTCGGAGCAGCACTTCTGGACTCACGGCGGCGGGTCATGCGACAGCGCGAAATCTTCGTGGGCACGATCAATCACGCCGCGGTGTCCACGCGCGACGTGATCCGCTTCGCGCTCGAGGAGAACGCCTGCGCGGTCGTCCTCTTTCACAACCACCCCTCAGGTGATCCCTCGCCTTCGGCAGAGGACCTGCTGTTCACGAGGAAGATGGCCGAGTCGCTGAGGCTGTGCGACGTCGAGCTGGCCGACCACGTGGTGGTCGGAGCGAACCGGTTCTATTCGATGAGGCAGAGAGGGCAGATGTAAGTGGAGCGCCGCTCCACTTACTCCGCGCCGACCAGCGCCGGCTTGCGGCGATTCGCGGCCCGGTCCGCATACACCGGCGTGAGCCAGCTGTAACGGTCCGGGGTTTCCCCCTCGATGTAGGAGAAGTACTCCTTCTGAACACGCTCGGTCACCGGGCCCCGCTTGCCGGCACCGATCGTAATCCGATCGATGCTGCGAACGGGGGTGACTTCCGCGGCCGTGCCGGTGAAGAAGACTTCATCCGCAATGTAGAGAGCCTCGCGCGGAATGAGCGTTTCCACGACTTCGTATCCGAGGTCCCGGGCCAGACGGATGATGGTGTCGCGGGTGATTCCGCACAGGACGGATGCTCCGAGCGGCGGCGTCAGGATCCGGTTGTCCCGGACCAGGAAGATGTTCTCGCCCGAGCCCTCGCTGACGTAGCCGTGCACGTCCAGGGCGATCCCTTCCGCGTAGCCGTCGACGCCCGCCTCCTGGCGGATCAGGATCGAGTTCATGTAATTCGCCGTGGCCTTGGCCAGCGCCGGGAACGTATTGGGTGCCATGCGATTCCAGGAGGAGACGCGGACGTCTACGCCCTGCTCGAGCGCTTCCGAGCCGAGGTACTTGCCCCACTTCCAGGCCGCGACACAGACGTCGACGGGGCAGCTGGCGGGATTCACCCCCAGGGAGTTGAAGCCGCGGTACACCAGCGGACGCAGGTAGCAGTCGTCGAAGTCGTTGGCGCGGATGACGTCGAGGCAGGCCTTCTTGAAGTCCGCGAAGGCGTACGGCACCTCGATACGATAGATCTTGCAGCTGTCGTACATCCGACGCAGATGCTCGTCCAGCCGGAACACGGCCGGGCCGTTCTTCGTGACATAACAGCGGATTCCCTCGAAGATGCCGGACCCGTAATGAATGACGTGCGTGAGAATGTGGATCTTCGCGTCGGCGAAATCGACGAGGCGGCCGTTCATCCAGATCTTCTTGACTTCTTCGAAGGGCATTCACGCCTCCTAGAGTTTGCGTCACGCCCAGGAACGAGCGCCAGAGGTAAGCTGCATCGGAGTATAGGTGCCGCGCTTTTTTGAAGTCAATGCTATAAACCTGCCATTTCGGAACGATTTAACGACGACATCAACTATGACAATCAAAGGCAGAACTGCTGTGGTTACCGGCGCTTCCAGCGGAATCGGGCGCGCCGTCGCGCTCGAGCTGGCGCGGCGAGGAGCGAATGTGGTGCTGGGCGCGCGGAGAGCGGAACTGTTAGAGCCCGTCGCGGCCGGATGTGCCGCGCTGGGCGTGTCGGCTCGCGCGGTCGTTACCGACGTCACGCGACGCGAAGACTGCATCCGGCTGATCCAGTCCGCGCCCGCCGTGGACATCCTCATCAACAACGCCGGCTTCGCCGTGTTCGATTCGGTCGCGGAAGCGGACGTGGACGACTGGAACGAGATGATGCAGACGAACTTTTTCGGGGCCGTGCATTGCACCCAGGCGGTGCTGCCGCAGATGCTGGCGAGACGGAGCGGCAGCATCGTCAACATCTCATCCATCGCCGGCCTCATGGGATACGCGCGCATGTCCGGTTACTGCGCCAGCAAATTCGCGGTGACCGGGTTCACCGAGGCGCTGAGGAGCGAGGTGATGCCAGGCGGCGTACGCGTTGCACTCGTCTGCCCCGGAACCGTGAAGACCGACTTTTTCGTGAAAGCAGAGTGGGCAAAGATCCCGATGGCCTCGCGCCTGGTGGCCGGGATCCCGGCGGAACGAGTGGCCAGGACGATCTGTGACAGCGCCGAGTCCGGCTCCTACAGAAGGATCGTTCCCGCCGCGGCAGCGATGTACATGCGCTTCAAGGAATTCTCGCCGCGCATCGCCCACGCGCTGATCCGCGGCGTCTCCCGCGCCCTGGAGTCTCGATGAAGTCCCGGCTCTCGCGCGCGCCGGTCACAGCCGCACTCCTGGCGACCATCACCGTGGTGTTCATCTTCGAGTGGATGACCGGCGCGCTGTGGGACACGCGCAAGCTCATCGCCATGGGCGCGATCGTGCCCGGCATGCTGGCCGAGGGCGAGTACTGGCGGGTGATCGCGGCGATGTTCCTTCACGCCGGTGTGCCGCACTGGGCGGCGAACTGCTGGGCGCTCTATCAGCTCGGCGCGCTCTACGAGGCGATGTTCGGCTCGGTGCGCTTCGGCACGGTGTACTTCCTCACCGGGATCTGCGCTTCGGTTGCCAGCTCGATGTCCACGGACAGCGCCTCCGTCGGCGCCAGCGGCGCGGTCCTGGGGATCCTCGGCGCGTTCATCTTCTCCATCCGCCGTTCGCCGCAGTGGCGCCACGAGCCGTGGACCAAGGGACTCATCTCACAGCTCCTCTTCTGGGCCGCGCTCAACATCGTGCTCGGGTTCGCCGTCGAGTTCATCGACAACGTGGCCCACATCGCCGGACTCGTTTCGGGACTGATTCTCGGGTTCATTCCGCATCGCGTCCCTCCCCCGCCACCCAGCCGCACCGTCATCGACGTGCAGCCGTACGAGGACGCGCGGTCATCGTCTCCGAACGATCATCCGTAGGTCCTGCGGTCCGAAGAGACGTTCGTTGATCGCCTCCACCACCCTGCGGATCGACGGCGCATCGCCCGCATCCACCGCCAGGGCCGTCCCCTCAGGAAACGGGTGGATGGCGCGGATGTCGTCGACATCGAACCCATGCTCGGAGGCGAGCAGAGTCAGCGCCGCGGGATGGCGCGGCGCCAGGTGCGTCGGATCACGCCAGAATTCCGACGCACTGACGAGCAGCGACTCGGCGTTGGGAGTCTCGATCATCAGCAGGCCGCCGCTCCGCAGGACGCGGTGAGCCTCGCGAAACAGGGCGAAGAGATGCTCGGCCGGCAGGTGCTCCACGACGTGCGCCGCCAGGATCGAGCCGATCGATCCGTCGTCGATGCGCTGGAAACACTCCGGCACCCCGGCCAGCGATCCCGCCAGACCGCGCTTCTTGAGATCGGCGACCGATCGCTCGTTCGTGTCGTAGCCATAGGCATCGACACCTGCTTCACGGCAGAGCTCCAGGAACTCGCCGCGACCACACCCGATGTCGAGCACCGGCTGACGCTCGCGCGCCAGCGCGAGGTACGGCTCCATCGCCTCCCGCACCTCGGCGCCGCTCCCGCGCAGCCCGTCCTCGAGCCGCCGGTACACGAAATCTTTGAGGACGGACGATCCTGCCTCCCCCTCCACGAGCGGATTCGTGACGTCCCGCAGCCTCACCGCCAGCGTCTCGATCTTCTGGTCGAGCGCGGCGATGAGTGCGTCGTTCCGGCGCACGGCGAAGGGGAGGAGCTCACGGAGGCCGGCCACGTCGCGAGCGATGTCCTGGTCGGCCGCCTTCATGTCCCGCTGCAGCGCGTCGAAGTCGGCGCGGAGATCGCGGCGGACGGCCTCGACGTCCGAGCGGATGTCGTGGAGAAGGTCGAGGATGACCAGGTTGAAGTCGCGCTGGCGATCACGGTCCAGTGCGGTGCCACGGCGGAGAAGCCCGTCCAGCATGCGCTGCAGCATGCCGCCCGGCTTGTACCGCCGGTCGGCGCGCCAGACCTCGGACCAGCCTTCCTGGCCCGAGGGAGGCCCCTCGACGTAAGGGTCGTCGCTCATCGCGGTGGAGAATACATGCTGTTGGGGCGCCGGTGTCCCCACCGGCGCCCCGCCGGCGAGGACACCGGGCGCCCCCCCAACGTTTTACTGCTGCGCTTCGGCTGGTGGCTCGGCGGCCGGCTTGGCGGGGGCCGGGGCCTCCTCCAGCCGCTCCACGCCGATGGGAACGACCTCGACCTTGATGGGCACGCTGACCTCGCGGTGCAGGCGGACATCGACGTCGTGGGTCCCGAGGCTCTTGATCGGGTGGGCGAGCTCGATGCGCCGCTTGTCGACTTCGATGCCCTTGGCCTCGAGCGCGTCGGCGATCTCGTTCGCGGTCACGGAGCCGAACAGCTGGCCGTTGTCACCAACGCGCTTCTGGATGGTGATCTTCACGCCCTGGACGCTCTCGGCGGCCTTCTGGGCGACGACCTTCTCCTGCTGGGCCAGGAGCGCCCACTTCTTGCGCTCCTGCTCGATGGATTTCAGGTTGCCGGCGGTCGCTTCGCGCGCCAGCTTCTTGGGAAGCAGGTAGTTCCGCGCGTAGCCGTCCTTGACGCTGACGACGTCGCCTCGAGTGCCGAGGCCGCGGATCTCTTCAGTCAGTATGACCTTCATGCAAGTCATCCTTTCTCTTTAAGTGTCGAAAATCGAAAAACGGATCGAACAGCCCTACCAGAGCGATGAGCAGCAGGCCGATGCCGGCAACGCTGAGCATGGCCAGGATCGAAAAGGCCAGCACGGTGCCGAAGACGCCGGCGCCGGCGCGCACGAGCGCGAAGCGGATCACGGCCAGACCCTGCAGCATGTACAGGAAAATGACGATGGCCAGCACGTTCGCGGCCACCCTCTGGAACGTGCCGCTGGTGAGTGGAGTCAGGCCTCCGAGAATGAATCCGAAGACCAGCCACTCGGGCAGAGCGAAGTTGCGGAAGAGGTAGACCCGCGATGCCTCGACGGCCGCGGTCCCTGTCTGGGCCATGCCCCGCCAGGCTTTCAGCCGTCCGAACATCATCAGGCTGAGAACGAAGATGAGGCAAAGGTCGATGAGGATGCCGGCCGGCAGCACGGCCAGGCCGTACTGCATGAGGCGCTGAGCCGTTCCGACGAACTCGGGGCCCGCGTTCGCGTTGCGGTACATCTCGACCACGCTGGCAGCGTTCTGCTGCGCCTTGGCGAGCTGCACCGCGTACGGGGAGAACGAGGCCGACAGGCGCATCGTCAGCTCGAGCACACCCAGCCCGATCGCGCTGCCGGCCAGGGCGAACACCAGAACGTGGCCGAACTTCTCGGCGCGCTCGACGAGCGGAACGGCCGCGATGGACGGGATGGCGATCGACAGAACGAGGAACGCGAACGATGCGTAGGCCATGTTCCTGGAGGCATCACCCGTCGAGCTGGCCGCGGCCTGCAGAAAGTACAGCCCGACCAGACCGACAGCGATGGCCGCCGCGGCCCAGACCGCCTTACGGCCGTTGCGCAGCGCGCAGTGAAACAGCGCGGCAGGGACGAACACGAGCAGCGGCGACACCATCATCAGCGCCGTGGCCACACCGTAGCCGGCCACGCTGCGCACCACACGGCCGAACGGCCGGATGGGCGGCAACGACACCGACTCGCTCTGCTGCAGGGACGATTCGATCATCGGAAACGGATCAGTCCGTGGCAAAGGGGAGCAGCGCCACGGTGCGGGCGCGTTTGATCGCGCTCTGCAGCTTGCGCTGGTGCAGCGCGCACGTTCCGGAGATGCGGCGCGGCAGGATCTTTCCGCGCTCCGGGATGAACTGCTGCAGCATCTTGACGTCTTTGTAGTCGATGTACTCGAGCTTCTCGACGCAGAACTTGCAGACGCGCTTGCGGCGGTAGAAGAACTTCTTCTTCCCACCCTGCTGTCCGCCCGGACCGCCCTGCGCACGATCGCCCTGGGGTCTTCTCGGTGCACTCGTAGCCATGGTTGTCGTTCCTCTCTTTACCCGCGCGCTTCATCCGCGACGGCCGGCTCGACCGGGGCGGGAGCTTCCGGGGCGTTGAAGGCCGGAGCGGGACGGACGCGCTCCTTCTTCGGATTGCGCTTGGCGAGCTTGTCGGCGCGCTTCAGATCGAGATCCGTCCGCACGATCATGTGCCGGAGGATCCGGTCCGAGTTCTTCATGCGGCGGTCCAGCTCGGAGAGCGACCCGTCGCTTTCGAACACGAAGAGGTGGTAGTTGCCTTCGTTGAACTTGTGAATGGGATAGGCGAGACGGCGGCGGCCCCACGCTTCCTCATTCTTCAGCGTGGCTCCGGTTTTTTCGGCGACCGTACGGAACTCGTTGGTGAGCGTGGTCGCCTCTTCCTCCGCGACTTGC
The DNA here is from genome assembly GCA_035544675.1 of Thermoanaerobaculia bacterium. Taxonomy (GTDB): domain Bacteria; phylum Acidobacteriota; class Thermoanaerobaculia; order Gp7-AA8; family Gp7-AA8; genus DATKCA01. Next base: position 1,970 of record DATKCA010000155.1, on the reverse strand, counting down.
GGAGAAAGGATGAACAGGACTTCGTAAGTCCTCATGTTTCCTCCTTCTGGCCTGGCGGGACCCGTGTCAGACACGTGGTCCAAGGAGCGAGGCAGATTGTAAAAGATTGTCCCGGCTCTCGAGAGTGGGAGCCGGCGATTCTACGGAAAGGGCTGGCCAGGCGCAATTATTTCGCGTTTGCGCGCTGCGATCCGATCGATGGCACCTTCGCGCCCCCGTCCAGCGGGAGCCCCGCCGCCCGCGCGCCTTCGCCGCAGCGCTCAACGCTGCTCACCAGCTCGTCGAGCTCGAAAGGCTTCCGGATCAACTCGAAGACCTCCGAGCGGTCGAAATGTCTCAGCGTCGCATTGGAGGCGGCGGTGATCACGATCGTCCGCCGGAGCACCTCCGGCGCGAAGGACTTCATCTCCCGGATCACCTCGAAACCATTCATTCGAGGCAACATGAGGTCGAGGAGGATGGTGGAGTAATCGGTCCCGCGGATCTTCTCGATGGCCTCCTCCCCGTCGGCGGCGGTGTCGATGACGAAGTCGTGGCGACGGAACAGCGCCACCATCAACGCGGTGAGCGCGGAGTCGTGGTCGACTACGAGGAGGCGCATAACGGGGACCTTTCCGAGTGATGGAGATCACAAGATACGTCCGGAAAGACGTCCCGTCAGTACGAGTCCGTACAAAAATGCTCGAGATCGGAATCTACGGGGTGCGCGCGGGTAAGGGGACGGGCGATGTGTGGAGCCGTTGACCGGACTTGAACCGGTGACCTGCTGATTACGAATCAGCTGCTCTACCAACTGAGCTACAACGGCTTAGGCAGGACCCGTGGAAACCGCAAGGCGGCGGATTATATTCACGCCTCCGCGGCTGTCCAGCGGTTGTGGTGCGGGGGCTCGATCACCGCCTACTGCACCCCCGCTCTCAACGTGTGGATGTGACTGGCCTGGACCGTCGTCACTCCCGCGGTGATCGACGGCTCGACGATGGGTGTCAGCATCAAGCCCGTTCGCCCGTCGTTCAACGCGGTGGCCAGCTCGATCACGTGGACCCGCTTGATGGCAACCGCCGAGTCGAGGATCTCGTCGGTGTACTCCCCGTCCGAAAGTCCCGCCAGCTTGCGGACGGCGTCCACGGCCGTTCTCAGTTGCAGGAGATGAACAGCGCGAATTGCCGTCACCTGCACGACGAGTGGATCATCCGTGAAGATGACAGTCGTAGCCAGATCCACGTTGCCATAGGACGACTTGCCACCGGCGTTGGTGGCTCTGACTCGATACAGATAGGCCGTTGACGCGGCGGCGGTCGTATCGACATGCGAAAGGCCCTGAACACTGGTCAAATACTGAAAGGCCGTCCCCGCAGAGGAACGCTCGATCTCGTACTGAGTCGCGCCGCCGGCTGCGCTCCATGTCAAAGAAACAGTGGTAGCGGAAGTCGCCTCTGCGAGAAGGTTTGCCGGCGCAGCAGGTGGAGAAGGCAGAGGGACCAGCGAGGTCGCGCGCACCACGACGTCTTCGCTGGCGAGCCCGGGCGAGGACACGGTGATCGTCGCCACCTGGTCGTCGACGGAGAGGTCTTGCGCCGAGGAGACGTGCACGATCTGTGGGGTCGCCCAGTTGGCTGCCGTGAACGTCAGCGAGGCCCCCTGGGTGACGGAGAGGTCGGTGTCGCCGGCGGTGCGTGTCACCGTCACGCTCACGCCGGCGTCCGGTGCCATCGCCAGGCGCACGCTGAACGCGGCGACGCTCCCCTCGCTGGTGCGCAGGAAACGGCGGGATACCACGAGCCCCTGGGCGGTGGGCTTGAACGCAAACTGTAGGATCTTGTCGCCGATGCCGGCGACGTACAGGTTCCCATCGGGCCCGACGTCCATGTCAGTAGGGTTACCAATGCCCGTCGCCCAGATGTCGACCGAGGCGATCTGACCACCCGGGAGAATGTCGGCGCGGATGACGCGGCCGCTGTTGAAATCGG
>DATKCA010000154.1:0-74663 GCA_035544675.1 Thermoanaerobaculia bacterium | reverse complement strand
GGGCCCGCTTCTATCTCACGCTGAGGGATGGCAAGTACAACATCCTGGCTCCGAACGGGCTCGAGATTCTGCGCACAGTCCGGCGTCAGTCGTAATATTCGCCCGGCTTGCGGTTGCGGGCGCCGATCGCATCCAGCAGCGCGCCCACCGCCTCGTCGACCTCGCCTTTGCGGCCGGCGTCGCCGACGCGCATGTCCACGGTGTACGTTGGCCCTGCGTCGGAAAATTATGCCATGCCGCGAATGGCTTTCTTCGACGGAGGCCCTGCGGTTTAATCGCACTTGCGATGTCCGCAGAACCTCCTCTCACCGGTCTCGTCGCTATGATCCACGTCGGCGACGTCGAGCGCTCCGCCGCGTTTTACCGTCTCCTCGGATTCGAGATCGGCAACCGTGTGCCGCCCACAGGCGCGCCGCATTGGGCATGGCTGTACGCTCCCGGCGCGCCGGACTGGCGGCGTGGACCGAATCTGATGCTGACGCGCACGAGTCGCCCGCTGCAACCGGAAGCGCAGGACGTGCTCTTCTACCTTTATGCGAGCGATCTCGTCGCGCTGCGCGAGAAGCTGCTGCGTGAAGGCATCACGGTCGGTGAGATCACCTACCCCGACTACCTGCCCAAAGGCGAGTTCCAGATGCAGGATCCGGATGGCTACTGCCTCATGATCGCCCAATCGTCGGAAGACACGCCGTAAAAGCGGCATGAACACTAGTGCCGCGGCGTGTTACGCTCGGAACGTGGGGCGCGAGACGGAATCGCTCCAGCCGCAGGACCTGGTCCGGTACGTGCCTCGCCACGTCATCAGCCGGATCGCGCGCGGGCAGTCTGCCGTTGCGTTTGGCGAGCGGATGCCGGCCGCGGCGCTCTTCGCAGACATCTCCGGTTTCACCGCTCTCTCGGAACGCCTGGCCACACGCGGCGGCGATGGCGTCGAAGAGCTCACGCGCATCCTCAATACGTATTTCGGCCGCCTCATCGCGGCGGTCACCAGTCACGGCGGTGACGTCGTCAAGTTCGCCGGCGATGCACTGCTGGCGTTCTGGCCCGTCGAGAATGATGGCGCGGCACTCGACACGGCCGCGCGCGTTGCCGCGCGCTGTGCGCTGGCGATCCAGGAAGCGGTCACGCGGTTCGATGCACCGGCCGGTGAACGGTTGTCGCTGCGCGTCGGCGTCGGCGCCGGAAAAGCCGTCGCTGCCAGTCTCGGCGGCATCTACGGTCGCTATGAATTCGTGCTGTCCGGACCGGCTGTGCTGGAGGCGACGCAATCCGCCGTGCAGGCCGAGCCCGGCGCATGTGTCGCCGGCGCAGAAATCTGGAATCGCATGGCCGGTCACGCCGAAGGAACGACGGCAGCCGACGGCGCGATGCGCCTGGTGCGCGTGCGCGACGTCGACCTCACTCCGCTTCCTCCTCCTCCGCAACTCGACGGATCGGCGCTGCCGTCGCTTCTCGCTTACATTCCGGCGAGCATCCATCGCCGCCTGGCCGCGCGTCAGTCAGGCTGGCTGGCCGAGCTCAGAAGCGTCACCGTCCTCTTCATCAAACTGCCGGGCCTTGGCTACGGCACACCTTTCGACACCGCACTCGAAGTGATGCAGGGTGCGCAGACGGAGCTGTACCGGCACGAGGGCAGCGTCAACAAACTCTCCGTCGACGAGAAAGGGGTGACCATGCTCGCGGCGCTCGGCTTGCCGCCGCTCGCGCACGAAGACGATGCCCGGCGGGGAACGCTGGCCGCGATGGACATCAAGGCCCGGCTGGACGAGCTCGCGCAGAAGACCTCCGTCGGCGTGAACTCCGGAAACGTGTTCTGCGGAACGATCGGCGATGAAACGCGTTGCGAATACACACTGATCGGCGATGTGGTGAACGTGTCTGCGCGGCTCATGCAGGCTGCAGACGGCCGCGTTTTGTGCGGCGAAACGACGAGGAAGATGGCCGGCGACCGGATCAAGTGGCAGGCGCTCGAGCCGATCGCGGTCAAGGGCAAAGCGCAGCCTCTGGCGGTATTCCGGCCGATACGTCCGGCGTGGACGCAGATCGTGCGCCTCACGGAAGTCACCGGCCGCGCGGCGGAGCGAGCGCAGATCGAGAAACGGCTCGACGCGCTGCACACCGGCCGCGGCGGCGCGCTTCTCATCGAAGGCGAGGCAGGCATGGGGAAGTCGACGCTCGTCGAGTGGATGAAGAGCGTCGCCAATGACAACGCCATCGTCGTTCTCGCCGGTGTTGCCGATCCCGCGCAGGCCTCGACTCCATACTTTGCATGGCGGCCGGTTTTCCGCCGCCTGTTCAATCTCGACGATGGCGACATGAACGTGCTCGACCGCCTCGACGAGGCGTCGCGGCCTCTCGCGCCGCTGCTCGAACCGGTGCTCGCGCTCGGCCTCGAGGACAACGAGACGACCGCTCCGATGTTCGGCGCATTGCGCAGCGACAACACGATTGCGCTCCTGGTCCGGCTGCTGCGCGAACACGCTGAAACCAAGCCGCATGTCATCGTGATCGAAGACGCGCACTGGCTCGACTCCGCGAGCTGGACGCTCGCCGGCCGCGTGGCAGAGAAAATCCCCTCCGCACTCCTCGTGGTGACGACGCGTCCGCTGCCGGATCCGGTGCCACGCGCATGGAATCAGCTCCAGGTCTCAGCAGGCAGTGAGTCTCTGATTCTCGGCCCCATGAATCCCGATGACTCACTCGAGCTCGTTCGCCGCCGCCTCGGCGTCGACGCGCTGCCGGACGCCGTCGCCAAATTCCTGCGAGACCGCTCGCAGGGAAATCCCTTCTTCGTTCAGGAGCTGGCAACTGCGCTCGTGGAGAGCGGCCGCATCATCGTCAAAGATGGTCGATGTGAGATCGCGCCGGGCACCATCCTCACGGCGCTGCCGTTTCCGGACACCGTCCAGGGCGTCGTGACGAGCCGCATCGATCGGCTGCCGGCGCCCGAGCAGCTCACGCTGAAGGTGGCGAGCGTCGTCGGACGGACGTTCACGACGTCGGTTCTCGAACACGTCTATCCTATCGAGGCAGAGCGCGCGGCACAGTCGCAGCATCTCGAGATGCTCACGACAAGCCGGCTCGTGGAGCATGAGGACGTCAGCTACGCATTCAGCCACGCGATCACGCAGGACGTCGCGTATCAATTGATGGCGCCGACGCAGCGGCGCGAGCTTCACGGACAGGTGGCGCGCTGGTATGAGACGCAGTTCGCGTCGGAGCTCGCGGGCTACTACCCGCTCCTTGCCAAACATTGGACCGCCGCGGAGCAGCCGGTGCACGCGATCGACTATCTCGAAAAGTCGGGCCAGGCCGCGCTGCGCGATCACGCCAACGAGGAGGCACTCGAATTCTTCGAGGGTGCGCTCTCGATGGCGACGCCGCAGACTGCGGATGATGACCGCCGCGGCTCCTGGCTGCGGCAATGCGGCGAGGCGCACTACAACATGGCGCAACCGACCAGAGCGCGCCAGGTCTTTCGCGAGGCGCTGGCACTCCTCGGCGCGCCGCTTCCTGCCACGAAAGGCGGGTTGATCCTCTCCACGGCCAAGCAGGTGATCGTCCAGATTCTGCATCGGTACCTGCCGGACCGTTTCCTGAGCCGCGCCGCCGCATCGCCTGAGCGGGTGCTCGAAGCCGCGCGCGCGTATGAGCGCCTGGCCGAGGTCTACTACCTGAACAACGAAAAGCTCGAGACGATCCACGCCGGTTTTCGAGCGCTCAACCTCGCAGAAGCGGCAGGTCCATCACCCGAGCTCGCGCGCACGTACGCCAACATGGCGGCGATCACCGGTCTGGTGATGATGCACGGAACGGCGCGCGCCCACGCCGGGCGCGCGCTGTCGATGGCGACGACGATCAATCATCCGCAGACGACGGCCTACGTCCGATTCATTCGCGGCCTCTATTTCATGACCGTTGCGGCGTGGGATGAGGCGGAGGCTGACCTGCGCACGTCCGTCGAAATCGCGGAGCGTTCCGGTGAGCGCCGCCGGCTCTACGAGAGCACCGCCGTACTGGCCGACGTCCTGTCGCGTCGAGGCAAGGTCGCCGAGGCGCAGGGGTTGATGAACGATCTGTTCGAGATCTCGACGCGTCGCGCGATTCCTCAAGTGCAGGTGTGGAGCGCCGGATGGGGTCTCTGGTACGACCACCTTCTCGACGAGAGCGCCGTTCGGCCCGAGAAGGAAGGAACCCTCGCGGCGATCTGCCTCGACATGACGTCCGATCTCGGAATGGGAGACCGGATTTTCGGCGCATCCATGCTGGCACTCGCACGCTTCCGCCGCGGCGATCACGCCGGCGCGCTCGAGGCAACGGATACAGCGGAGAACACGATCAGCAAGACGGACCAGGTCGCGCTTTATCTGCTCGAGGCCTACGCGGCATTGGCTCACATCTACGATTCCCTCTGGCCGGATGCGCCGGCCGAAATACGCCGCCGCATGCTGGGAATCGCCAAGCATTCGCGGCGCCTGGCGCTGATGTACCCGATCGGAAAACCGGCCGCGCTGCTCATCCGCGGGGTGATCGCGGCACGCGATGGCGACGCCGCGGGCGCCGCGAAGCTTTACCGGAGTGCAGCCGACGCCGCCATCCGCCTCGGCATGCCGATGTTCGAGGCGGCGGCAACGTCACGACTCGGCTTGATGAAAAATCCCGCGTGAGAATCGGCCCTCCGCGGCTCTCCACTGATACGAAGCGTGGCGTAATCACGGACTGACGATCGGGCGGCCGTGAGGCCGCCCGATGCCGTGTTCTTCGAGAAAGACCGCCACGGCGGACTTCGTGACGCGACCCTCCGCCAGACCGATGACGAGAGCGTAGAAGTCGTCTTCATCGGCAATGATCTCGATTCCATTCATCTCGAGGAACGTCAGCGAAGCCGCGACGGCGGTGCGTTTGTTGCCGTCGAGGAACGGATGTTTGCGACAGATGCCGTACAGAAGCGCGGCTGCCATTTCGAACAAGGTCTCGTGCAGGAAAGCACCGCCGAACGTCGCCGCCGCGCTCCCCATTGCTGATTCGAGCAGAGCCACGTCCCGGATTCCCGATACGCCGCCGAAGAGCCGGATCTGATCTTCCGTACGTACGGGCTGACCCGATGCCGTGCTCAGCGCAGACGAGTCGGAGGCGAAAACAGCTCGGGCGGCCGTGAGGCCGCCCGATTGTGTTTGATGCGATGAAGTAACGCCTACTGCTCGTCGTCGAAGTCCGCGAGGCTGAGCGCCTCGTCTTCCTCCGTCTCCGGACGCAGCAGATCCTCCAGCGAAGGCTGAACCGGGACCGGCTCGTCCTTCTCCAGGAAGACCTCCCGGTACGCGGGCATGCCCGTACCGGCCGGGATCAGACGGCCCACGATCACGTTCTCCTTCAGGCCGCGCAGGTAGTCCACTCGGCCGGCGATTGCCGCCTCGGTGAGGACACGCGTTGTCTCCTGGAACGACGCGGCGCTGATGAACGAATCCGTCGACAGAGACGCCTTGGTGATGCCCAGCAGCAGCGGAGTGCCGTCGGCCGGCTCGCCGCCGCGCATCATCACCTTCTCGTTCTCCTCCATGAAGCGGAAACGATCGACCTGCTCGTCCACCAGGAAGTCCGTGTCGCCCACACGCGTCACGCGCACCGACCGCAGCATCTGACGGCAGATCACCTCGATGTGCTTGTCGTTGATCGCAACCGACTGCGAACGGTAGACCTCCTGGATCTTGTCCACCAGGTACTTCTGCAGCTCCTTGATGCCCAGGACCGACAGCACGTCGTGCGGATCGATCGGACCGTCGATGAGCGGGTCACCGGCCCGGACACGCTCGGTCTCCTGCACGTTGACGTGCACGGAGCGAGGCACCGAGTACTCGTGACGCGTCCCCTCGTCGGTCTCGATGATGACGCGGCGCATGCCCTTCACCACCGGACCGTGATGCACGAGTCCATCGACCTCGGTGATGACGGCCTTGTCGCGCGGATGGCGCGCCTCGAAGAGCTCGACCACGCGAGGCAGACCGCCGGTGATGTCCTTCGTCTTCGTCGTGGCGCGCGGGATCTTGGCCAGAATGTCGCCCGGGTAAACCTCGGCTCCGTTCTGCACCATGACGTGCGCGCCCGTCGGAAGCAGGTACTTGCGCTCGTCACCCCTCCCGGCCTTGACCGTGATGGTAGGCGTGCGCTTCTCCGCCGTGGCCGACTCGACGATGACCATCTGCGTGAGACCGGTGACCTTGTCGGTCTCCTCGCGGACGTTCTCGCCCTCGACGATGTCCTTGAACGCGATCTTGCCGCCCACCTCGGTGAGAATGGCCGAGGTGAACGGGTCCCACTCCACGAGAGCCTCGCCGGCTTCGACGTGCTGGCCGTCGTGGACCTTCAGCGTGGAGCCGTACACGAGCGCGTAACGCTCCCGCTCGCGGCCGGTGCCGGCCTCCAGATCGACGTTCGACTTCTTGCCCTTCTTGACGGGCGTGTCGTCCATGAGGAGCAGCTTGCCGTTACGGTTGATGACGACGAGATCGCCGTTCTTGTTCGTGACGGTGTTGACGTTGATGAGCTGCACCTTGCCGGGCGCAGTGGCCTCGTGCTTGGACTGCTCGGACACGCGCGAGGCCGTACCACCGACGTGGAACGTGCGCATGGTGAGCTGCGTGCCCGGCTCGCCGATCGACTCGGCGGCGATGACCCCGACCGCTTCGCCGATCTCGACCAGGTTGCCGCTGGCCAGGTTACGTCCGTAGCAGCGGCGGCACACTCCGCGACGCGTCTCGCAGGTGAGCACCGAGCGGATCTTCATCTGCTCGATACCCGCCTCCTGAATGGCGTTGGCCAGGTCGTCGGTGAGCTCCTCGTTCTGAGCCACGAGCCTGTCGCCGTTGAGCGGATCGTAGACGTCTTCCTGCGCTATGCGGCCGCCGATGCGGTCGCGCAGCGGCTCGAGGATGTCGCCGCCTTCCATGATGGCCGTGACGACGATGCCGTCGAACGTCTGGCAGTCCTCTTCCGTGATGATGACGTCCTGGGCCACGTCGACCAGACGGCGGGTCAGGTAACCCGAGTCCGCCGTCTTGAGCGCGGTATCAGCCAGACCCTTGCGCGCGCCGTGCGTGGAGATGAAGTACTGCAGCACCGACAGACCCTCACGGAAGTTCGCGGTGATCGGCGTCTCGATGACCTCACCCGAGGGCTTGGACATGAGACCGCGCATGCCGGCCAGCTGGCGGACCTGCTCTTTTGAGCCGCGGGCGCCGGAGTCGGCCATCATGAAGATGGGGTTGAACTCCTTCTTGGCGATCTCGACGCGACGCATCTCGGCGAACATCTCGTCGGAAACGGTCTCGGTGGCGCGATGCCAGATGTCGATGATCTTGTTGTGACGCTCGCCGTGCGTGATGGCGCCGTCCAGACGCTGGCGCTCGACCTCCAGAACGGCCTTGCGCGCGTTGTCGACGATCTCGCTCTTCTTCGACGGGATGACCATGTCGTCGACGCCGATGGAGATGCCCGCCTTCGTCGCGTACAGGAAGCCCAGATCCTTGAGGCTGTCCAGCATCCGCACGGTGAGGTCGTTGCCGTGAGTGATGAAGCAGTAGTTGACCAGCTCCGACAGACCCTTCTTCTTGAGCAGGCCGTTGATGAACGGCAGCTCCTCGGGAAGGTGCATGTTGAAGATGACGCGGCCGACCGTGGAGTCGACCAACTGCCGGTTCAGGTCCTGAATCTCGGCGTGGGTGACATCCTGATCGTTGAACTGCTTGGTGAGATCCATGAAACGGCCGGTCACGCGGACCTTGATCGGCGTGAGCATCTCGACTTCGCCGGCCTGCAGCGCGATCTCCACTTCATCGAAGCCGCCGAAACGCTTGCCTTCGCCCTTCGCGCCCTTCTTTTCCTTCGTCAGGTAGTACAGGCCGAGGACGAGATCCTGTGAGGGAACCGCGAGCGGCTTGCCGTTGGCCGGCGAGAGGATGTTGTTGGACGCCAGCATCAGCACCTGCGACTCGACCTGCGCCTTGGGCGACAGCGGCACGTGCACGGCCATCTGGTCGCCGTCGAAGTCGGCGTTGAACGCCGTGCAGACGAGCGGGTGGATCTTGATGGCCTTGCCCTCCACGAGCACCGGCTCGAAGGCCTGGATGCCGAGGCGGTGGAGCGTCGGCGCGCGGTTCAGGAGAACCGGATGCTCCCTGATGACCTCTTCCAGCGCATCCCACACCTCGGTCTGCTGCAGCTCCACCATTTCCTTGGCGGCCTTGATGGTCCCGACCAGCCCCTTCTGCTCCAGCCGGTTGTAGATGAACGGCTTGAAGAGCTCGAGCGCCATCTTCTTGGGCAGACCGCACTGGTGAAGCTTCAGCTCCGGCCCGACCACGATGACGGAACGGCCGGAGTAGTCGACGCGCTTGCCGAGGAGGTTCTGGCGGAAGCGGCCCTGCTTGCCCTTGAGGGTGTCGGAGAGCGACTTGAGCGGACGGTTGTTGCTGCCCTTGAGCACGCGGCCGCGGCGGCCGTTGTCGAAGAGCGCGTCCACCGCCTCCTGCAGCATGCGCTTCTCGTTGCGGACGATGACGTCCGGCGCGCGCAGCTCCAGGAGCTTCTTGAGACGGTTGTTGCGGTTGATGACGCGGCGGTAGAGGTCATTGAGATCCGAGGTGGCGAAGCGGCCGCCGTCGAGAGGAACGAGCGGGCGCAGCTCGGGCGGGATGACCGGGATGACGTCGAGGATCATCCACTCCGGACGGTGGCCGGACTTGCGGAAGGCGTCGACGACTTTCAGCCGCTTGGCCGCCTTGAGCTTCTTGATCTGCGAGGTCTCGGTGCGCATGATCAGGCGCAGCTCGTCGGAGAGCTCTTCGACGGTGACCTGCTTGAGCAGCTCCTTGATCGCCTCCGCGCCCATCTTGGCCACGAAGACCTCGCCGAACTGCCCGCGCAGCTCGCGGAAGCGCTCCTCGGTCAGCAGCTCCTTCTCATTGAGCGTTCCCTCCAGATCGCCGACGTCGATGACGACGTACGACTCGAAGTAGAGGATGCGCTCCAGGTCGCGCAGGGAGATGTCGAGCAGGTGGCCGATGCGCGACGGCAGGCCCTTGAAAAACCAGACGTGCGAGACAGGGCTGGCCAGCTCGATGTGACCCATGCGCTCGCGGCGAACCTTCGACTTGGTGACTTCCACACCGCACTTGTCGCAGATCACTCCGCGGTGCTTCATCCGCTTGTACTTGCCGCAGAGGCATTCCCAGTCGGTGATGGGGCCGAAGATCTTCGCGCAGAAGAGCCCGTCCCGCTCCGGCTTGAAGGTGCGGTAGTTGATCGTTTCCGGCTTGGTGACTTCGCCGTACGACCACGACCGGATCTTCTCCGGCGAGGCCAGGCTGATCTTGATGGCGTTGAAGTCATTGATCGCCTGGGGCTTTGCCGGCTGAAACAGTGAGTTGAATGATTCCAATTTGCGCCTCCCGTTTTGTTAGGCGTTATCCGTTGTATAGGGCGTGGGGAAGTTGAAGACGACGTTCTTTCCGTAGCACTCCCAGCACGGCGTCTCGAACTCCTGATCGCCGTGGAGAAAGTGCGCCGTGAGCCGGATCGAGCCCATCCCCCCGCATGCCGTGCACACGGCGTTGGGCAGCTTGGTCACCTGCGTCGTCTTTCTTCCCATGATTCGTTCCTGTGGAGGACAGACAATCCTGTCTGTCCGGCGGAAGGACAGGCAAGATTGCCTGTCCTCCACCTGTCCACCTATTCCTTCAGCAGCTCCACATCCAGACAGAGACTCTGCAGCTCGCGGACGAGGACGTTGAATGACTCCGGCAGACCGGGATCATCCGGCACCTCGCCCTTGACGATCGACTCGTAGATCTTCGAGCGTCCCTCGACGTCGTCCGACTTCGAGGTGAGCAGCTCCTGCAGCGTGTACGCAGCGCCGTACGCCTCGAGAGCCCACACTTCCATCTCTCCGAAGCGCTGGCCGCCGAACTGCGCCTTGCCACCGAGCGGCTGCTGGGTGATGAGCGAGTACGGTCCGATCGAGCGGGCGTGAATCTTGTCGTCGACCAGATGCGACAGCTTGAGCATATAGATGAATCCGACGCAGACCTGCTGCTCGAACTTCTCGCCGGTCATCCCGTCGTACAGCGCCGTCTTGCCGTCATCCGGCAGGCCGGCTGCCTTGAGCTGGGCCTTGATCTCCGACTCCATCGCGCCGTCGAACACCGGCGTCGAGAAGTACAGACCGAGAGTGCGGGCAGCCCATCCCAGGTGGGTCTCGAGGATCTGACCGACGTTCATGCGCGAAGGCACGCCCAGCGGGTTCAGAACGATCTCCACCGGAGTTCCGTCCGGCAGGTACGGCATGTCCTCCTCGGGGAGGATGCGGCTGATGACGCCCTTGTTGCCGTGGCGTCCGGCCATCTTGTCGCCGACACTGAGCTTGCGCTTCATGGCCACGTACACCTTGATCATCTTGATGACGCCGGGAGGGAGCTCGTCGCCCTTCTGGAGGTCTTCGCGGCGCTCTTCGGCCTTCTGCTCGAGGACGCGCACGCGATTCTCGGCGCGCTCGACGAACATGCGGACCGTCTCGCGAGCCTCTTCCTCCACGGGCAGAGCGAGGAGCTCGCGGCGGGAGAGACGCGCCACCACATCGCGATCGGCGCTCTCACCCTTCCTGACCAGGATGTCCCCGGTCTTGAAGTCGACGACGTCACGATGCAGCTTCTGCTCGGACAGCACCTCCGCGATGCGCTTGTTCCGCGCCTCGGTGATGATGCGGATCTCGTCCTGGATGTTGCGGTTCATCCGCTCGATCTCGGAGTCCTCGATGGACTTGGCGCGCGCATCCTTCTCCACGCCCTTGCGCGAGAAGATCTTCACGTCGACGACAGTGCCTTCGATGCCGGGAGGCGTCTTCAGCGATGCGTCGCGGACGTCGCCGGCCTTCTCGCCGAAGATGGCGCGGAGCAGCTTCTCCTCGGGAGTGAGCTGCGTCTCGCCCTTGGGCGTGACCTTGCCGACCAGGATGTCGCCCTGCTTCACGGTGGCGCCGATGCGGACGATGCCCGACTCGTCGAGATCGCGCAGCGCGCTTTCGGAGACGTTCGGGATGTCGCGGGTGATCTCTTCGGGACCGAGCTTGGTGTCGCGGGCCTCGATCTCGAACTCCTCGATGTGGATCGAGGTGTAGTAGTCCTCTTTCACCAGCTTCTCGGACACCAGGATGGCGTCCTCGAAGTTGTTGCCGCGCCACGGCATGAAGGCCACGAGGATGTTGCGTCCCAGAGCCAGCTCGCCGGCATCGGTGCAGGGACCGTCGGCCAGGACCTGGCCCTTGCGGACCCGCTGGCCTTCACGAACGATCGGCTTCTGCGTGATGCAGGTGTTCTGGTTGGAGCGCTTGAACTTGATGAGCTGATAGATGTCGGCGCCGAACTCCTTGGTCTCGCCGGTCTCGACGTCTTCCGCCTCGACGCGAACGATGATGCGGTTCGAGTCGACCATGTCCACCACGCCGCCACGCTTGCACAGGACCACAGCGCCGGAGTCGCGCGCAACGATGTTCTCCATGCCCGTGCCGACGAGCGGCGAGTCGGTGCGGAGCAGAGGGACGGACTGGCGCTGCATGTTCGCGCCCATGAGGGCGCGGTTGGCATCGTCGTTCTCGAGGAACGGCACGAGCGAGGCAGCGACCGAGACGAGCTGCTTCGGAGAGACGTCGATGAAGTCGACCTTCTCCTTCTCGATGGAGACGAAGTCGCCGGACTGGCGGGCGATGACGCGGTCATGGGTGAGGTTGCCCTCTTCGTCCATGATCACGTTCGCCTGCGCGATCGTGTAGCGCTCCTCGTCCCACGCCGAGAGGTAGAACGCGTACGGCTCGGCTTCGGCCGGCGAGAGCATGCCCTGCTTCTTCTTCGTGGCCCCGCCCGACTCCTTCACCAGACGAGCGTTCTCCTTCTGCAGGTCGCGCTTCTCGACGATCTGGCCGAGCGTGAACGAAGTGTCGCCGGTCTTGACCACGCGGTAATGGTCGAGGACGCGCCCGGTATCCACCTTCTTGTACGGCGACTCGATGAAGCCGTACTCGTTGATGCGCGCATAGCAGGCCAGCGACGAGATGAGGCCGATGTTCGGTCCTTCCGGTGTCTCGATCGGGCAGATGCGGCCGTAGTGCGTCGGGTGAACGTCGCGTACTTCGAATCCGGCGCGCTCACGTGACAGACCACCCGGTCCCAGCGCGGACAGACGGCGCTTGTGCGTGACTTCCGACAGCGGGTTCGTCTGGTCCATGAACTGCGAGAGCTGCGAGGAACCGAAGAACTCCTTGATGGCCGCGATGACCGGCTTGGAGTTGATCAGGTCGTGCGGCATGGCCGAGTCGATGTCCTGATGGACCGACATCTTCTCTTTGATGGCGCGCTCCATGCGGACCAGGCCGATGCGGAACTGGTTCTCCAGCAGCTCGCCGACCGCTCTGACCCGGCGGTTGCCGAGGTTGTCGATGTCGTCGACGCGGCCGACGTCCTTGCGCAGGCGGAGCAGATAGTTGATGACCACGAAGAAGTCCTCGGCGCTCATCGTCTTCTGCGACACCGGCGACTGCAGGTCGAGCTTGATGTTGAACTTGAAGCGGCCCACGCGCGAGAAGTCGTACTTGCGCGCGTCGAAGAACATGCCTTCGAAGAGAGCCTTGGCCGACTCCAGCGTGGGAGGATCGCCCGGGCGCATGCGGCGATAGATCTCGATGATGGCCGCCTCGAACGACTTGGAGGTGTCCTTGCGCACGGTGTTGAGCAGGATGTCGCTGATCAGATCCCACTCCGGGAAGATCACTTCGATCTCTTCGACGCCGCGGGCGCGGAGGACGTCGGCCCAGTCGGCCGGGACGTTCTCGGTGGCCTCGAAGATGACCTCGCCGGTATTGAAGTCGACGACGTCGCCCAGGAACACGGCCTTGTCGAGTGCGGTGAAGTCCACCTTGGCGGTGGTCGTGTTGTTCTTCGTGAGCGCATCGGCCATCTTCTGGTCGAGCTTGATGTTGGCGAAGACGGTGCGGACGGTACGGCGTCCGCGGATGGAGTGACGCTCCTTCGCCTCTTCCTGGTCCAGGACGCGGCGGTCGAACGTCAGCTCCGCCTCGTTCTTGCCGACCTTCACTTTGATCGGCGTGTAGAACTGGCGGAGGATCTCCTCGTCCGTGGTCAGGCCGAGCGCGCGCAGGAACACCGATCCCAGGAACTTGCGCTTGCGGTCGATGCGGACGTAGAGGATGTTCTTCTGGTCGTACTCGAACTCCACCCACGAGCCGCGGTACGGGATGATCTTGGCCAGGAACGTGTGCGCCGATTCCTTGGTGAAGAACACGCCCGGGCTGCGGTGGAGCTGCGAGACGATGACGCGCTCGGTCCCGTTGATGATGAACGTGCCGTTGTCCGTCATCAGGGGGATGTCGCCGAAGAAGACTTCCTCTTCCTTGGCGTCGCGCATGTGCTTGACCCCGGTGTCAGGGTCCTTGTCGTAGACGAAGAGGCGGAAGGTGACCTTCAGCGGCACGCTGTAGGACATGCCGCGCTCCTGGCACTCCTCGACCGAGTACTTCATCTGCAGGTCCACGGGGTTGCCGCAGATGTCGCAGACCTCGACCCGGTTCTTGTTGATGACGCCGCAGCGCTGGCAGTTGACCGTCTCTTCGTGCGGGTGATCGGTGATGATCTTGTTTCCGCAGTTCGCGCAGGTCATGCGCAGGTGCTCGAGTCCCTTGAGCTGTCCGCACTTGCACTCCCAGTTGCCGATGGAGTAGCGGACGAAGTCCAGAGAGCAGGTCTCGCGGAAGTCGGAGAAGGGGAAGACGCTGGTGAAGACGGACTGCAGGCCCGTGTCCTCCCGCTCTTCCGGAAGCAGGTTCATCTGGAGGAAACGCTCGTACGACTTGCGCTGCACGTCGATCAGGTTCGGCAGCGCCATGTACGAGCGGATCTTCGAGAAGTCGTGACGAACCGGCTCCTGTTTCGGGGTGGCTCCGTTCATTCGGTGTGACTCCTTCTGTGTGGTGGTACCGCTAGGCGAGACCTCTGCGCAGGCGACGCGAGAGGTTGAACGCGGGGTTTGGAGTCATGTGGAGAGGGCCGCTCCCCCCCTCTCCGGCTCCGGGTGTTGCTGTGGACTACAACAAAACGTCATTCCGAGCGGTCAGCGAGGAATCCGGGCGGCGGGAGGCACGATGCCGTACCGCCCTTCCCCCAGATCCCTCGCTACGCTCGGGATGATTTACGAGACTTTGACCTTGGCGCCGGCCTCTTCGAAGGCCTTGCGGATCTTCTCGGCCTCATCCTTGTTGACGCCTTCCTTGATGGTCTGCGGAGCGCCTTCGACGAGGTCCTTGGCTTCCTTCAGACCGAGGGAGGTGACCTCGCGGACGGCCTTGATCACGTTGATCTTCTTCTCGCCAACCTCGGTGAGGGTGACGGTGAACTCGGTCTGCACCTCGGCCGGAGCCGCGGCGGCGGCGGCGGGCATCGCCATCGGCATCGCGGCGGCGGCGGCGGAGACGCCGAAGCGCTCCTCCAGGGCCTTGACCAGGTTCGAAAGATCGAGAACCGACATCGACTCAATCTGCTTCACGAAATCTTCAGTGGAAACGGCCATTTCTTTCCTCCAGTTTTTCCTTGACGGCTATGCCGTCTCTTTCTGTTTTGCGATTTGGTCCAGCACGACTGCGAGGTTGCGAATGTTCGCCGAGAGCACGGTCACCAGACCGCGGACCGGCGACTGCATGACGTACAGCAGCTTGGCAATCAGCTCCTGACGCGAGGGAAGGTTGGCGATGTTCTGGATCTCCGCGGCCGGAACAATCTGGCCGTTGAGCATCGCGCCCTTGAACTGCACTGCCGGGACATCCTTGGCGAACTTCGTCAGCGCCTTGGCCAGGGCCACGGCGTCGGTGGTGTTGTAGGCCACGGCGGTCGGGCCGCTGAACTGTTCGCGGAGCTGAACGAGCGGCGAGTCCTTCACCGCGATCAGCGCGAGCGTGTTCTTGACCACGACGTAGGCCGAGCCGGTCTCGCGAACCTGCTTGCGCAGCTCCGTGACCTGCGGAACGGTGATGCCCTTGAACTCGATCAGAAAGGCGTTCGTGGCCTTCCCGATCCCCTCTGCGAATTCGGAGACTGCCTGCGCTTTTTCTTCGCGTTTCATGGCTACTTCTCCTCTTTCGCCTCGGCCACGGCCGGGTCGAGCTGAATGGAAGGGCTCATGGTCGACGATACGTAGATGGTCCGGACATACTTGCCCTTCGCGGCGGGCGGCTTGGCCTTGCGCACCGCGTTGATGATCGCGGAGGCGTTGTCGCGAAGCTGGTCTGCCGAGAACTGGATCTTGCCCACCGGGACGTGGATGATCGACGTCTTGTCGACGCGGAACTCCACTTTGCCGGCCTTGATCTCCTGAAGCGCCTTGGCCACGTCGAACGTGACCGTCCCGGTCTTCGGGTTCGGCATCAGTCCGCGCGGACCGAGCACCTTTCCGAGCTTACCGACCGCGCGCATCATGTCCGGCGTAGCGATCACTGCGTCGTAGTCGGTCCAGCCGCCCTGGATCTTCTCTACGAGCTCGTCTCCACCGACGAAGTCAGCGCCCGCCTCGGTGGCTTCGCGCTGTTTGTCGCCGTTGGCGATCACGAGAACACGCTTGGTCTGTCCGGTCCCGTGCGGAAGCAGAGTCGTCCCGCGGACCATCTGATCGGCGTGTTTCGGATCAACGCCGAGGAGCATCGAGAGCTCGACCGTTTCGTTGAACTTGGCGAATGAGACTTCCTTCAGAAGTTTGAACGCCTCGTCCAGCTGATACGGCCGCTGCTCGACCTTCTCGGCCGCTGCACGATACTTCTTACCGTGTTTGGCCATTTTTCTCCTTGTAGTCCTAGCGGCGCTTGATTGCGCCTCCTACTCGATTGCCCCAGCTACGCGCTGAGGCGCCTTCTCGGCAACCGGAAACCGGTTCCGTTACACGACTTCGATGCCCATGGAGCGGGCCGTGCCCTCGACCGTCTTGATCGCGGCGTCGAGCGAGGCGGCGTTCAGATCGGGCATCTTGGTCTTGGCGATCTCCTCGACCTGCTGCCTGGTGACCTTCCCGATCTTGTTCTTGTTCGGAACGCCCGAGCCCTTGGGGATCCCGGCCGCGCGGAGCAGCAGGATCGAGGCGGGCGGGGTCTTGGTGATGAACGTGAACGAGCGGTCGGAGAAGACCGTGATCACCACCGGGATGATGAGACCCTGCTGGCCCTGGGTGCGGGCGTTGAATGTCTTGCAGAACTCCATGATGTTGACGCCGTGCTGGCCGAGCGCCGGACCGACCGGGGGGGCCGGAGTGGCCGCGCCGGCGGGGATCTGGAGTTTGATATAACCGGTTACTTTCTTTGCCATGATTAATCCTGCTGTTTTAACGTTGAATGTTAATAATCAGCGTTGAAGTAACATTCAACGTTCAATATTGAACATTCAACAATTTCATTATCGCTTCTTATCCCCGGGTCCGCCGCCCTGCTCCTCGCTGGCGTCGTAACGGCTCACCTGCAGAAAATCGAGCTCCACCGGCGTGGACCGGCCGAAGATCGTGACCATCACCTTGAGCGTGTTCCGGTCCAGGTTCACTTCCTCGACCACGCCGGTGAAGTTCGTGAACGGGCCGTCGATGATCCGGACGTGCTCCCCGTGCTCGTAGACGTGCTTGGGCTTCGGCTTCTCCTTGGTGGTCACGACCTGAGTCAGGATCTGATCGACTTCCTCCTGCGTCAGCGGCGTCGGCTTCTTGCCGGTGCCCACGAAGCCGGTGACCTTGGGAGTGTTCTTGACCAGGTGCCAGGCGTCGTCCGACATCTCCATTTCGACGAGGATGTAGCCGGGGAAGAACTTGCGCTGCACCTCGCGCTTCTTGCCCGACTTCATCTCCACGAGGGTCTCGGTCGGGATCTTGATCTCGCCGAATTTCTCGCGCATGCCCAGGGCGTCGATGCGCTGGGTGAGGTTCTCCTTCACCCGCTCCTCGAAGCCGGAGTAGGTGTGGACGATGAACCACTGCCTGGCGCCGATCTCGGTTGCCATTTATGTGCTCGCTCCGAACCTGCTGAACAGGAAGCCGATGGCCTTGTAGAACAGGAAGTCACAGCCCCAGAGGTAGATCGCGAAGATGATCGTGGCGATGAGGACCACGACGGTCGTTCCAACGACCTCGTTCTTCCCCGGCCACGTAACCTTCGTCATCTCGGATCTGGTCTCGCGGAAAAAATCCCTGGCCGTGAGCCACCACTGCTTCGGCTTCGCTACGATCGAAGTGCTTTCAGTTGCTTCCATGTGTCCTCGAGAGCCGTCATTCGCTCTCCGCTGTGAAGTGGCAGGCCAAGAGGGGCTCGAACCCCCAACCTGCGGTTTTGGAGACCGCTGCTCTACCAATTGAGCTATTGGCCTGCAATCTGCCGCAAAAGGCTGAGAAAGCTCAGCTTCTGCGGCTTATTCCCCCGCTGATCCCTCGCCTGCGCTCGGGATGAGTGTTCCCTCACTTTGTCTCCCGATGAACGGTGTGCTTCCGCTCGTGGCGGCAGAACTTCTTGAGCTCGACCTTCTCGGTCATCGTCTTCTTGTTCTTCGTGCTGGTGTAGTTCCGGTTCTTACACTCGGTGCACTGAAGCGTGATGATCTCTCGACCTGCGCGTGCCATGTTTCACTCCGTGAACTGTTCTCGATCCGATTACCTGGAGCCCTCGACGAGATTTGAACTCGTGACCCCGTCCTTACCAAGGACGTGCTCTACCCCTGAGCTACGAGGGCCTTGTCGCGTTTGCGAGAAGGGCGCATCTGCTGCGTTGTCGGTCTTGCAGCTGCACCCTTCTCGCAAACGCTTACTCCCTGCCGTGAACTTCTGAAAACTGGAGCGGGAGACGGGGCTCGAACCCGCGACCAACAGCTTGGAAGGCTGTGACTCTACCAACTGAGTTACTCCCGCTTTTTCGGGGCTCTTGGCTCCTGGCTCTTGGCTCTTGGGAGAACCGATCTCGATCTTCCCAAGAGCCAAGAGCCAATAGCCAACAGCCGTTTGGTGGAGAGTGGAGGATTCGAACCTCCGTAGGGCGATGCCCGGCAGATTTACAGTCTGCTGCTTTTGACCGCTCAGCCAACTCTCCGCTCTCGCTCACTTGCTGGAGCTGGCGACGGGACTCGAACCCGCGACCTGCTGATTACAAATCAGCTGCTCTACCAACTGAGCTATGCCAGCTAACGACTGATTTCAAAGACACAAAAGCCTTGACGTACGCTGAGCACAGGAAGGGCGGCAGCCACGGAAAGGCCGGGGAACTCGGGGTTATAGCAAAAAGGCCAAACGGGGTGCAAGAGGAACGTATTCCGGAGGTTACAGCCCCCTCCGGACCTCGTAGCACAGCACCGCGGCCGCGGTCGCTACGTTCAGCGACTCGACGTGCCCGCTCATCGGAATCGTCACCTTCCGGTCGCAGTGCTCGAGCACGTTCCGCCGGACGCCTTTCCCTTCGCTGCCCAGCACCAGGGCCACCTTGCCCGAGAAGTCGATCGCCGCCGGTGCATCGCCGTCCGCGGCGGCCCCATACACCCAGAACTCCTTCTTCTGCAGCGTCTCGATGGCCCGGGCCAGGTTCGTCACCTTCGCCACCGCCACCCACTGCGCCGCCCCCGCGCTCGCCTTCACCGCCACCGGCGTCAGCCCCACGCTCTCATGCTCCGGGATCACCACCAGGTGCACACCGAACCCATCCGCCACGCGCAGAATCGCCCCGAAATTCTGCGGGTCGGTGATGCCGTCCAGGATCAGCACGAACGTCGTCCCCTCCCGCTCCACCACCTCGTCGAAGTCCACATACCCGGCATCCGCCACCTCGGCCACGATCCCGTTGTGGACCCCATGGCCGGCCAGCTTCGCGATCTGCTCGGGATTCATGGGACGGACCGAGACCCGCGCGCTCTTCGCCTCCGCGATGGCGCGCTGCAGCTTGTTGCCGTGGTCGCGGGAGACCCCGACGTAGCGGATGCGATCAGGCTGCGACCGGATCGCCTCGATCACAGGGTTGAGCCCGTAGATGATCATGATTGGGGGTCAGGTCTTCGGTTGTCCGGTTTCACTACGACGCGTAGATTTCCCACTGGTGGTAGGCAAACCGGACAACCGAAGACCTGACCCCCAGTCTACCCAGTCTACCGAAGAACGACTGGCGTCTCTTTGCCTGGCTGGACCGGCGCGGCCGTCTGCGACGGGCCGATCCCCACCCGGTAGGTCCCGCGCGGCAGCCCGGAGAACTGCAGAGTGCCGCCCGCCGGGACCGTCGTGGGGAACCCGGCCGTGCTCAGGACCATGTGCACCGGAACGCCCGCATCGGAGAACATCTCCACGATCCCGCCCATGGCCGAGTTCACCGTGACCGAGCCCGTCTGCTCGACCATGTGCAGCCGCGCCTCCGGCGCCCCGCCGGCCTCGACCGACGTGGGCGGCATCCACGCCCAGCCGTAGCGCGGCGTGTATGCGGCGGCCATGGCGGTGGAGGGGGTGGCGAGCTGGAACTGCACGCTTCCCGACGAGTCGCTCGTGCCGACGCGCAGCGAGTCCGACGCATGCACGAACACGAGCGCGCCGGACAGCGGGCGCCCCGCCGGATCGGTCACCGAGATGGTGATCGTCGTCCGCTCTTTCTTTTTCGTCACCAGAGTCACCGTGGCCGGGTGATCGGCCCGGACATCGACGTCGGCCGAAGCATCTCCGGCCGTGCTCGTGACTTCGACCGTGGCACCGCCATCCGCGAGGCCGGTGACGCCAAAGGTGCCGTCCGTCTGGCTTTGCGTCGAGTGCACGATTCCGGCGGAATCGCGGATGCGGACTCTGGCCAGCCGCACCGGGGAGGTCGACTCGTCGAGGACCTGCCCGCGCATCTCGCCGCCGGGGACATCGAGGACGAAGCGGTGCTCCTCGCGTTCCGGCACGGTCACACGAACCGGCCGCGACTCGTTGCCATCACGGCGATACGCGGCCTCGTACTCACCCGGCTCGAGATCGTCGAACCGGAACCCGCCGGAGTTGTCGACCGATGACGTTCGCGACAACGGAAACTCATTCAGCCATTTCGAGTTGATCACCTGGCCCTGCGTGGTGTGGCTCTCCACGAAAACCGGCAGCGTCGAGGACGAGGCGTGTTGCCGGCGCAGCTCCACCTGACCGCCGGATCGCGACCGGCCTGCCGCGGAGACGACGCCCACGAGGCGCGTCGAGGCGAGCGTTACGTTGATCTCCGTGGAGGCCTCACGCGACACCGTCACCTGCCGCTCGTGCAGCAGATGGTCTCCGTCCACGAGCCGCAGGGTGCCCGATCCTGGTGATGCGGTGGGGATGCGCGCGACGCCGTTCTCGAGCGGGGCCGACGACGACGCCCACGACAGCTCGGCACCGGGAAAGAGCAGGCGCGCCTCCGCGCCACATCGATGGACCGGCGAACAGCGGATGACGACCTGCCGGGCGCGCTCGAGATCGACGTCGCCGAGGTCGGCCTTCCCCTCCTCGCCTTCCGGTGCCGGCGCATGGATGACGCGCGGCGCGTACGCCTCCGCCTCGACCAGAACGATCTGCGGGCCGGGCGAGAGACCTCCGACTCGGAATGACCCATCTTCCAGCGACAGGTAGGGGACCCAGTCTCCCATCGCAAACGCGGCGGTGGGTCCGTCGCTGCGCCGCCGCAGGACGCGCACGCTGGCCGAATAGATGGGGCGCTGCGTCTCGGCGTCCACGATGCGTCCGCTGAGCGTTGAACCCTCCGGCAGCGGGACGGTACCGAGGTCCCACGGCTCCTCGTCGGCGAGTTGGCGCTCGTTGATGTCGTGCGGCGCCAGCCCCTGCGCGCGAATCTCCAGGCGCAGCGTTCCGGCGTCGAGGCCGGAGATGTCGATGACGCCGGTGCGGTCGAGCGGGCGCAGGTGATTCCGCCCGTTGTTCACCACGAGCACGGTGCCGGGGCCAGCCGGCTCGCCGGTCGTGGCGTTCACCACGGTTCCGCCGACGCGGACCCCGCGCGACAGGATGGCCGTCTGCTGCGCGTCACTCTGGAGGACGATGCGCGACGGCTTGAACCCGGCCGCGCGAATCGTCACGGCCGTTTCTTCATCGGCCGGCACGCCTTCGAGCCGGGCCACGCCGTCCGGGCGTGTCGTCGAGGCGATGCCGTTGCTCGTCAGCAGCGAGGCACCGCCGACCGGCTTGCGGTCGCGATCGGTCACGAGGATCTGCACCACGCGGCCGCGGCGCAGGATCAGATCGGGCAGCGTCACCGACTCACCCAGCGTGAGAGTCCGCAGCAGCGACGCGTAGCCATCCTTCGTCACGGTGACCTGCAGAGGCCCGGCCGGCAGTCCGGCCACCACCGCGGTGCCTCGCGCATCGGAACGGACGGCGCGTCCGAGCGCTCGCGGCATCGCCTCCACGGCGAACACGGCATCGATGGCCGCTCCCGCCACCGGCGCACCCTCGGCGTCGAGGACCCGAAGGTGCAGATCGACTCCGGGCGGAAGCGTGACAGAGCGGGGCAGGTCATCGGTTCGGGCCAGGCCGGTGGCCGGTGCCGACTCGTCGCTCCAGGCCACGAATCGCACCGGAATCCGGGGCAGCGGAAAGAGCCGCGCCACGCCGTCGGACGTCGTCGTCCAGCTCTTGATCAACTCCGCCGAAGCTCCGACCGAAGGCAGCCAGAGCTCGAACGTGGCCCGCTTGGCCGCCTTCCTGCCGGCAACGAGCAGCTCGGTGACCGGCTCGACGGCCGGCGAGGGCTGGAGTTGGGCCATGAGAGTCGTCGCCGTCATCGAGCGCCACCACGTCGCGTTGCGCGGCCCGGCCACCCGCACGAAGACCTTCTCACCGGCCGGACAGGCCAAAAGGGCCAGGCCGCCGGCAGCCGTCTCCGCGGCCGGCAGCATCGACTCGGGCACCTCGTCGAGCATGCGCTCGGTAGCCCAGATCACACGCGCTCCGCCGAGAGGCTTCGCCTTCTCATCGAGAACGGAGATCGTGCGGCGCCCCGCCGGGACGCATTGCACTTCGGAGTCCGGAGTGTTGAGGCGCTGCGGAGCGCACTGCGGCGACCACCACCAGAGCCGTTCGCCGGCGCGGAGAGCCTCGGACTTCTCGGAGATGTCTACCGGGGTGGGCCAACCGCTCGCATCAATACGAACCGCGCGCGCGTCGGTGGGGAACGACAGCGCGACAGCAAATGCGAACGCTCCGATCATTTCGCAGCGACACCGACTCCCGAATCTTCCTTCAGCTTGAAAACCCACACGGTGGGATGGCGCTGCGCCTTCTCCACCACGTTCGCCTCGTTCGCAGGCGGCAACGAGCCGATGCAGGCCAGCATGTCACCCCTGGCATCGCAGCGGAGATGTCCGTACGGCCCGGGGCGGTCGGCCGCCAGACGAACCCGCCTCTTCGCACCACCGGCACGGTCCGGGTACCAGAGCTCCCAGCGGATCTTGTTCTTCTCCGCGAGACGCACGAGGATGGCCGGACCCTCCGGCGTGACGACGAGGTCGTCGAT
The DNA here is from genome assembly GCA_035544675.1 of Thermoanaerobaculia bacterium. Taxonomy (GTDB): domain Bacteria; phylum Acidobacteriota; class Thermoanaerobaculia; order Gp7-AA8; family Gp7-AA8; genus DATKCA01. Next base: position 52,087 of record DATKCA010000154.1, on the reverse strand, counting down.
TGTGGGCTGGGTATTGAGCATGAGGCGGTAGCGGTTCTCGATGTCCATGCCGAACTTCGCGGCGAGATCGCGCATGTCCGTCAGGACCAGGTCCTCGAGATTGTTGCCGGTGACGTCCAGCAGCCGTCCCGCCGTCGAGTAGTGAAAGACACCCGGCTCCGCGGCGGTCACGACGTAGAACGAGCCGTCGCCGGCGCGGGCGATCGAGCCGCCGTGATGGAGGATGGCGCGGCGGTACCGGTCCACGGCCGCGTCGCCGGAACGGATCCGGTGAACAGGCTTGAATGTCGACCAACCCTGCTCGACGTTGCCGCACCAGACCGAGCCCGACTTCAGCTCGCTGGCGGTGGCCCTGAGATTGGCGGCCATGATGCAGAGCGTCTTGCCGAAGATCGCTGACTGCGACACGGAGAGCTCCGCGGAGGTCTGGGCGATGACCCGCTCATTTCCCTTGGTTTCCCAGACGTAGCCGCTCGGCGGCATCGGGCTGGTGACGATGGCCAGAGTGTCGTCGGTGTCGATGGAGCGGGGCTCGCGGACCCCGTCGGGGATGGGGACGGCGGGAAGGACTCGGGCCGCGCGGCCGGGGGCCGCGAGTGTGTAGCTGTACACGCCCTGGTTCGTGGCGAACAGGAGCGTGTCGCGGCCGCGCCAGGCTACATCGCGGATCGACGGACCGATCTCGTCAGGCAGACGCCGGACGAACTCTGCCCGGAGGTCACTCGCGAAGGCCTGCGCGGTCGTCGACAGCAACGCGGCTGCGACGATCGCCCGGAACATGGCAACCCGGCCTACGGCACCTGGCCGCTGACGACGATCGTGGTGTAGCAATAGATGCAATTGCCACCATCATCGTAGCCGCCGCATCCAATGATGTTCCCGTCCCAGTCCTTGAAGAGGATCCCCTTGTGGCAGAACGTCTCCCCCTCCGGATACATCGGCTGCTCCTGCGGGAGCACCTCGGGAGCACCGAGGATCATCAGGACGCCGACGACCACCAAGAAACGGATTGCTTTCCTCATTCGACCCTCCTCTGAACCCGGTGTTGCGCGAGACGAAAAACCCTACCTCGGATTGTGACGCGGATCATATATCCATAGCTGCCGCGAGGTGCAATGGAAATAATGGTCCCTCATAAATAAAACCCGTGTAGACCTGCACGAGGTCCGCGCCGGCCTCGATTTTGTGTCGCAGATCGCCCCCCGAGAACACTCCCCCCACACCGATCAGCGGATATCCCGCGCCGACCCGCTCGCGCACTTTGCGGAGAACCTCGGTCGACTTGCGCATCAGCGGCTGGCCGGACAGCCCCCCCGCCTCGTTCATGCCCGGAAGCCGATCCAGTGTCGTGTTCGTGCAGATCATTCCGTCCGCGAGACCCTTGCACACCTCGCAGATCTCGGAGAGCTGCTCCTCGTCGAGATCGGGAGCAATCTTGACGAGAACCGGGCCGGCCTTCGGGATCGCGCGAAGAAGCCGCTCGAGCTGCTCGGGTCGCTGGAGCTCGCGCAGACCGGGAGTGTTCGGGGAGGAGAGGTTCAGCACGGCGGCATCCGCGTGCGGAGCGACTCTCTCGTAGCACGCGGCGTAGTCGTCCGCTGCAGCTTCGAGCGGGACGTCGCGATTCTTGCCGACGTTCACGAAGACGGGGACCTGGGGTGACGATACCCGCGCGGCATTCCATCGCTCGAGCCGTTCCGCGATCACATCGGCACCATCGTTGTTGAATCCCATCCGGTTGATGAGCGCGCGATGCTCCGGATAGCGGAACAGCCGCGGCCGCGGATTCCCGGACTGCGGACGGAGCGTGACCGTGCCGACCTCGATGAAGCCGAAGCCGAGCGCGGCCAGCATCGGCATCATCACGGCGTTCTTGTCGAATCCGGCGGCGATGCCGACCGGCGAGCGGAACGTGAGGCCCAGCAGCGTTCGCCGGGCCGCCGCGGGAGGGCGGCAACGGCGCTCGATGAGCTGCAGCGCGATCGGGATCTGCTGCAGCGCGATCATCGTCTTCGCGCTCCACTCGTGCGCTGCCTCGGCGTCCAGCCGGAACAGCAGCCTGCGAATCAGCGGATACATCGTTCGACGCGCTGCAGCGGCGAGAGGACGGTCGCGTCGACCCCGCTCGCGTGCTGCAGCATCGGAATCAGCCGCACCAGCTCGGGACCGTGCTCCGTCCCCGAGACAGCCAGGCGCAGCGGCATGAACAGCGCCTTGCCCTTGAGCCCGGTCGTCGATTTCAGCCGCTCGACCATCGCCTTGTACGCCGTCTCGTCGGTGGGAGCGCCGTGTGCCGTGAATTCCGCGCGGAGCGCCTCGGCGAGCGCGCGGTCGATCTCCGGCGGCGTGTACTCGCGAACGAACGCAAGCGCGTCCGCGAACTGCGTCAGGCGTGTCACGCTCGTCTTCACGAGATCGATCCCCGCTTCGAGCCACGGCGCGTCGAAGAACGGCGCGACGAGCGGGCCAAGCTCGGCCGCAGGCATCCCGTGGATGTACTGCCCGTTCAGCCAGTCCAGCTTCTGGCGGTCGAAGACGGCCGGCGCCGGATTCACCCGATCGAGCGAGAACCTGGCGACGGCCTCCTGGCGCGAGAAAACCTCGGTCCCGTCCGGCGACGACCAGCCCAGCAGCGCGAGGTAATTCACCATCGCCTCCGGCAGAAAGCCCTCCTCCGCGTATTGCGACACCGAAGTCGCGCCGTGCCGCTTGGACAGCTTCGTCCGGTCCTGTCCCAGGATCAGCGAGACGTGCGCGAATTGGGGGATGGGCCAGTTCATGGCCCGATAGATCAGCACCTGGCGGTGCGTGTTCGTCAGATGCTCCTCGGCCCGGATGACGTGGCTGATCTCCATGGCATGGTCGTCGACCACCACGGAGAAGTTGTACGTGGGAAGGCCGTCCGATCGCACGACGATGAAGTCGCCGAGGGACTCTTTCCTCCACGTGACCTCGCCGCGGATCAGGTCGTGGATCGTGACGTCACCATCCTCCGGCACGTGAAACCGCACGGCGTATGGAGCGCGGGTGTCCCCACCCGCGCCTCGCGCATGCCAGCACTTCAGATCGTAGTGAGGCGGCCGGCTCTCGGCCTCGGCCTGCTTTCGTTTGCCCTCGAGCTCCTCTTCTGTGCAGTAGCAGCGGTACGCCACATCGCGCGCGATCAGCTCGCGCGCCGCGCCGGCGTAGACATCGACGCGCTCCGACTGCCGGTACGGCGCATGCGGACCACCGCGGTCCGGACCCTCTTCCCAATGGAGCCCGAGCCAGCGCAGATCGTCCAGCACCATGGCCTCGGACTCGATCGTCGACCGGGCCCGGTCAGTGTCCTCGACGCGGATGACGAACGCGCCCTTGTGGTGCCGGGCGAAGAGCCAGTTGAAGATCGCCGTCCGCGCGCCACCGACGTGGAGGTGTCCCGTCGGCGACGGCGCGAAACGGACGCGAACGGTCACTTCGTCTCCAGCAGCACGACCGCCATCGCGCAGATCCCTTCTCCCCTGCCGATGAATCCGAGGTGATCGGTCGTCGTCGCCTTGACGTTGACGTGACCGCGCGGGAGGTCGAGCAGCCTGGCGATCATGGCCCCGATCGCCTCCCGATGCGGGCTGATCTTCGGCCTCTCCGCGATGATGGTGATGTCGATGTTGGAGATCTCGGCCCGCATGTCGGCGATCATCCGCCTGGCCTCGGCGACAAAGCGTGCCGAGTCGGCGCCGCGCCAGCGCTCGTCGTGCGAGGGAAAGTGCTGCCCGATGTCACCCGCGCCCGCCGCGCCGAGGAGCGCATCGGTGACTGCGTGCAGGACGACGTCCGCATCGGAATGGCCGGCCAGACCGCCCGTCTCCGCGATGCGGACACCGCCGAGGATCAGCGGACGGGAGTCGTCGAAAGGATGGACGTCGATGCCCTGGCCAATTCGAATCATGTTCAGCCGAACCGTGAGTAGATGGCCTCGGCGAGAGCGAGGTCGTCGGGTCGTGTGATCTTGAAGTTCAGCGAGTCGCCGGCAACGACGCGCGCCGTGAAACCGTAACGGGTGGCCAGGCCGGCCTCGTCCGTCGCTTCCTCGGAGTCGCGCCCGGCCTTCTCCAGCACCTCGCGCAACACTTCGTAGCGGAAGCACTGGGGAGTCTGTGCGGCCACCAGCGACCTGCGGTCCAGCGTGAGGTCGATGGCGTTGTCCCGGACGGCGTGGACCGTATCCGCCACCGAGATGGCCGGCAGCGCCGCGCCGGCATCCTCGGCCGCGGCGAGCACGTTGCGGAACGTCGCGTCGGCGAAGAACGGCCGCACGGCGTCGTGAACGGCGACCAGATCGAACTCCTCTCCCGGGACGCGGAATGCCTGTGTCACCGACTGCAGGCGGGTCGAGCCGCCGGCGACGAAGAGCACGCGGTCCTGCGGCGTCTGGGAGACGACAGCCAGGAGCTGTTCGCTCACGGCCACGACGATCCGCACGACGTCATCGTGATGGAGGAACCGCTCGATGACGTGCTGGAGGATCGGCTTGCCGGCCAGCGGCTGGAACTGCTTGGGGACATCGCCGCCGAAACGCGAGCCGGTGCCGGCGGCCGGGATGATGACCAGGATCCGGGCCATCAGACGGCCATGATGTCCTGCTCTTTGTGTCTGAGGATGGAGGCCACTTCGTCGATGTGCTTGTCGGTCATCTTCTGAATCTCGTCGAGGGCACGCTTCTCATCATCCTCGGCGATCTCGTGACCCTTGAGCATCTTCTTCAGCTTGTCGTTGCCGTCGCGCCGGACCTGGCGGATGGCCGTGCGCGACTCTTCCGACATGTGGTGCGCGCGCTTGACCAGCTCCTTGCGCCGGTCCTCGGTCAGCTGGGGGATCGGAATCCGCACCACCTTCCCGTCGGTCGAGGGATTGAGTCCCAGGTCCGAGTTGCGGATGGCTTTCTCGACGGCGGAGACCATCGACTTGTCCCATGGCTCCGCGACGATGAGGGAGCTTTCCGGGACCTTGAGGCTGGCCACCTGCGAGATGGGCGTCGGTGTGCCGTAGTAGTCGACGACGACGCTGTCGAGCATCGCGGCGTTGGCGCGGCCCGTGCGCAGAGTCTTGAACTCGCGGTGCAGCGCCTCGATCGCGCCATGCATGCGGTGCTGCACGTCTTTGATTACGTCTTGAATCATCTTGAACCCCTAAACGATGAACGATGAATGATGAACGATGAACAGGGAGTGTTGTTCATCGTTCAGCGTTCATCGTTTCGAAGACGTCATCCGAAACGATGGAACCGACATCCTCTCCCAGCAGTGCGCGCTTGATGTTCCCCTTCTCCCGCATCGAGAAGATGTAGATGGGGATCGCGCTGTTGCGGGCCAGGTCGATCGCGGCGGCGTCCATCACCTGCAGGCGCTCGGCGAGGACGCGCTGGTACGTCACGTGAGGCAGCCGCTTGGCGTTGGGATCTTTTTCCGGATCGGCGGTGTAGATGCCGTCCACCTTCGTGGCCTTGAAGATGATCTCGCACTTCAGCTCACTGGCGCGAAGGGCGGCGGCGGAGTCGGTCGTGAAGAACGGATTGCCGGTGCCGGCGGCGCAGATGACGATGCGCCCCTTCTCGAGGTGGCGGATGGCCCGGCGGCGGATGAACGGCTCGGCCACCTCGGACATCGTGATCGCGGTGGTGACGCGGGTATGGACGCTGCGGCGCTCCAGGGCGTCCTGCAGCGCCAGCGCGTTGATGACCGTGGCCAGCATGCCCATGTTGTCACCGGCCACGCGGTCGATGCCTTCCGTGGCCGCGGTGACCCCCCGGAAGATGTTGCCGCCGCCGATGACGATGGCCACCTGCACGTTCATCCTGCTGACTTCGGCGATCTCGTCGGCGATCGCCACGAGCGTGTCGGGGTCGATTCCGGTCCGCCGGCCGCCCATGAGCGCTTCACCGGAGAGCTTGAGCAGGATGCGCTTGTACTTGGATTCAGCCATGGGAGGGGCTTTATACAACAAAAGAAGTGGAGGACAGGCAATCCTGCCTGTCCCCCATGGTGTTGCGGGAAGGACAGGCAGGATTGCCTGTCCTCCACAGTTTCACTTCATGTAGCTGGCCACTTCCGCCGCGAAGTCGTCGCTTCGCTTCTCGATGCCTTCACCCAGCTTGTAGCGGGTGAAGCGCGTGACGACGTACTGGCAGCCGGCCGCTTTGGCCTGCTTGTCGAGGTACTGCGTCACCGTCGACTTGTCGTCGCGGATGTACGGCTGCTCGAGGAGGCAGGCTTCGCCGTAGAACTTCTCCATCTTGCCGGACACCATCTTCTCGACGATGTTCTCCGGCTTCCCGGACTTGACGGCCTGCTCGCGGGCGATCTCACGCTCGGTGGCCAGATCCTTCTCCGTGACGTCGCTGCGGCTGAGGAAGCGCGGCTCGGCGGCGGCGATGTGCATGGCGATGTCCCTGGCCACCTCGTCGAGCGCGGCCGTGCGCGTGCCGCTCTCTGCCACGACTTCCACCATCACGCCGATCTTCCCCCCGCCGTGAATGTAGGTGCCGATCGCGGAGTTGGCCGGCGCCTCGTACCTGGCGAAGCGGCGGACGGAGATGTTCTCCTTGATGGAGCCGATCATCTCGGCGACCTTCTCCTGCACCGTGTTTCCGCCCGGCCACTTGTCGGCGAGCAGCTCCTCGACCGAGCCGGCCTTGCTTCCGGCGATGACCCTGGCGATCTCGGTGGCGAAGTTGCGGAAGTTCTCGTTCCGGCCCACGAAGTCGGTCTCGCAGTTCACTTCCACGAGCACGCCGGTGTGGCCGCCGACATACGCCTGCACGGTGCCCTCGGCGGTGATGCGTCCGGCCTTCTTGGTCGCCGCAGCGAGCCCCTTCTTGCGGAGGATCTTGGTGGCCTCCTCCATGTTGCCCTGCGCCTCGGTCAGGGCGGACTTCACGTCCATCATTCCGGCGCCGGTCTGCTCGCGCAGATCCTTGACCATTTGTGCGGTGATCTGAGTCATGAAATTACCTCGTTGAACTGGTGGAGGACAGGCAATCCTGCCTGTCCCGGAGGGTGCTGAAGAGGACAGGCAGGATTGCCTGTCCTCCACAGAAGCGGTGCGAGCTCAGGTCAGGAAACCGCGGGAGCGGCGACGGGCTCGGAATCGGGGGCTTCGACCGGCGCCGGCATGGCCGGGGGCTCGGTCTTGTCTTCGGTTCCGATGTAGCGCTCCTCGGCCAGGTTGTAGCCTTCGAGGACCGCGTCGGCGATCTTCTGCGTGAACAGACGGATCGCGCGGATGGCGTCGTCGTTGCCCGGAATGACGTAGTCGATGTCTTCCGGATCGCAGTTCGTGTCGACGATGGCCACCACCGGGACGCCGAGCTTCTTGGCCTCCTTGACCGCGATGTACTCCTTCTTCGGATCGATCACGAAGAGCGCGTCCGGCAGGCCGTCCATCTCGCGGATTCCGATCAGATTCTTCTGCAGCTTCTCACGCTCCCGATCGAGCGCGGCGCGCTCCTTCTTCGACATCTCCTTCTCGGCATCGCCGAGAAGTGCCTCGATCTCCTTGAGGCGCTCGATCGACTTGCGGACGGTGGTGAAGTTCGTGAGCGTGCCACCGAGCCAGCGGTTGTTCACGTAGAACATGCCGCAGCGGTTGGCTTCTTCGAGGATTGCATCCTGGGCCTGGCGCTTGGTGCCCACGAACAGGATGCGCTTTCCCTGACCGGCCAGGTCAGCGATAAATGCGGAAGCTTCCTTAAAGAGCTTGAGCGTCTTCTGCAGGTCAATGATGTAGATCCCGTTGCGCTTTCCGAAGATGTATTTCTTCATCTTCGGATTCCAGCGCTTGGTCTGATGACCGAAGTGAACGCCAGCTTCCAAAAGCTCTTTCATCGTAATAGAGACCGCCAAGTAGATCCTCCTTCTCGAATTGAAAATTGAAAAAATGAAACCGAGAAACAGCCCTTCAAAAACAAAAGGCAGGAACGAGCGTCCGCTCCTGCCTCAACGTCAAGTCCTGATGAACCGGGGAAACATGGATCAGCGCTTCGAGAACTGGAAGCGCGCTCTCGCGCCCTTCTGACCGTACTTCTTGCGCTCCTTCATGCGCGGATCGCGCGTGAGGAGGCCGGCCTTTTTCAGCTTCTTGCGAAGCTCGGTGTTGTAGACCTGCAGGGCCCGGCTGATGCCGTGGCGGATCGCTCCGGCCTGCCCGCTCGGCCCGCCGCCGTCCACGGTGACCACGATGTCGAACTTGTCGACCGTCTCCGTCAGCGAAAGCGGCTGCTTGATGATCATCTTCAGCACTTCGTTTCCGAAGTACTCGTCCAGGCTCCGGTGATTGACCGTGATCGCACCCCCGCCAGGGCGGATGTGCACGCGCGCAGTCGACGTCTTCCGTCTGCCAGTTCCGTAGTATTCAACCAACGCCAAGGGGATTCCTCCTGTGGTTACTCGCTCAACTCGAGCGACTCGGGCTTCTGCGCCGCATGCGGATGCTGCGTCCCGCGATAGACCTTCAGTTTCTTGAGCATCTTCCGGCCGATCTTGTTCTTCGGCAGCATGCCCCACACCGCTTCCTCGATCATCGCCTCCGGCTTTTCGGCGCGAACGAACCGGGCCGCCTTCGACTTCAACCCCCCGGGATAGAGCGAATGCTTGTGGTAGATCTTGTCCTCTTCCTTCTTGCCGGTGAGGACGATCTTCTCGGCGTTGATCACAATGACGTGGTCGCCCGTGTCGAGAAACGGCGTGTACGTCGGCTTCGATTTGCCGGAGATGATCGTGGCGATCGTCGTGGATAGACGCCCCAGGACCTTGCCGTCGGCGTCGATGATGAACCAGCGAGGTTCGATGTCACCCTGCTTTGGAAAATACGTACGCATGAGACTCCTGAAAACTGTTGCCGGTGGCGACTCCCTGTGAGTACGACGCACAGGCAACTCGTAGCCGGCAAGTTGAAAATCTGGAGGACCTTCGACGCCCGGCGGTGGAGAGCAGGTTGCCACCAGCTCTTGCGGCGCCCAAGTCATTCAAATCAAAGATGACAACACACCTTTCCCAGCGAAAGGGGTGAAACGGTAACACTGGCGAACAAATGGTGTCAAGCGATTCATTCCCAAGAGTTTCGGCCTCGCGCCACCCTCTTCCACATCATCTATAGTGCGCTCGCCGTGACCGCCCGAATCATCGACGGCAAAGCCGTGGCCAAGGCCGTCGAGTCAGACGTCGCAACCGAGATTGCCTCCCTCGGCTTCCGCCCCGGGCTCGTTGCCGTCAGGGTCGGAAATGACCCCGCCTCCGAGATCTACGTCCGCAGCAAGGCGAAAAAGGCAGACGAGCTCGGCCTCCACGGCGAACAGAGGGTTTTCCCGGCGGAGATGCCGGAGCGAGCGCTGCTGGACGAGGTGGCGCGGCTCAACGCCGACGACACCGTGGACGGCATCCTCGTCCAGCTCCCCCTGCCACGACACATCGACGCCCGGAATGTCATCGACGCCATCGACCCGCGCAAGGACGTCGACGGGTTCCATCCTTCGAACGTCGGGCGGCTTCACCAGGGGCGCGACACTCTGGTCCCATGCACACCGGCCGGCTGCATGCGCCTGATCGACTGGACCGGAGAGTCGATCGAGGGGAAACGTGCCGTGGTGATCGGCCGGAGCGATATTGTCGGCAAGCCGATGGCCGCCCTGCTGCTTCAACGGAATGCAACCGTGACGATCTGCCACTCGCGGACTCCGGACATCGCCGCGGTGGTGCGGGAGGCGGACATCGTCGTGGCGGCGGTCGGCCGGCCGCTGCTCGTCACCGCCGGGATGGTGAAGCCGGGCGCGGTCGTCATCGACGTGGGGATGAACCGTGTCGACGGCACGTTCGCCGGCAGGCTGGCGCACGATCCCGACAAGTTGCGCATCCTCGAGAAGAACGGTTCGGTCCTGCTCGGCGACGTCGATTACGCGGCGGTACGCGAGGTGGCGGGGTGGATCACTCCGGTGCCGGGCGGCGTCGGGCCGATGACGATCGCCCTGCTGATGAGCAACACGCTGGCGGCGGCGAAACGGAGACGCGCGTGATCCTCCGCGTCGGTCTGACCGGCGGCATCGCCTGCGGCAAATCGACGATCTCCCGTATCTTCGCCGGGCTCGGATGCGTGACGATCGACGCCGACGACATCGTCACCCGCATCTATCGACGCGGCGGAGCGGGCCACGAGGCCCTGGTCCGCGAGTACGGCCCCGGGATCCTGGAGCCGGACGGCGAGATCGACAGGAAAAAACTAGCCGATGTGGCGTTCGGCGATGCGAACGCGGCCAGGAAGCTCAACTCCCTGATCCACCCGCTGGTGCTCGAGGAGGAAGAGCGCTGCATCCGCGCCGAGGAGCGCCGGTTCCCCGACCGCGACCGCATCTTCATCACCGAGGCCACCCTGCTCCTCGAGGCGGGGGGGAAAGAACGGTACGACTGCATCGTCGTCGTGGACGTCGATCCGGCGGTGCAGATTCAGCGCGCCGTGAGCCGCGGGATGACCAAGGGCGAGGTGCAGCGGCGAATCAAGCACCAGATGTCGAGGGAGGAGCGCCTGCGAAACGCCCACTACGTGATCGACAACAACGGCGACCGGCGGAGCGCCGAGGTGGCCACGCACGCGGTGTACGAGAAGCTGTGCGCGGAGCTGCAGAGAAAGAAAGAGCGCGGGTAGACCTCACCCGCGCTCCATCGATCTGTGAATCCAGACGACTAGTAGGTACCGGTCGTCGAGGTGGTGGTGCTGGTGCTGCTCGTGCCGGTCATGCCCGTGCCCGTCATGTCGGTCGACATCGTGTCGGTCGACATCGTCATCGAGGTGTCCGTGGCCATGCTCGTGTCGGTAGCCATCGTGTCGGTGGTCGCGTCGATGTTCGTGCTCTCCTCGCTCTTACAGGCGAAGCCGAACAGCGTGAGTGCGAGAACCGCGAGGATTGCCAGTGACTTCTTCATCATTTTCTTCTCTCCTGTTTGCTTACGGATAGGTTGTTGTGCTGGTAGTGCCGGACGTGGTCGTGGCGGTGGTTTCGGTCATCACCGTGCTCGACGTGTCGGTCATGGTGCCCGAACCCATCGATGCCGTGTCCGTCGACATCGCCGACGTGTCGGTGCCGGCCGTGTCGATGTTGGTGTTCTCTTCGCGACTGCAGGCGAAGCCGAACAGCGTGAATGCGGCAACCATCAGAAGTGCCGTGAGCTTCTTCATCGGAGTCCTTTCCTCGGGTTAAAGACTACTTCTCGAGTGCGGGGCTTTCGTCGTCACTTTCTCTGAGGGTGCCGGAATCACCACCTTTCGCATATTTGACGGTCCGATTCGACCGTGGAGAACCTGTCTTGGGGTTCGGGGGGCGGCTGTTCGTTATAGTCAGCGCGGCCCTGCCAGGGAAATAGCAACTGCAATGCCACGGGCGGTCATGTCTCGAGTCTTGGCTCCTTTGCGAGGGATCAGGGCAGAACCCCGCCGGGATGGCAGAGTGATCAGTACGCCGCGCGGTATATATTAGGTGCTCCTCGCGATGTCAAGCAGCCCTCTCGCCGGTTTCACGCCTCCCCTCCCGATTTCGTCGACCGTAGCCTCGTTCGACGGCACCCTCATCCACTACGACCTCTACGACAACGCGTCGCGTGCGCTGATGCTGATCGTGCCCGGGTTCTGGCGCGACCGCCGGCACCCGGCCATGGTGCGCATGGCGGCACTCCTCCACGGCCTCGGCTACAGGACCGCCGTCCTGGACGTGCGCGGGCACGGCGACAGCGGAGGGACCTACGGGTTCAACCTGCACGAGCACTACGACGTCGCCGCCGTTGCGCGCGACCTGCTTGCCAGGCTCCGCATCGAGAGCATCACCCTCATCGGCCTGTCGTACGGCGGGGCGATCGCCATCTCCGCCGCCGCCCGTCACGGGCTGCCGATCGCCTCGCTCCTGCTCATCTCACCGGTCGCGGATTTCACGTTGATCACCCCCCGCATCAACCCCTTCACCATTCACCGCCACATCGCCGTGTCCCAGGCCATGAAGAAGCCCCGATTCGAGTGGAGGATGCGCAGGAGCGCGAAGCTGCGCGCGATCGACGACGTGAAGGATCTGCGCGTCCCCATCTCACTCATCCACGTCAAGAACGACTGGCTCGTCGGCCACGAACACTCCGTGGCGCTCTATGAGAGCGCCAACGAGCCGAAAGAGCTGCACATCCTGGACGTGGAGGGGAACTACCACGCCGATCGGATCTTCACCGTGGCGAAGGACTCGATCGAGCCGGTGGTCATCGAGTTTCTGGAGCGGTATACGCCGAAGTAGGCCTCGGGCCTCGGGCGAAAACGCCGCCGGGAATGGCGGCGCTCCACAAAAAGAAAGCGCCGCCGGGTCCGGCGGCGCTCCCATTCAAAAGAGGGTCGACTGCGTTACGGCAGAGGGAAGGGGACGGGGATCTTCTTCGGAACCGGAACGACCTCGATCACCTGCAGCTCGGGCACGAACTGCTCGATTCGAACCGGGATCTCGACTTCGCGCTTCTGCTCAGCCGCGTCTTCGTTGATCCAATTCTCTCCGTCAAACACCCACATGGGCTCCCCCTTTCCGTACAGTCAGACACTTCAAGCGGCCTGCCAGTTGTCCCCGCCGCGGCCGGCGGACCAACCACCCCATTTAGAGGTACTTACGAGGGAACGGCTCGCGGAGTTGCTGAGCCGGCCAGAAAAGGTGTCCGCTTCTCGCGTCAGCCCTGTCCCGCGGAAGGGGCGGCAGCCGCCTCTTCACGGAGGTAGGCAGCGAGCTGGCGGTAGGCCTTCCCGCGATGCGACACGGCATCCTTCTCATCCGCGGTCATCTCCGCGAACGTCTGATTCGAGCCCGACGGCTGAAACCAGGCATCCCAGCCGAAGTGCTGCTGGCCGCGCGGCTCGACGAGGATCTCGCCGGCGGTCTCACCCATGAAGACCCTGCCCTGGCTGCCGGTCCAGTAGACGACGCAGCACTGGGCTCTGGCGGCGCGATTGTTGAGCGCGTATGCGATGGCGGCCAGACCCTTTCCGCCGGCCGCCTCGAGCAGCCAGCGAACGTACGGTCCCGGAAAGTTGCCGAGCTCGTCGAAGCCGAGGGAGACATCTTCGACGATGATGCGGGCATAGCCCTTGGTGCGGGCCACCTCGAGCTTGTGGCGGGTGATCTCTTCGACGGTGGCGGCCTGAATCTCCGGCAGGGCCAGCGCGACACGGAGGATGGGAACGCCGAGGATCCGCTCTGCTTCGATGCCTTTGTTGGGATTGCTCGAGACGAGGATCAGGCTTTCGCTGCGAGCCCCCGCCGTCTTCAGCGAGACCATTCGGCCCGGAACGCCCGGATCGAGCGCGTCAGACGCATCTTCAGACGATCGGGAGCCGTGATGCGGGCCAGGCGGGACTGGACGAATGCCCGGATGCGGCTGTGGAACTTCGTACGCGCCTGGCAGTCCGGGCAGAGTGAGAGGTGGTTGCTGTAGTCCTGCTTCTTGTTCTCACCAAGCGCGCCGTCGAGGAAAAAATAGACAACGCGTTGGATGTCGCGACAAAGCATCGTGTGCCTGCCTGCTGTGTGAAGTGACGACACTCGGGCCTGTCCAACTGCGAGCGACAGGCCAACATTCCTGAAAAAAAGAAAGGGCGCCGCCAGGACTGGCGGCGCCCTTTTCAAACCGTTGGCGGGAATTATTCGATCTCGAAGCGCTCCTCTTCTTCTTCCTCTTCGATCTCGAACTCCTCGAACTCCTCTTCGGGTGCCCCGGCGAACAGCACTTCTTCCTCGTTCTCCTCGGGCTCGGCCGCTTCTGTCTCCTCGTCGGCGGAATCCTTCTTCTTGCGAGGCTTCTGCTCGTCCTTGCGCGAGCGCATCTTGGCGGGCTCGGCCCCTCCGCGGATGTATCCGTACTTGCGAGCGTACTCGAGCAGCGTGCGCTCGAGCATCTTGCGGCCGCGATAGAGCCGCGACATCACGGTGCCGACCGGGCAGTCGAGGATCTCCGCGATCTCCTTGTACGAGAAACCTTCGATGTCCGCGAGCAGCACGACCATTTTGTAGTCGTGCGGGAGCGAGTCGAGGGCGCGCTTCACGTCCTCGTCCATCATGTCCTGGAAGATGTCGGTCTCAGGATCCTTGATCAGGTCCGGAGCGTTCTTCTGGATCACCCGCTCGTACGACTCTTCGATCTCCGAGAAGTCGATCTTGTGCGGCGTGAGCTTCTTCTTCCGGTAGTTGTTGATGAACGTGTTCTTCATGATCTTGAAGAGCCACGCCTTGAAGTTCGTGCCTTCCTCGAACTTGTCGTAGTACTTGTAGGCCTTGAGATACGTCTCCTGAACGAGGTCCTCCGCGTCTTCGGAGTTCCGCGTCATCCGGTAGGCGGTGTTGTAGAGGGAGTCCACGTAGGGCATGGCTGCCCTCTCGAAATCCCAGCCCTGCTCATGCTCGTAGGCTTCGGCGGTCTTCATCATCTCTCCCTGTTCAGCACACCGGAGAAAACTTCATACTCCGTGCCGCATGCATCATTAGATGCAGCAACAAATAAATTAGTTACGGCCTGGTCTCGGGTTTTCGTGCAAGTTGCTGCAGCTAAAACGTTTCAGCGAGGGGTCGCGTCTCCAGCGACGGACACGAACGCCCTCGAAAGTTTTCAATGGTTAGTGAAAGATACGGACTCCAGGAGGGAACTGCTGGCGAACCGGCTGTGAACAAACAGTGAACAGCCGGAAATTCCCGAAATGCGATTCTCGCATGGGCCGGATCGAAAATCAATCCCGGAAAACGGCGAGCAGGCGCTCGTAGGCGCGGGTGAGCTCGATGAATCGCGCCGCGGCCCGGTCCTGCGCCTGGACCGACTTGTCGGACACCCTGTCGGGATGGTGCTGCGCCACCAGCCGCCGGTACGCGGAGATGATCTGCTGCCGCGACGGCTCTCCGGCGAGCTCGAGCAGACCGAGCAGCGACGCCACATCGACGCTTTCCTCCCGCTGGAACAGGGCAGTGGCCCCTCCGCCGCGGTCGGCGTCACGCGGCCGCGCATCCTTCGCATGGTCGATGTAGTCGAACCCGTAACGCTCCCGCAGGCGCGCCAGCGCATCGGTCTGAAATCCGAGCGAGAAACTGAGGTCGAGCAGTGTGCAGTACTGGCGGAGCGGAATGGCCCCTTCCCTGGCGATGGCCAGCTGCACCGCGGTCTCCAGGAGACGCTGGCGGTCGGCCAGCGTCGACTGCTGCGCGAACGAGCCGGCCCAGCTCGGGACGTCGATCCGCTGCGTGATCCTCGCGGCCAGTCCGGCCTCACGGCGCACGTGGCGGAGAGCGTCGTCAGCGGCAACGCCGCCGGCCACGAGGACCTGGTAGAGCAGCGACGCGGCCAGCTCCGCGCGGCTCGCTCTCTCCTGACCCCCGGCGCGATCGCCATCGTCCCGTCCGATCGCGAAAGCCGCCAGGACGAACACGGCGATGCCGATGCCGCCGACGATCATGATCACGACCGCGATCAACTCCACGGGACGCGTCTCCTCGGGTCAGACCGCGGCTGTGAGCAGCGCGTCGACCTCATCGAGCTTCTCGTTCAGCCCGGCTTCGGAGAGAACAGGCCGCGATCCCTCCGTGTCGATCTCTTCCTCGACGCTGACCCAGCTCCGGCACCCGGCGTACTCCTCGCGGAACTGGACCTGCGCCGGTGCGGGCAGCTCGAAGGCGCGGAGCCCGATGACATGCAGCGCCTGATCGGGCCGGAACCGGTAGCGGGCATCGAGCGTCTCGGGCGGCACGCCGGCCAGCCTGGCCAGGCGATGGAGCAGTGCGAGATCGCGCACCTCCCACGTCCGCGCCACTTCGGCCCAATGCGTGATCGTGACGAGGGGACGCGCGTCGCTCTCCCCCTGATGAAAATACGTCGGATAGAGATAGAACCGCGGCGCCTCGACACCGAAGGTGGGATCGGCGATGCCGCCCTTGCGGATCAGCAGGACGGTCTCGCCGCGGCCGAGCGAGTCGATGACGCTCGACCATTCCTTCAGCGCGGTGTGGTTGGGGAGCTTTTGCATTTCTCACTCACGCTCACGGCTCGTACTTCACCGCGTTCACCGGCCCTTCCCAGATCGTGACGGCGGTGACGACCGCGTTCTCCTCCGCGACAGCCTGACTCAGCTGGCGATGAAACCACGCCGCGATGTTCTCGGCGGAGGGATTCACCTCGTCGAAAGGGGGGACGTCGTTGATGCAGACGTAGTCGAGCTTCCGGGCCAGGACTTCCAGCTTGCGCTTCGCGCTGACGAAATCGACCGCGATGGCGTCGTCGTCGAGCCCGCCGCCCCGGCCGGCCAGGTCCGCCTCCACCTTGTACGAATGCCCGTGAAGGGGCTCGGAAATCCCGCGGTACTCGCGCAGAAAGTGCGCAGCCTCGAACCGCGCTTCCACCCGGACCGTGAACGATCCGTGCGCGCTCCCAGCCACGCTCTCCTCGCGGAAGATCTGCTCGATCGCCCCCTCGCTCGCTCCGATTTCCCGCAGCTCCTCCGGAGACGACTGCGAGCGCAGGAGGCGCGCCGCGTGACGCTCGTCCCAGCACTCGTCCCCTCCAGCCCCGTCTTCGGCGAGCGAGAGCAGCGTCTCGAGCGTTTTCCGCCGTTCTCCGTTAACCTTCTCGACCAAGGGCGCCTCTCGCGCCGAAGTGTACAATGCGCGCCCGTCGCGACGATGCCGCTACCGAAGAGTGTTCTCTGTTCCAGCTGCCGCAAGACGTATCCCGAAGGATGGCGGCGCTGTCCCTACTGCGGTCACGACCAGGTCCGGCTGAAGCAGGAGGCGCAGACCAGGCGCTTCATGCAGAAGAAGCTGCAGGAGTTCGAGCAGCGGACCGGCACGGCACGCACCGCGCGTGAGGACCGCCGGACCTCGCCGCAGCAGCGCCCGCCACGAGGCGAGCGGCGTCCCCAGCAGCCCGGACGCCGGCGCGATCAGCGGCCGCAGAAGCCGCAGCCCCCTCCTCAACGAGGCGAGCAGAAAGCTGCACAGACGCCACAGCAAGAGCCCGCCTCTCGAAGACGGCGGCGCCGTCGCGGCCGTGGACGCGACCGCGGCGGTGCGCCCCCGGCAACACCACCGGCCGCGACTGGAGCGGCGCCCGTCCCGGCCGCCGGCGACGCGCGAAACGCGCGTCCCTCCACAGAACCACCTCCCCAGGGCGGTGGCGGCGGGGGTGGCGGTCCGAAGCGCAAGCGCCGGTTCCGCCGCAGGCGGCGCGGGGGCGGAGGCGACAAGCCGCCCTCAGGACCGCCGGCCGGTTCCGGATCGTAACCCGAGGCCCGAGGCCCGAGGCCCGGGCTAGGTCCCTTCCGGCACCGCCGGAGCCTCAGGCACGGCCGCGGGGGGGCGATTCAACGCGAGGTACCTCGCCGAGCACTCCGCGAAGCCGTCACAGCGGATGCAGTAGCCGTCGGCATTCTCCGGCTTGTAGTCGGGCGGAGGACAGATGTTCACGCCCTTCACGATCTCGCGCTCGAACTGCGTGATGAGGCGGTCGACTTCGGCCGCACGTTCGCCGGCCACCGCCTTTTTCACGGCCACGAAGCGCGCCGCGTTGCGGATCGATGCATTGTCGGCCGGCGCGCTCTCGAGGTTCGGATCGATCATGACGATACGGACGCGCTGGCTGAGGTAGTAGAGGAACGCCGCGGCAGCGCCGGCGAAGGCGGCCGTGTTCGAGTCACCTCCGGCCACGACCCCCGCCAGGAGAACCGCGGCCGCAACGTACGCGAGCCACCGCACGCGCACAGGCATCACGCCGAACAGAAAGAACGTCTGCTGCGGATACGTCGCCGCGTATGCGAACAGAAGAGTGAAATTGACGAAGTAGGACCCGAGGAGCGGGATGCCCAGGATGGCCGCGGCGAATGCCGAGACCACCGCCGAGATCAGGAAGAACGCCAGGAAGTGAGCCGTTCCCCACGCCTCCTCCAGCGCCGAGCCCATGAGGTAGAGCAGCAGCAGCGTGAAAAACAGGACGACGGGCTTGGGAAACGCGAACCACCCCTGCCCCGCCTGCGTGAACTGGTACGTGAGCAGGCGCCAGATCTCGCCGCTCGCGACCGCGTCGGCATTGAACGAGAACAGCCGGGCATATTTGTCCGCGTCCTGGTGCTCGAGGAAGAAGAACGCGATGCAGAGAAACAGCAGCACGTAGACGGAGTGGAGGTTCTGGCCCTTCGATCGGAACACGGTTCTCTTCGAAACGCCGCCTTTTCCGGCGGCCATTCCGCGGGAGGCCGGACTGTAACTACGGCAGGCCCGAAAACTGGAGCCGATCCCCTTCCCTGAGGCCGTGCTGGCGCGCGACACCGCCCGCCACTTCCAGGACGTAGCGCGCCGGAACGCCGGGGTCATGGCTCGGACACGGATCGGCCTGGCAGGGCTGCACGTCGTGCTTCACATGGGCGATCCGTCTGTCGTCGTCGATCCAGATCATGTCGAGCGGAATGAGCGTGTTCTTCATCCAGAACGGATACACGTCCATCCGGGCGAAGATGAAGATCATCCCGTAGCCCTCGCGAAGCCGGTCGCGGAACATCAGGCCCCGGGCGCGCAGCTCGTCGGTCGCGGCCACCTCCACACGCACCACGTAGCCGTCGGGAAACGTCACGGTCGGAAGCGACGAGGCCTCAGATTGCATGGTTGGAGGCTGCGCCGGCGGCTGCGTACAGCCGGCGATGGCGATCATGAGAGCGACGGCCCACCTACTGCTCACTCTCGACCTCGACGACATCCTCGTGCTTCCCGTCCTTCGGAAGCAGCTCGTACTTTTTCGCGTAGTAGCGGAACGAACGGAATGACATCCTCAGCAGCTCGGCGGCCTGCGTCTGCACTCCTCCGGCCCGCTCCAGCGCCTTGAGCATGAAGATCTTGCCGATGGCCTCGAGGTGATCCTGCAGCGAGATACCCTCCGCCGGCAGGTCGAAGGTGGCGTCGGGAATCCGGCCGCCCAGAAGGACGTGCTCGGGCAGCGACTTGGTCGTGAGGTTGTCGGACGTCTCCAGCGCGAGCATCCGCTCCACCACGTTCTCCAGCTCGCGGACGTTTCCAGGCCAGTGATACTTCTCGATGGCCCGCATGGCGTCCGATGAGATCCGCCGCGGCTCGACACCGAGGTTCGCGCCGAACTTGGCGATGAAGTGCTCGACGAGCAGAGGGATGTCTTCCTTTCGATGCCGCAGCGGCGGCAGCTCGATGGGGATGACGTTGATGCGATAGAAGAGGTCCTCGCGGAACGTGCCCTTCTGGATCGAGTCCGCGAGATCGCGGTTGGTCGCGGCGATGACGCGGACATCGACGGTGACCTCGACAGTGGACCCCACCCTGCGCACGACGCGGTCCTGCAGCACGCGCAGCAGCTTGATCTGCATGGCCGTGGACGTCTCGCCGATCTCGTCGAGGAAGATCGTCCCCCGATCGGCCTCGTGGAACAGGCCGCGCTTCTCGCGGATCGCGCCGGTGAATGCGCCGCGCTCGTGTCCGAAGAGCTCGGACTCGAGCAGCGTCTCGGGCAGCGCGCCGCAGTTGATCGAAACGAACTTGCCCCGCCGGCCGGAGTTGTAGTGAATGGCCCGGGCGATCAGCTCTTTTCCCGTGCCCGACTCGCCGGAGATCAGGACCGTCGACGTCGTACGCGCGATCCGCTGCACGATCGAGAAGATCTCCTGCATCTTCGAGCTCTTGCCGATGATGTTGGCGAACGTGAAGCGCTCTTCCAGCGCGGAGCGGAGGTGAAGGTTCTCGTCCTCGAGCTCTTTCCGCTCCACCGCCTTGCGGACGATGATCTTCAGCTCTTCAATGTCGAAGGGCTTGGCGATGTAGTCGAACGCGCCGGCCTTCAGAGCCTCCACCGCCGACTTCGTCGAGGTGTGGGCCGTGATCATGATGACCGCGATGGACGGGTTCTTCTCCTTGGCCTCGCGCAGCAGCTCGATCCCGGAGCCGTCCGGGACCATGAGGTCGCACAGGATGAGATCCGGCTCGTTCTTCTGCAGACACACCCGCGCCTCGGCCAGGTTCGCCGCGGCCTCCACGCGCCACCCCTCCTCCTCGAACACGATCCCAAGGAAGTCACGCAGTGAGGCCTCGTCGTCGAGGATGAGCAGGTCCACGGGGCGATTATAGGTGCGCGAACCGGATGAGCCGTGACCTCCCCCACGGTTCGAGCTCCGCCAGGGCGGCGAGATCGGCGAGCCGGGGCGCGTCGATGAACTCTCCGCTCATCGACAAGAGAAGCCGCTCCAGCCCGGCGCGGTGCCGGCGGACCAGTTCATCCGGTACGGAGAACCCGCTGGCCTCCACCGCCCTGATGAACGGGACGATGGCGGCGCCGGCGGTCACGCGAGGGCGCAGCGTGGCGGATCGAGGGCCGTTCCGGCCGTCGCCGGCGCGCGCCGCTCCGCTCAAGACCCGCCGGCGCGCGCGATTCTTCGCCACCACGACCGGCATCACCCCGCTGTCGCGCCCCTCCGGGATGAAGTAGACCGCCTCGACGGAGTCGCGCTGCTGGCCGATGCGATGCGCGCGGCCGTCGCGCTGCTCGAGCTTCACGGGATTCCAGGGGATGTCGTAATGAATGACCATGCCGGCGCGCTGCAGGTTCAGCCCTTCGGCACCCAGATCGGTGGAGACGAGCACGTCGGCCTCCCCGCGCCGGAATGCCTCGATGGCCTGCCCGGCAGCATCACGCGCGCGGCCCGTGGCAAGGGCCACGCGGCGCCGCGCGCGAAGCGCGTCACACAGGTCGGCGGCCGTGGCCGCCCAGCCGCTGAAGACCAGCACCGGCTCTCCCGGAGACCCGATGAGATCGATCAGTGTCTCGCGCTTGGGGTCGTCCATCTCGCCGGTGGCCACCATCAGCTCGTCGATGCGCCGCATCTCGTCCTCGACGACGGCGGCGCTCGCGCTCGTCGTCTGCGGCACGAACACTTCCCAGAAGAGCACCCGCTGAAACGCGTCGGCATCCTCTTCGTGCGCGAAGACGCGGCGGTATTCGCGCTTGGGCAGTGTGCGGCCGGCGGCGAAGCATTCCAGCGCTCGCTCGTAGAAACGCCGCTGCCGGCGGAGAGACTCCATCAGCGCGGCCGGGCTGGACTCGAGCCGGCGACGGAGGAACTGCCGGAGGATCGCGCTCGGGGCGACCAGCGGGAACTGGAGCGCGTCGATCGCCGCGTCGATCGTGGCGTTCGCGGGATGGCGGATCACGCGCCGCCGCAGCGATCCGAACTGCAGATGCTCGGGAAGTTGTCCGCGAGTCCGCCGGATGACGAGCGCCGACACGATCGCCGCGATCGCCTCGGGGTCACGCCTCTCGAACGCGCTGTCGATCGAGGGAAGCCCTCGCGCCGCGAGGCCGTCATCCGGCGTCACCAGGTCGATGAGCGCCTTGAGGTCATCGACGCTGTTGCAGATCGGCGTCGCAGTCAGCAAGAGGACTCCCGCTCCGGCGGTTCGACGGGCCAGCGCCGCGTATCGCTGCGTGCGGGGGTTGCGAAAGCCGTGCGCCTCGTCCACGATCACCAGCCTCCGCTGCGGCTGCGGAACGAAGGGGTCGCCGATGATGCCGTCGTGCGTGAGAATCCGCGCCGTCGCGCCGAACATCGACAGCGTCTCCGCCCACTGGCTGCGCAGCGATGCGGGGACGATCACCTCCACTCCCTCCTCTCCCGCCGCGCACGCCGCGGCCACGAAGGACTTTCCGAGTCCCGGCTCGTCGGCCAGGATCGCGCCGCCGCATTCGTCGATCAATTCAGCGATGCGGGCGACAGCGACGAGCTGATGTTCAGCGAGCACCGACCTTCCGTTCGGACCACTCGCGGAGGAGCGAGAGCTCGCGCCCCGTCACCTCGTACAGCCCCGCCACCACCTCCTCCAGCTCCTCGGGCGCACGGCCGAACCGGTGAGCGGAGCGGGAGAGGCGGAGGAGCGACTGGAAGCCGGGACGATCGTGAACGCGCGGCAGCGGGAGCGCCGCGACCAGGGAGCCGAAGTAGCGGAAGTGATCGTCCTTGGCGCGCTCGGCCGTCTCGAGAAGCAGGGCGCCGGCGACGACCGAGTTGAGCATCGCGGCGATGACGTAGGCCTCGTCGAGCGACGCGCAGTCGATCGAGTACAGCGTCTGGTTCGGGACGAGCGGAAACGCACGGCCGGAGATGTGGACCACGTCCGGCAGCACGGCCGCGGCCATCGCGCGCGACACATCCTTCCAGGCCACTTTGACGCCGACGTGCTCGGGCCTCACGAACGACAGCCGGAACGCGGCGGGCTCTGCGCCGCGGCGCACGGCGAGCTGCTGCAGCCACGACGGGAGGTCGCGCCAGCCGCCGCGCGGAGGCCACAGCATCCACTCCGACTCCTGGCAGGACCAGCGCCGGACGTTGCGGCCGCGCACGCAGCGGCAGACGGCGTCGAGCGGAATGGCGATGGAGTCGGTAGTGACCAGCTTCCCGCGCGAGATGCTTCCCTCGAGAAAGAAGCGCTTGTTGTCGCCGGTCTTCACCCCCATGAGAGGGCGGCGCGCGAGCGTCTCTTCGAGCGGTGCGAAACGGGACCGGAGCCTTTCGAGAATCGCGGCGATGGGTGGCGGAACGAGCCGCCAGGCCGCGTCCGCTCGCGCGACCTCGAGCCCGCTCTGGAGCGTCGCGAACGTCGAGCCCGATGCGGCGATGGTGACCCGCTGATCCGGCCCGGGGCGGCGACGCTGCACGGTCAGCCCGAGCGGAAACGTGTCGGCATCGAACAGGTTGCGGCGCTCGCCGGTCCAGTCGGTGATGGCGACGATGGTGAGCTCTTCGCGGACGAAGCGGCGCAGCCGCGACGCGTAGGCGGCGTTGGCGATCTTGGCCGGCAGCAGCATGGAGACGATGCCGCCGGGCGCGGTCAGCAGGACCGCTTTCTCGACGAACGCGATCGACAGGTCGGGCTGATGAACCGCGGCGGTGCCGCGCGAGCCGCGGAACAACGCGTAGCGCTCGCGGTACTGGCGCCGCGAAATGCGATCGATCCGCTCGTGACGGACCCAGGGCGGATTGCCGGCCACGACGTCGAAGCCGCCGCCGGCGAGCACGTGCGCGAAGTGGACGTCGAACGAGAAGAAGTCCAGCCGCCCTTCATCGACATCCTCCAGCGTTTCGCGATTGGCGGCGATGCGATCCTGCAGCTCGCGGCAGCGCTGCTCGTCGACCGCGGCCGCGTCGCCAAAGAGGTCGCGCGCCGGCGCCACGACCCGCGCCAGCTCCTTCTCGTCATCCTCAACGGCCTGCGTGAGCAGGTCGGTGGCCAGGCGCCGGTCGTTCTCGCGGATGAGCCGGGACAGGGCCGGACGCTCGTCGCGGCGGGCCGTGCGATAGCGCGCGATGAGGTCGCGCTGCGCGCGCAGACCGTAGGCCCACTCGCGGTACACCCCGCCGCGGCCGGCCGCGAGGAAGTCGAGCGGCCCGAGGAGCGAGTTGCCCTGCAGGACGTTGCGATCGAGGTTCGGGAGAGGGCGGACGTTCTCCACCGTGGCGTCATCGGTCGACACGATCGCCAGCCACAGCCGCAGCTCGCACAAGCGCACCGCCTCCGGCTTCACGTCGACGCCGTACAGCGACCGCTCCACGATCTGCTGGCGGAGAGCGGCGGGCCGCTCGGGGGACAGCGCCCGCGTGATCCGCTCGATCACATCCAGAGCGGAGAGCAGGAATGCGCCGGAGCCGCAGGCCGGATCGAGGACGGTGATGGAGTGGAGGCGCTCCAGGACGCTGGCCGAGGCCGCGCGCAATCGCGGTGTGGGCGCGCCGCCGCAGCACACCGCCGCCAGATCGTCGCGGACGGCCGGCTCTCCGCCTGCCAGCCACTCCACGATGGCCCCGGCGGTGAGCGCGTCGACGATCTCCTTCGGCGAATAGAAGCTGCCGCTGGCCGCGCGCTCGTCCGCGGCCATCAGCGACTCGAACACGCGACCGAGCATCTCCGGGTCGACCCGCGTTCCCGCCGTGTCGCCTTCATCCACCGTGAAGTCGAATCGCTCGAACACGTTCTCGAGCACGTCGGACATCACGTCGTTCGGCACGTGAAGCTCGGGATGGCGCCGCTCGAACGTCGAGGGCTCGAAGAGTCCGCCGTTGAGGTACGGGATCGCCCCGAGATCGACCGCGCGATCGAGGACAGGCGTATTCAGACAGCCGAAGAAGAGCGGAAGGAGAACCGTGGAGAAGAAGTCGCAGTCATGCGCCACACACCGCTCCACGCGATCGATGAGGAAGCGCCGCTCGCCGTTGAGCCAGCCCTTCTCCTGGATGAAGGAGAGGAACAGCAGCCGCGACAGGATCAGCAGCGCTTCGTTCCGGACCTCGTCCGCACCCGCCGACGCGAGGGCGGCGGCCAGCGCAGCCGTCACGCGCCCGAGAGCCGTGCGGAAGCGGACGAAGAACTGCCTGGTCACCGCGGCCCGATCGAGGGCGCGGTCTATGATCCGTCCCGCGGCGCGGTCGTCCGCTCCGTGGAGTGACATGAGGTTGAGCCGGTCGAGGGCGTGACGGCTGGGCTGCCCGATCCTCACGTCCAGTCGGAGTAACGATTTACGCTCTGATAAACCGAATATTGATAGCGTGTCTGATTGGTGTTTATTAATTGCAACTATATTTTTCGTCAGAACGTTGTGCGCTGAATAGTCATTGATGAATATTCGCACCGATTCATCGTCCACCGCGCCCTCCACCAGCAGCACGTCCAGCCGCCTGCTCCTGGCCAGCAGGTAGATCTCGGCGTTCCCGTTCCACGGCGTCCTGATCCCCGCCCTCCCGCACTCCTCGGACTCGATCCTGACCGGCGCCACCGGATATCCGAGGCGGCGGAAAAGGTCGGCGATGCCGGCGCGGGTGGCGCATGCGCGCACGTCGTCGGCGGTGATCACGGCGCGATCCACACTAGACTGTGCCCGTGTCGCTGCACGTCCGATGGGCGTACCTGAAACGCGTTGCCGCCGGAGCCATCTTCGGGCTCTACATGGCCCACCTGCTCTACTTCCTGAACCCGCAGGTGGACATCACGCCGATGAGGCTCCTCACGGTGACGCTGGTGTACGGCGTGATCTGCGGCCTGCTGTTCGGCTCGGCGCTCTGGCTCCTTCGCAAGCTGCGGGTGCGCATCTTCGGCCTGCCGGCACTCGAGTCGTACAGGGCGCACGGCTTCGGCTTCGTCGTGCTGGCCGCGTTCATCGCCTCGGCCATCTACTGGATGAACCTCACGGTGTTCAGGATCTACCTGCCCATCGGGGCGGTGCGCAACCTCTCCAAGGCCACGACCCTCATCACATTCGTGTCGTTCCTGCTCCTCCTGCTCTGGGTCATCGAGCGGACGGCGGACCGGCGCACGTCGCGGACGATCTTCGTGATCGGCGTCGTGCTCATTGCGCTGTCGTCGTTCTTCCTCTACCAGCGGCGGGAGAGCTATCGCACGGAGAGGCGCAACGTGGTCGTTGCCGATGTCGGCAATGTGGCCGGACGCCGCAACGTCACTCTCGTGGCCATTCGGAACCTGCCTTACGACTGGATCGTGACGATGAGCGGGGAAGGACTGCTGCCCTTCCTGGAGGGGACTGCAGCGACGTCCTACTTCACGCGGCTCACCCCGTTCGAGACGACCAGCTGGAAAGCTCTGTGGGCCACGCTGGCGACCGGAAAGCTGCCGTCGCGGCACGGCGTCACCGGCCGCTTTTCCTACCGAACGCCGCTCAGCGGGTCCGATCCGGAGGAGCGTTATCTCCTGCTGCCGAGCGGCGTCGGCTTTCGCGCCTGGGGGCTCATCCCGCCGGTGAAGCGGATCTCGGCACAGCTCCCCGCCGGCGATTCGCTCCCGCTGTGGACTCTCTTCGAGCGCGTCGGGCTCAACGCAACGGCGATCAGCTGGCCGGACTCGACGAAACCACTGCCCGCTCCGCCGAACGATTCGGTGATGACCGCGGTGACGCAGCGGTTCAGCGGGACCGTGAAGGGGGCGGAGATCGTCGCGGCATTCGCGCTCGACCGCGCCGCCATGCAGGCCGCGACGGCCAGCAGCGGACTCGATCTCCGAGTCGTGGCGCTGGAGGGCTTCTCGGAAACCCAGCGTGCGCTCCACATCTACACCAACGAGCTGCCGTCCCGCACCTCGGCGAAGGGCGATGCTCTGCGCGCGTATGCGCAGGCCATCGATCGCATGCTGGCCGAAGTCTCCCGCGCCCATCCCGGCGACCTGCTGGTGATCTGCTCTCCATCCGCGGTCGTGCCGCCGGAGCTGCCCGGAAATGCGTACGCCGTCCTGGCGCGGGAGCTGCGCAAAGATCCCGGCTCCGACGACGGGTTCGCGCTGTTGCGGGGTGAGGGCGTCGTCCACAGGCCGAACCCGGCGCCCGGCTACGTCGCCGACATCGTCCCGACCATTCTCTTCGCCGCCGGTCTGCCCGTCGGTCGCGACATGGACGGCCGCATTCTCAGCGAGGCGTTCGCGGATGAGTTCCTGCGGGGCACGACGCTGTCGGCCATTCAGACGTACGAGGCGGAGCAGGTGGTGGTGAAACGCCGCGGAGTCTGACCGGCCCTTTGGGCGAGGCCATTCCCGGCCGCGCGCATCGGAGCATTTTTCGCCCCTCACCGAGCCACCCACTTTCCCGTTCCCGGCTCGTAGCGCAGCACGCGGATCTTCGCCGTCGCCCCGTACACGCGGACGGCGTACACCTCGCCGGCGCGGTCCGTCAGGTAGATCGTTCCCGGAGTGGCCTGGCCGAGGCGCGAGAACGAGCAGAGGGTGGAGCGGTTGAAGCGGACCGGTGATGCACCGGGGGCGATTACCTCGCCATCAGGGTCCTTGATCGAGTAGTCCGGCAGCGCGATCGAGACGATCTGCGGCTGCTGCCAGAGACAGCGCGCGGTGAGGACGCGGCGGTCGACGCCGCGCGCGATGTCGTCGTTGCGGACGCCGTCGCCGTCACCATCGTCGTAGATCGCGTACTGCCAGACTGCTCCAACCTGCGTGAACTTCACAGCCGAGTTGCCGGCGCGGGCCAGAGCGCGCGAGCGCACCAGGTGGAACACACCGCGCAGCTCCGCCGCGGCGGCCCGCACGGCGGCGCGGCGGCGCATCGTGCCAAACGCGGGAATCGAGCAGAGAAGCACGCAGCCGGCAATGGCCACGGCCGTGATGGTCTCCGCGAGCGTGAATCCTCTCTCTCCGTGTCGCTGCACAGCTGACCTCCTCTCGTCTTCGAGGGGGCCGCCCCGAAGGGCGGCCCGGGGGGTGGGACGGCGCTATTCAGACGCCGTTGTGGAGGGCTTGCTTCGCGGCTTGACCGGGCTCTTCACCTTCGCGCTGAGCGTGGTCTTGCCGTCGACGGTGAGGTAGCGCGCGATGCGCTCGAACGTCTTCTCGCCGAATCCCTTCACCTGCATGAGATCGCTCGGCTTCGCGAACGGGCCATGTTCGGTTCGGTAGTCGACGATGCGCTGCGCGGCGGCCTTGCCGACGCGCGGCAGATACGAGAGCTGGGTCACATCGGCGGTGTTGATGTTGACCACGCCGGCGGGCAGCGCGTTCTGCGCGTCCGCGGCGAACACCGTCGCTGCCAGAGAGGTCATGAGAACTGCGATGAGAAGGATGGAATGGGACTTCCGCATGGGTCACTATCTCCTTTCAGTTTTTCTGTTCGTTGATTTGGCTGATCTCACACACTTGACCGGAGTCGAAAACATCACGTCTTCTTTCTGCGCTCTCTTCGCATCACCTCCTTTCCGCCGCCGTCTGGTTCAAGCGGACGTCCAGCGGGGCGGAATGCGTAAGCCGCAGACGCAGCGTGATTTGCGGGAAGGAAGGTCGCGGGCGCGCGTCAAAAAATCGAGCGCCCGCGCGCGCGAAGGTCACTCTTTTGCGCGGGTGCTATACTCGATCGCAGGCGCCCGATGAAGGAAAAGCGTGAGATCTATCGCTTCCTCCACGTCACACCCCGGCGCATCTTCGAGCAGCTCGACCAGTACGTCATCGGGCAGCGCCACGCCAAGGAAGTCTTCGCCATCGCGGCGTACAACCACCTCAAGCGCATCGAGTACCTCAAGTTCGGCGGCGAAGTCTCCATCCGCAAATCGAACATCCTGATGATGGGACCGTCCGGCGCGGGCAAGACCTATCTGGCCCGCACGCTGGCCAGGATTCTCGACGTGCCCTTCGCGTACAACGACGCCACGGCGTTCACCGAGGCCGGGTATTACGGAGAGGACGTGGAGGTGGCCATCGGACGGCTGCTCTACGCCACGAATCAGAACGTCAGCTCCGCGGAGAACGGCATCGTCTTCATCGACGAGATCGACAAGATCGCCCGGCGCTCCGGCGGCGCGCGCACCGGAGCGGGCTCGCGCGACATCGGCGGCGAAGGCGTGCAGCAGGCCCTGCTCAAGATCCTCGAGGGCGAGAAGATCTTCGTCCCCCTGAACGTCACCGCGCACTGGAACAAGTACGACTACGTCGAGATCGACATCTCCAACATCCTCTTCATCTGCGCTGGATCGTTTTCCGACATGGAGGAGCGCAGCGATGGGAAGTCGATCGGCTTCTTCGGCGAGAACGACGACGGCCCGCACGAGGTGTCGACCGAGGACCTGACCAAGTACGGGTTCCTGCCCGAGCTGCTGGGCCGGCTGCCCGTGCGCGTGCAGCTGGAGGGCCTCAGCGCCTCCGACCTCGTCACCATCCTCACCCAGCCGCGCGAGGCCATGGTGCCCGAGTACCAGCGGCTCTGCGCGCTCGATCAGATCCAGCTCGACTTCACGCAGGAGGCGCTCTACGAGATCGCCAACGCCGCGCTCCGGCAGAAGCTCGGCGCGCGGGCCCTTCGCGCCATCCTCGAGAAAGTGCTGCACCCGATCCTCTTCGTCGCCCCGGAGCGCGCCGGCGAGCGGATCACCATCGAGCCCGACGACGTGCGCCGCGTTGTCGCGTGAGGGCGATCCCCACGATACACTCTCGCGATGCGCACGATCGGCATCGCTGCGAAACCGAACTCGAATGACGCGCTGCAGTACGCCGAGAGCGTCGCGCGCGATCTTCGCAGCCGCGGACTCGTCGTCCTGTTCGACGACATCACCGCCGAAGCCATGCAGGGCATCGAGGACGGCAACAGCGTGCCGCGCCCGGAGCTCGGAAAGCGCACCGATCTGCTGATCACGTTCGGCGGCGACGGCACCCTCCTCTCCATCGCCCGCCACGCCCCCGAGCACGTCCCCATCCTCGGCGTCAACATGGGCACGCTCGGCTTCCTCACCGAGATCAGGCTCGAGGAGTTCCCCAACGTGCTCAATCAGGTGCTCGACGGCAACTACGTGGTCGAGCCGCGCGTGGCGTTCAACGCCCACGTCAAGGGACCGACGCACGACGGCCGCGAGTATCGCGTGCTGAACGACGTGGCCATCAACAAGGGCGCGGTCGGACGCATCGTGGAGCTGCGCGTGAGCGTGGCCGGGCTCTTCGTGTCCACGTTCCGCGGCGATGGCCTGATCATCTGCACCCCCACGGGATCGACGGCGTACAACCTCTCCGCCGGCGGTCCCATCGTTTATCCCACCATGGGCGCGGTCGTCATCACCCCCATCTGCCCGCACATGCTGACCAATCGCCCCCTGGTGCTGCCCGACGAGCTCGACATCGAGATCAGCATCGTGCCGCCGCCGGAGCGGCAGGAGGTCTACGTCACCCTCGACGGGCAGGAAGGAATGGCCCTGCTGGTCGAGGACCGCGTCTGCGTGCGCAAGTCCGAGGAGCGCGTGCTCCTCATCCAGTCTCCCGAGAAGAACTATTTCGACGTGCTGCGAACGAAGCTGAAGTGGGGGGAGGGGTAGTCCTTAGGCCTTAGTCCTTAGTCCTTAGGAGAACTGCGCACGCCCCTAAGGACTAAGGACTAAGTAAGGAGCGCTCGTACGTCGAGCGCACCGCAGCGACGTACGCGCGCGTCTCACGATACGGCGGCACACCTTTGTACTTCCTCACCGCACCCGGGCCGGCGTTGTACGCCGCGAGCGTCAGGTCGAGATCGCCGTCAAATGTGTCGAGCAGCGTGCGCAGATAGCGCGTTCCGCCGAAAAGGTTCTCCCGGGCATCGAAGACGTCCCTGACGCCGAGGTATCGCGCCGTGGCCGGCATGAGCTGCATGAGGCCGGAGGCGCCGACCGGAGAGACCGCGTTGACGTCGAACGCCGACTCGCGGCGAGCCACGGCCGCGACGAGACGGGGATCGACGCCGTGCGTTCGCGCGGCGTCAGCGATGTGAGCGCTGAGGCTGGAAGGCACACCACCATTGAGCGCTGCGCCCGACTGAAACACGCTGCTCCCGAACGGCCGCGTGGCGATCTTGCGCGTTGCGCGCAGGCTCACCAGCGCCTCCCGGATGTTGCCGGCGAAACGGAATGCCGTGATGTGGCGGCTGTCGTTCTGGATGAGGATCTTTCCCGCCTTCATTCGCGCGGCAGGGGCGTCCGCCGCGGTGAACTTGCGTTCGCTGGCTGCGAGCGAAGTCGCGAGGAGGACTGTGACCGCAGTCACCAAATAACTTTTCACTGAGTGCCCGCCAAAACCGGCATGCCGGTCCTGACATTCCGCAATGTACGATTCGCCGCATGAAGCCTGCAGGGACTCTGGTCACGCTCTTCCTGATCCCATTGCTCGGCTGTACGACCGCAACCATGCCAGGCGGAACGATTTACACCGCATCGACGATCCTGGCCGGGCCTGACCAGACCCCACAACGGGGCTGGGCCGTCTACGTCCGCGATGGCCTGATCGGGGACGTGGGCCCGCGGGCGGATGTCGTGCGCGCGCACGCCGGTGCGCGAACCGTCGAGCTCGGTGACGCCACCATCCTCCCCGGCCTCACCGACGCGCATGCGCATCTGGCCGGTCTCGGCCTCGCTCTGGAAACCGTCCGGCTCGGTGAGACAACCTCGTACGAAGAGGTCATCGAGCGCGTTCGCGGCCGCGCCATCACCACCGCCCCCGGCGAATGGATCCTCGGGCGCGGCTGGGACCAGAACGACTGGCCGGTCAAGGAGTTCCCGACATCGGCGGCGCTGAGTGCTGCGGTCCCGGACAGACCGGTCGTGCTGAACCGGGTGGACGGCCACGCGGTTCTCGCGAACGAGGCCGCGATGCGTCTGGCCGGAATCACTGCCGCTACCGCCGATCCCGCGGGCGGCAGGATCATCCGCGATGAACGCGGCGAGCCGACCGGAGTCTTCATCGACACGGCCACGGATCTGGTCGAGCGGTTCGTTCCCGCGGCGACGCCGGAACAGACGAAGCGTCGCGTGCTGGCTGCCGCGAACGAGATCGTCTCGCAGGGCCTCACGGAGATTCACGACGCGGGCGCCGACGACGGAACGATCCGCGCCGTCCGCGAGCTGGTCGACGAGAAGCGATTCCCCATCCGTGTGTACGTGATGCTCTCGGACAACGATGCCCTGCTGCGGACGTGGTTCGAGCGCGGGCCGCTTCTCGATCATGGCGGGCGCCTCACCGTCCGCGCGGTGAAGATGTACGCGGACGGGGCGCTCGGCAGCCGCGGGGCGGCGCTGCTCGAGCCTTACAGCGACGACCCCGGCAACAGCGGCCTGATGATCGCCACGCCCGATCA
This sequence comes from Thermoanaerobaculia bacterium, assembly GCA_035544675.1. GTDB lineage: Bacteria > Acidobacteriota > Thermoanaerobaculia > Gp7-AA8 > Gp7-AA8 > DATKCA01. The sequence goes on along the minus strand of DATKCA010000154.1, from coordinate 20,429 downwards.
CATGGCCGATGTGGCCCGGCGCGCGAAGGCGGCGCGCTTCCAGGCGAACACGCATGCCATCGGCGACCGCGGGGTGCGCAACGTGATCGACGCGTACGAGCGGGCCGGTGTCACGGCGGCCGATCGTTTCCGCATCGAGCACCTGCAGGTCATCGCCCTCTCCGACGTGCCGCGTCTCGGGCGCGCCGGCATCATCGCGTCGATGCAGCCGACGCATGCGACGTCGGACATGTACTGGGCGGAGGCGCGCGTCGGACCGGAGCGGATCAGGGGCGCCTACGCGTGGCAGAAGGTTCGTAACGCCGGGGCCCGGCTCGCGCTGGGCTCCGACTTTCCCGTGGAGGCGGTGAATCCGTGGTTCGGAATCTACGCCGCCGTCACGCGGAAGGATCAGAAGGACTGGCCTTCCGGAGGGTGGTATCCGGAGGACCGGCTGACGCTGGCCGAAGCGATCCGCGGGTTCACGCTCGATGCCGCGTACGCGGCGTTCGAGGAAGGCTCGCGCGGCACGATCGAGCGCGGCAAGCTCGCCGACTTCACCGTCGTCGAAGGCAACCCCTGGGCCATGAACCCCGACGATCTGTACAAGGTGCGGGTGAAATGGACGATCGTGGGAGGCGAGGTCGCCTACGCGGCGCGGTAGCGGCGCAGCCAGCACTGGCGAGCCAGTCCGCCGGCAATCGTGCTGCCGATGAGTGTGATCGCGCCGAAGAACTCGAACCAGAACTCTGCCGGCGGCGTCCGCGTGGTCAGCAGCCAGATCGACTCGATCACGAGGGGAACGGTGACGATCGCCGCGCTCACCACAGGCCGCAGGCGTGAGAGTGCCGCCGCCACGTAGCCGCCGGTGAAGCCAGCCGCGACGGCAACCATCGTGGCCAGAGCGGTGACGGTGACTCCTCCGTTTTTCGGCGCGCGTCCGTCTGGAAAGGCGCCAAAGCCGAGCTCGGTCATGAGAACGACCACGGCGTATCCGGCCACGATCCCCAGAATCGTGCGAGCGATGTTCTTCATGAAAGACAAATTCGGCGCCTTCCCGGCAAACGGATAGAACGGGCGTCGCAACGGTTTTGTATGATCGTCGCTCCATGCACGGCGCGCACAGCTTCGGTACCGAAGTGCAGTCCTGCGAAGTGAACGGAATCCGCGTCGCGGAAACGCTCATGCCCGCGGGGCTCTCACTCGACGAGCACTCCCACGAGTGGGGGCAGATCTGCTTCGTGCTCGAGGGATCGTATCGGGAGCGGACTGCCGACGGCGACCGGGAGCTGAGAGCCGGGCACGTCCAGTTTCGCGCGCCGGGCGAACGTCACGCGAACTGCTTTCAGTCCGGCGATGCGCTGACGCTTCTCGTCTCGATCGAGCAGGCCCGCTGGCTGGACGTGGTCGGACGGCGTCCGTTTCAGCCGTCTCCAATGCTTCGCGATCTGGCGGACGAGGTGCGACACGAGCTCACCGACGGGGACTGGGCGTCGGGCGCGGCGCTGGAAGGACTCTCTCTCCTTCTCCTGTCCCGCGTGTCACGCGAAGCCGGCCTCAGCGCCCCGGAGCCCCAGTGGCTGAGCGATGCGGTCTCGTTCATCGAGCGGCGTTACGCCGATGAGGTTTCTCTGAGCGCGGTTGCGGCAGCCGTCGGCGTTCACCGGGCCACTCTCGCGGCAGCCTTCCGCCGCTTCCGCTCCACGTCCGTGGGCGAGTACATCCGCAACTTGCGGCTGCGGCACGCAGCGCGCGCGCTGCTGCACACGTCGATGCCGCTCGGCGAGATCGCCGTCACCTGCGGCTTCGCCGATCAGGCGCACTTCGGGCGGCTGTTCAGAAAAATGCGCGGAATGACTCCGGGCGCCTTCAGGCGTCGAAGTCTTCGAAGTGGGTGAGGGCGCGGAAGTCCTGATATCGCTCGTGGATGTCGTTCAGCGAGATCTCGCGCAGGCGGTCGAGCGAGAACTTCTCGACGGTGAATGACGCCAGCACGCTGCCGAAGATGATGGCGCGGCGGAAATCGCGGTCGTCGAGCTTCTGTCGCGACGCGAGATAGCCGACCAGTCCGCCCGCGAAGGTGTCGCCCGCGCCGGTCGGATCGAACACCGTCTCCAGCGGATACGCGGGCGCGGCGAAGATGGCGTCGCGCGTGATCATGAGCACCCCGTACTCGCCGCGCTTGATGACCAGGACCTTCGCGCCGAGCGCGATGATGGCCCGTGCCCCCTTGACGAGGTTCGACTCCTCCGTGAACTGGCGCACTTCCGCCTCGTTGATCACGATCAGATCGACTTCGCCGAAGATCCGCTCCAGCGAGTCGCGCTTGGAGCTGATCCAGTAGTTCATCGTGTCGAGAGCGACCAGGCGCGGACGCCTGGTCTGCTTCAGCACTTCCATCTGCAGCTCCGGATCGATGTTCGCCAGGAACAGCACCTCGCTGTTTCTCTGCTGCGCGTTCAAGGCCGGTTTGAAGTCCGCGAAGACATTCAGGTCCGTCCGGCGCGTCCTGGCCACGTTGAGGTCGTATCCGTATTCACCGCTCCAGAAGAACGTCTTCGCGCCGGCCACCCTCTGCAGGCCGTCCAGCCCGATCTTCCGGCCCTCGAACACCAACGCATCCTCGTCGGTGAAGTCTTCACCCACGACGGCCACGAGCTCCACCGGCGCGAAGAACGAAGCCGCCACCGAGAAGTACGTGGCCGACCCGCCGATGCAGCGGTCGATCTTCCCGAACGGCGTCTCCAGCGCGTCGAACGCCACACTTCCCACCACCAGAATACTCATGAGTCGTTTCCCCTGAGGCCCGAGGCCCGCAGCCGGAGGCCTACGAAATGTATTTGCCGATGATCGGCGCGAGATCATCCTTCAACTTCGGCGTAATCGTCGAAGGGTCGGTGACGATCGCGAACTGCAGCGCGCTGCCGCACGGGCAGTCGCGCTGGCGCCGGGCCACGCGCGAGATCGCCGAGCGCAGGATCTTCTGCGCCATCTCCGCGTTCGCGCGGAGATATCCCAGGATCTTCTCCACGCTCACGGCTTCCTCGCTCTGATGCCAGCAGTCGTAGTCGGTGACGAGCGCCATCGGCGAGTAACAGATCTCGGCCTCGCGCGCCAGCTTGGCCTCCTGCAGGTTCGTCATGCCGATGACGTCGACGCCCCAGGAGCGGTACAGGTTGGACTCCGCTCGCGTCGAGAACTGCGGTCCTTCCATGCAGACGTACACACCGCCCTTGTGTACTTTGGCGCCGGCCTCCCGCGCGGCAGCCGAGAAAATGTCTCCGACCGCGTTGCAGACAGGATCGGCGAAGGTGATGTGTCCCACGATGCCGTTCCCGAAAAACGTATCGGCGCGATGGCGCGTCCGATCGATGAACTGATCGGGAAACACGATGTCCGTCGGGTGGTAATGCTCCTTCATCGACCCCACCGCGCTGGCCGAGAGAATCGTGTCGACGCCGAGGACTTTGAAACCGTAGATGTTGGCGCGGTAGTTCAGCTCGCTCGGCAACCGGCGATGGCCGCGCCCATGCCGCGACAGGAACGCCACGCCGACCCCGTCCACTTCGCCGACGATGTAAGGGTCCGACGGCTGGCCGAACGGAGTCTCGACGTTGCGCTCGAAGAGCACCTTCAGCCCCTGCATCTCGTAGAGGCCCGAACCACCGATGATGCCTACGTTCGCTTCCGCCATCGTCTCCTCAGCACTTCAGGGTGAACTGTGAACGATTCAACCCATCCCCCGCCTGCTCATCGACTTCTCCAGCTCCTCGGCCACTCGCGTCGCCAGGTCCACCGCTTCCAGCCCGTCGATGCCCGACACGATCGGCCGTTTCCGGTCGCGCACGCACTCCAGGAACGACTCCAGCTCGGCCAGCAGCGGCTCCTTCTTCGTGACCACGATCTCCAGAGGCACGATGGCCTTGTCCCGCAGCCGGTATCCCTTCACTTCCTGCTCTTTCGTATCCACGGAGATGTAGAAATCGCTGCCGAAGAACCGTTGCTTGCGCACGCGCTCGTGCGATACACGGCTGGCGGTGAGATTGGCCACCGCGCCGTTCTCCATCTCCAGACGGACATTCGCGATGTCGACTTTATCGGTCAGCACCGGCACGCCCAGCGCGCGAATCTCCACGACCTTCTTGTTCAGCAGCGAGAGGACGAGGTTGAGGTCATGGATCATGAGATCGAGCAGCACGTCGATGTCCAGCGACCGCCCAACGAAGACGCCCAGGCGCTCTGCTTCGAGGTAGCGGACGTCGTGCAGCTGCTCGGCCGTCGCCACGATGGCCGGGTTGTAGCGCTCCACGTGCCCGACCTGGATCAGACGCTCTCGCGTATCGGCGATGTCGATCAGCCGTTGCGCCTCCTCGACCGTGGCGGCGATCGGCTTCTCGATGAGAACGTCGCAGCCCGCTTCCATCAGCTCGCGGGCCACCTCGAAGTGGCTCACCGTCGGGGTGGCCACGACGGCGCAGTCGATCAGGCCCGCGATCTCGGCGACCGAGCCGAAGCGCTTCAGCGAGAGACCGGACTCGATCTCCGCGGCCACCTCGTCGCTTGTGTCGACGAAGCCGATCACCTCCGCTTCCGGGATCTCCGTCAGGACTCTCGCGTGGAGCCGTCCCAGGTAGCCGGTGCCGATGACGCCGACTCTCATGCCGTCATCATCGGACGATTCCCCGTTTCGCCCCGCGTACGAACTCGGCGAAGTAGCGGGCTTCGGCGGAGTAACCGAGCTCGCTCTCGATGCGGAGGAGCGCGTCTTCCAGTTTCAGCTTCGAGCGCACCAGGATCCGATACGCCCGCTGCAAGGCCTCGATCGCTTCCTCGGAGAAGCCTCTGCGCTGCAACCCGAGCGTGTTGATGCCATAGGTCTTGGCAGGTCTGCTTCCCACTGTCTTCACGAAGGGCAGGACGTCCTGCGTGGCGATCGTCGCGCCGCCGATGAAGGCGTGCTCGCCGACGCGGCAGAACTGATGCACCGCCGAGAACGCGCCGACCGTGGCGTGATCGCCCACATCCACGTGTCCGGCCAGAGTGGCGTTGTTGGCGAAGACCGTGTTCGAGCCGATGTGGCAGTCGTGCGCGATGTGCGAATACGCCATGAAGTAGTTGTCCGAGCCCACCGTGCTGATCCCGCCGCCGCCGGCGGTGCCGCGGTTGACGGTGACGAACTCGCGGAACACGTTGTCGTTGCCGATGACGAGCTCGGTCTTCTCTCCGCGGTACTTGAGATCCTGGGGCGGCGTCCCGATCGACGACTGGCCGGTAAACCGGTTTCTCTCGCCGATCCTGGCCGGACCCTCGATCCGCGTGTGCGGCCCGATGATCGTTCCCGCGCCGATGGTCACCCACGGTCCGATGACCGAGTAGGCGCCGACGGATACATCCTCGGCCAGCGCCGCCTCGCTGCTGATGACTGCCGTTGCGTCGATCGTGGCCGCCATCCCTACTCCGGCCGGTTCGTCATCACCGACAGCATCTCCGCCTCGGCCACGACGCTGCCCCCCACTTTGGCAATGCCCTTCAGCTTGACGGTGTTGGAGCGGCGATGAAGCACATCGATCTCCATGATCATCTGATCGCCCGGGACGACCGGCCTGCGGAAGCGAGCCTTGTCGACGCCGCCGAAAAGGAAGAGCTTCTTGTCCCGATCCTCGAGGTCCAGAAGGCAGAGGACCGCCCCGCACTGCGCCATCGACTCCACGATCAGAACACCCGGCATCACAGGCGCCCCGGGAAAGTGTCCCTGGAAGAACTGCTCGTTCGCCGTGACGTTCTTCAGCCCGACGATCCGCCGCCCCTTTTCGATCTCGAGGATGCGGTCTACCAGCAGCATCGGATACCGATGCGGCAGGACCTTCATGATTTCCTGGATCGTCATCATCATGATTCGGAGTCAGCCTTCCTCTCCAGCGCCTCGACCTTTCTGGCAAGCTCCGGGAGCCGCTTGAGCAACACCAGCCGGCGCGCGTACTCCCGCCAGGGCACTGCCGGATTGCCCATCACTTTCATCTTCGCCGGCACGTCGTCGAATACCACGCTCGTCGCCGCGACCTGCACCTCGCTGCCGAGCTTGAGGTGACCGGCCATGCCCGAATGCCCCGCCATCACGACGTAGTCCCCGAGCTCGGCGGAGCCGGCGATCCCCACCTGCGCGACCAGCAGACAGTGTCGCCCGACTCTCACGTTGTGGCCGATCTGCACGAGATTATCGATCTTCGTTCCCTCGCCGATGACCGTTTCACCAAGCGCGCCACGATCGATCGTCGTCCCCGCTCCGACCTCGACATCGTCCCCGATCCGCACCCTCCCGATCTGCGGGATCTTGTGGTGGCGCCCCCCCTCGGTGGCAAATCCGTAGCCGTCCGCGCCGATGACCGCCCCGCTGTGGATGATGCAGCGGTTGCCGATCTGCGAGCGGTAATAGATCGATACGAGCGGATAGATGATGGTGCCCTCTCCGATCCGCGATTCGGCCTCGATCGAGACGTTCTGATAGATGACGGCTCCATCGCCGATGACGACGTTCTCGCCGATCGTCGTGAAGGGGCCGACCGCGACGTTCCGGCCCACTCTCGCCGAGGCCGCCACGGCAGCCCGCTCGGAGACCCCGCTGGGCGCCGGCCGGTGCGCGAACCACCGGCTGACCACCGTGGCCATGGCGAAGTATGGATTGCGCACGCGGATGAAGCGCGGCGAGCTCTCCTCCAGATCCTCAGCCACCAGAACGAAGCCGGCCCGCGTGGTGGCGAGCTGAGCAGCGTACCTCGGATTGGACAGGAAGCTGATCTGGTCCTCTCCGGCCTCGGCCAGCGGCGCCACGCCGGTCACCCGCGCGTCGCGCGGCCCGGTGTACTTCCCTCCCACCAGCTCGACGATCTCGCCGACCGTCACTCCAGACATGGCGGCGGATTGTATATCCCCTTGGAAAGGAAAAAGCCTCCCGCGGAGCGGAAGGCTTCTGGTGGAGCTACTTCTTCGCTGCCGGGGTGGCGGCCGGTGCCGCGCCTGCCGCGGAGTTGAAGCGCTGGATCACCGTGTCGGTGATGTCGATCGCCTCGGACGCGTAGACCAGACCGGACTCGTACTTGTTGAAGATGGCAGCCAGGCCCATCTCCTTGCCGATGCCGTCGATGACCGGCTTGATCTTGTTCTCGAGCTCGAGAAGGGCGCGATCGCGCGCCTCACCGACCTCGCGATCGGCATCCTGCGCGAAGCGCTGCATGGCGATCTTCTTGTCGGACAGCTGCTTGGCCATCTCGGCGAGCTTGTCCTCGCTGAGCGAGAGCTTCTTGGCGTTGATGTCGGCGTCCAGCTTGCGGACGTCCTCGTCCATCGTCTTCGCCCTCTCGATGCGGTCTTCCTGCATCTTCTTGAGGCGCTCGTACGCGGCTTTTCCTGCGGTCGAGGTCGTAAGCACGCGCTGCACGTCGATGACGGCCACACGGGCCGGCGCGCTGGCCTGCCCGAACATCGGCGCCGCGATCGCTGCCACGACAACCGAAATGATTAGCTTCTTCATGGGGATCTCCTTTGTGACTCGCCGCGGACGCTGTCCGAAGCTCAATGATCTCTTGTTCTCAGACGCTGCCGGAGGCTGGACAACTCGTTAATCCGGCCTTGCTCAATACGTATTCCCGATCGTGAACTGCACTCCCTGGAAGAAGTCGCCATCCTGCGGCCGCACGTTCACCGCGTAGATGAACCGCAGCGGGAACTGGAAGACCGGCAGGAAGATGCGGAGCTCCGCGCCCGCCGAGTAGCGCAGCTTGCCGAAGTCGAACCTCTCCTGGTGCGCGTAGGCACGGCCCGCGTCCGCGAACAGCACGAAGCGGAGCGGCTCATTGATCTTGGTGATGTACTCCATGTTGTAGGCGTGGTAGCTGTAACCGCCCACCGGACCGGTTGACCCGCCCAGGGTCTCGAACGGTCCCAGAGTGCCCGTCTCGAAGCCGCGGACCGAATACTCGCCGCCGACGGTGAAGCGCTCGACTTCCGGCACGCAGAGAGTCCGCCCGCTCTCCTCCCGCTCCGCGTACGTGTGCGAGCAGTTGTCGGCCAGCGGGAAGATGTATCCGCCCTCCAGATTGACGCTGACCGAGGTGCGACGCGAGAGGCGCCAGAAGCGGGTCATCGTGACGCTCGGCTTGACCAGCTCGATGGTTCCCCCCAGCACCGGGCCGCCTGAATAGCCGACGCCGAGTGACAGGCGGGAGCCGCGGGTGGTATCGAATGGATTGTCACGTGAGTCGAATCGATACGTCGGCGCAACCGAGGACACTGTGAACGAATAGTCACCAACCTGGGCGATGGGAACGTTGCCCTGCTGGTCGGGAAACGTCTGGAACTCGTATTGTGTGTTCGTCCGCTCGAAGCCGTACAGCATCGCCAGACTGTCGAAGCGGCCCACTCGATATCCGTACGCAACCGTTCCGCCGCGTCTGGTCGCGCTGTAGCCGTAGCGCTGCGGATAGCGCGTGTCGCTGTTGTAGACCGAGACACCGAGGCTGTTCGGCGTATCCATGAACCACGGGTCGCCGTAGGAGAGGCTGAAGTAATTGATGCGGTTGCCGCGCTGATAGCCGAGCGAGAAGTTCTCGCCCTCTCCCAGGAAGTTGCGGGTCGCGAACTGTGACTGCACGAAGAAGCCGCCGCCTTCCGAGTAGCCGCCGCCGAACTGGATGTCGTTCTTGCCTTCCTCGACGCCCCTGACTGTGATGTCGACGGTCTTCGTCTCCTGATTGACCTTGAAGTCGGGATTCTCGGTGACCTTGAAGTACCCGAGCTGCCCGAGCTTGTAGAGGCTCTGCTTGAAGGTCTCCATGTTCATGATCATCCCCTCTTCGAGGAAGATCTCGCGGCGGAGGACCTTGTCCTTGGTCGTGGTGTTGCCCTGGAACTCGAGACGGCCCAGGCGGAACTGGTCGCCTTCGAACACGTCGACGTTCACGTCGACGACGTTGCTGTCGCGAACCACGTACTCCGGATTGACGTAGGCATAGATGTACCCGCGCATGCGGTACGCCTCGCTGAAGGCGTCCACGCGCGTCTGGATCGGCTTGCGCCGGATGATCTCGCCCTCCTTGACCGGCCAGTCACCGATGATCTGGTCGGCGGTGAAGACCGTGTTGCCGGACAAAGTGACCTTCCCGAACTTGTGAACCTCGCCTTCCTTGACCGGGATGACCAGCTTCACGCGCGGCTTCCGCGTGTTCTTTCCCACCGTCACGACCTGCGGCTCCCCGAACGCGACGGCCTGGTATCCGTGATCCTGGTAGTAGTTCTTGACGCGCTCGAGGTCCTCGTCCAGCTTCGACGGGATATAGAGGTTCTTCTTCCGGATCCAGCTGATGATGCCGTGCTCCTTGACCTCTTTCATCACCGTGCGCAGCCGGCGATCCGAGAAACGCTCGTTGCCGGTGAACTCGATGTCTGCGACCTTGGCCTTGATGCCTTCGCTGATCTGGAAGACGATCCGCTTCTCGCCCGGCTCGACCATGTCTTCCATCGAGCTCATCACGCTCACGCCCTCGAATCCGCCTTCCGTGTAGGCGTTGCGGATCGTCTCGGCCGCGCGGCGGACGAGCGTCTGCTCCACCGTGTTGCCGATGTGAAGGTCGATCTTCGCGCGCTCGAGCGCCTCGTTGATCTTCGTCGTGTTCAGCTCTTTATTCCCGCGATACTCGACCGAGCCGATACGCGGCCGCTCCTTCACGATGGCCCGGACGATGACTCCGGTCTGACCGCGGTCCGCCTCGAGCTTGATGTCGTCAAAGAGACCGGTTTGCCAGAGATTGAGGAAGTTCCGTTGAAGCGCGGCCGGATCGTATGCGCTGCCCGGGTTCACTCCCAGGTAGACGCGGATCGTGTCGCTGGCCACGGAGGTGTTGCCGACCGCCTCGAAGCCTTCGATCGTCTCGCCGGCAACCGGCGCCGCGCCCGGTCGCGCCGGCTGCGGAGTCGTGTCCGTGATCCGGCCACTGCCGGAGGAGTCGATGATCGAGCCTGGACGCGGGCGCTGAGGCTGCTCGGGAGGGGGAGATTGCGCGAGGACAACGCTCGCCAGGAGCGCAGCCGCAAACGACGTGACGAGAATTCGAGCCATAGTCAGATAGAGAAGCCTCAGGCTTTTGGGACGCGCGACGATGCGAGAAGTCACGCGCGACGACTGAACACCCGGGAATCGCGGCGCATTCTAGCAGGCCTCGGGCCTCAGCCCTCGGGCCTCAGGAGAACCGGGCCCAACCGCGCGAGTCTCGTTCTCCAGAGGCGCCGGGGGACTTCCCTATTCGAAGGGTGACTGCAACGAGCGGCATTCACCAGATTGTAACCATCTTGAAACAGGACAGAATTCGCGCCGCCATGACGCTACGACCGATTGCGCTGCTCGTCGCTTTATCGTTCTCACTGCCGCTCGCCGCGGCCCGCCTTCCCCGAACGGTGCTTCCCCATCACTACGACCTCACCATCACACCCGACATCGCCGCGGAGACGTTCAGCGGTGACGCGGTCATTCTGGCCGGTGTCCAGCAACCTGTCTCGTCGATCGTTCTGAACGCCGCGGAGATCGCCTTCCGCAGCGCCAGCGTCGAGAGCGGCGGCGCGCGGCAGAACGCGACCATCACCACCGATGCGGCCGCCGAGACGGCGACGCTGACACTCGATGAGCCGCTCGCGATCGGGCCCGCCACGATCCGCATCGCGTACGACGGGATCCTCAACCGTCAGCTTCGCGGCTTCTACGCCGGCGACTCCTCACGCGGAAAATATCTGGCCAGCCAGATGGAGGCGGTCGACGCGCGCCGCGCGTTCCCCTCCTTCGACGAGCCGGACATGAAGGCCACGTTCCGCCTGACCGTCGTCGCCGACGCAAGCCACAACGTCATCTCCAACTCCGCGATCGAGTCCGAGACGCCCGGACCGGCCGCCGGGAAGAAGACGGTCCGCTTCGCTCTCACCCCGCGGCTGTCCACGTACCACATCGCGCTGATCGTCGGCCACTTCGCATGCATCGGCGATACGGCGGACGGAATCCCTCTGCGGATCTGTGCGACGCCCGACCGCGTGGAGATGGCGCGCACCACGCTGCAGGCCACCAGGGAGCTGGTCACATTCTTCAACCGCTACTTCGAGATCGACTACCCGTTCGGGAAGATCGATCAGATCGCGCTCCCGGACTTCGCGGCCGGAGCGATGGAGAACCCGGGCGCCATCACCTACCGCGAGCGCATCCTCCTCGCCGATCCGAAAACCGCATCGGCCGAGTCACTCAAGGCCAGCGTCAGCACGATCTCGCACGAGCTCGCCCACATGTGGTTCGGCAATCTCGTCACGATGCGGTGGTGGGACGACATCTGGCTGAACGAGGGATTCGCGAGCTGGATGGGGCGCAAGGGTCTGGAGGCGGTGCGGCCGCAGTGGAAGCTGGCGGCATCCGACGCGGCCGGCGCGGCATCGCCGATGCGCAGCGACGTGCTCGCCACCACACGCCAGATCCACAAGAGCGCGGAGACGCCCGATGAGATCGAGGAGCTCTTCGACGGCATCGCCTACGGCAAGGCTGCCGCGCTGCTGCGGATGCTGGAGACCTGGGTCGGCGAAGACAGGTTCCGGGAAGGCATCAACCTCTACCTCGGCCGCCACGCGTTCGGCAACGCGTCGGCCGGCGAGTTCGCCGCCGCGATGCACGATGCCGGCGGCCGCGACGTCGCCGCGGTCATCACCTCCTACATCGATCAGCCGGGTGTTCCGCTGGTCGCCGTCAGCAGCCGCTGTGACGGCACGGCCACGATCGTCAGTCTTCGGCAGCAGCGCTTCCTCCTGCGAGGCGAGCGCACGCCGGCCATCGAGGAGCAGCTCTGGACGATCCCGGTGTGCTTCAGCGGAGGCGATTGCGTCCTGCTGCGCGAGCGGGCCCAGACGTTCCGGCTCACCGGCTGCCGCGACACGCTCTACCCGAACGCGAATGGACGCGGCTATTACCTCACCGATGCGGTGGAGGCGGACGGTCTCAACTCCGCCGAGCGCGTGGCGCTCCTCCGCGACCAGTGGTTCCTTGTGCGGGCCGGGCAGCGCAACGTGGCGGACTTTCTCGATGCGGCCGCGGCGATGGGATCGGACCGCAGCGCGGCGGATGAGGTGCTCTCGAGCGTCGCGACGATCGAGCGGTACCTCGTCGAGCCGGCGCAACGGCCCGCGCTGCAGCGCTGGCTGCGCGGATACGGCGCGCCGCTCGTGCGCGATCTCGGCTGGACGACACGCCCGGCCGACACACCCGAAGACCGCGCCCTTCGCAACGCTGTCCTGACCACCCTCGGCGATCACGGGGACGATGCTGCGACGCGGCGACGGGCGCGCCAACTCACCAACCAGTGGCTGCGGGACCGCAGCACGCTCGATCCGAGTCTCGTCGCCGACATTACGAAGCTCGCCGCCATCGGCGGCGACGCGCGCCTGTACGACGCCTTCCTCCGCAGCTACAGGACCGCCAGCGATCCCCGCGAGAAGTCGCGCATGCTCACCGTGATCAGCGCGTTCCGCGATCCCGCCTTGATCCGGAGAACGCTCGACCTCGCGCTGACGGACGACATCCGCTCACAGGATCTCGCCGGCGTGCTCGCCGGTGTCCTCTCCAATCCCGCCGGCACCGCCATCGGCTGGCAGTTCGTCGAGGAGAACTGGGGAGCGATCGAGAAGAAACTGCCGCCCGGTCACACCGGCCGTCTCATCACCGCAGTCGGATCGGCGGCGTGCGATCGAGTCTGGATGGAGAGGGTGAAAAGCTTCGTCGACCAGCATGCGCTGCGGCAGACGCGCCAGGCCACCGGCCTGGCGCTGGAGAGGATTGCCGCGTGCGCCGACCTGCGTGTCGCGCAGGGCACGCGGCTGGCCGAGTGGATCACGCAGCGCAATTGAAATGGAGCGCGGGTGTGGTTCACCCGCGCCCCATGACCACGTTTCCTAGCTCGCCGCGGCCAGGTCCAGCAGTCCGAACAGCCGCCGCTCGATCATCTCGCGCTTGAGGTTGTCCTCCACGCGCACGGCGGCCTGGCGGTACGCCTCGATGGCGCGGGAGAACTCGCCCTTCTGCTCGAAGGCCTCGCCCAGGCTGTGGTAGACGTTCCACGAGTCCGAGTAGATCGAGGCGCTGTAGTGAAGCAGCTCGATGGCGTCGTCCAGCCGCTCCCGCCACATCAATTGATATGCGTAGCAGATCAGGTCCACTTCGCGGGCCACCTGGAGCGAAATCTCCTGGAGCCGCTTCGCGCCATCGTTATCGCCGCACAGTTCGAGAAATTCAGCTCGTGTTCTCAGGTCGAGAAAGTCGGGGGACTTGGCTCCTTCCATATGAGCCGGCTCCTGCTGCGGGCGACGCTGAGAGAGAGTGAACGCCGGCCACGGGAAAAAGGGTTCTTCATCTGACTGCGTTGAATATTGATCAGGATGAGGACACCGTCAACGGCCCGAAACCGAAATCACGAACGGTTCACAGCGCGGTGACGAAACACTAGCCAGCGAGGGACGGCCGACTGATAGGACCGGTACGTCTCACCGAACTTGGATGTGAGATATCGCTCCTCCGGCAGGACGATGCCGCGGTGAAGCAACACGCTCATCGGGATGAGCAACAGCAGCGGAGCCAGGCCGTTGACCAGCAGGCTGACGCCGGCGTAAACGCCGATCGCGGCGATGTAGATCGGATTCCGCGTAAAACGGTATGGACCATCCGTTGCGATTGCGAGCGTCGGACGCGTGGGCAGGACGTTGGTGCCGGCGCGCTTCATCGCCCGGTGCGCCCTCTGGCCGAGCAGGACGGAGCATGCCAGCAACGTGATGCCGATCATCCGGGCGGGCATGGTGGGGAGCACGGTGACCGTCCAGAAGGCGTAGTGGATCCCGACGCCGGCCAGGAGAGTTCCACCGACGAGCACCGGCGGAAGAATGAGGATGTCGGGCGCGTCCGCGGAGCGTGCCATCACATGCTCTTCGAAGGTCGGGACGCGGCGGCCCCGCGCAGCAGCGCGATACCGAACACCATCATCCATCCAAGGATGAAGGGAGTTGTTCACTTCAGCAAGCCATCCCGCGTTCACCTCTACACCGCGCGGCGCAGCCGCCGCATTTCGACTGTGCTAGGCTCCGGGCGTGGGGCCCGAGTCCGAGTCGCTCCGACCGGAGGACCTGATCCGGTACGTGCCCGCGCACGTCAGCTCGCGCATCGCGCGCGGCCTTCCTGCTGTCGCATTTTCCGAGGTCATGCCGGCGGCAGCCCTGTTCGCCGACATCTCCGGCTTCACCTCGCTCTCGGAGCGCCTGGCCGCCAGGGGTGGCGACGGCGTCGAGGAGCTCACGCGCATCCTCAACGCCTACTTCGGCCGCCTCATCGCGGTGGTCACCGGTCACGGCGGCGACGTGGTCAAGTTCGCCGGAGACGCCCTGCTCGCGTTCTGGCCCGTGGAGGACGACCAGGCCGCGCTCGATCGTGCCGCGCACATCGCCGCACGTTGTGCGCTCCAGATCCAGGAAGCCGTCACGCAGTTCGACGCGCCGCCTGGCGAGCGCCTGTCGCTGCGCGTCGGCGTTGGCGCCGGAACCGCCGTCGCCGCCAGCCTCGGCGGCATCTACGGCCGCTACGAGTTCGTGCTGTCCGGACCGGCGGTCGTCGAGGCCACCAATTCCGCCGCGCACGCCGAGCCCGGTTTCTGCATCGTGGGCGCGGAAGCGTGGAAGCGCGTGGCACCGTTGGCCGAGGCTACCGACGCGGGCCAGGGCACGATGCAGCTCGTGCGCGTGCGCGGTCTGGAGCTCCCGCCGCCCGCACCTCCGCCGATGCTCGACGCGTCGGCCGTTCCCTCGCTCCTCGCCTACATCCCGGCCAGCATCCACCGGCGCCTCGGCGCGCGCCAGTCGGGTTGGCTCGCCGAGCTCAGACGCCTCACCGTGCTGTTCGTGAAGATGCCCGGGCTGGGCTACGGAACGCCGTTCGAGACCGCTCTCTCGGTGATGCGCGCGGTCCAGACGGAGCTCTACCGGTACGAGGGCAGCGTCAACAAGCTCTCCGTCGACGAGAAGGGCGTGACGATGCTGGCCGCCCTCGGCCTGCCCCCGCTCTCACACGAGGACGACGCGCGCCGCGGGACGCTGGCGGCGATGGACATGAAGGCGCGGCTCGAAGAGCTGGGCCAGAAGACCTCCGTCGGCGTCAACTCCGGGAACGCGTTCTGCGGCACGATCGGTGACGCCACACGCTGCGAGTACACGCTGATCGGAGACGTGGTGAACGTGTCCGCGCGGCTGATGCAGGCGGCCAGCGGCGGCCTGCTCTGCGGCGAAACCACGCGGAAGATGGCCAGCGAAAGCATCGACTGGGAGCCGCTGGAGCCGATCACCGTGAAAGGCAAGGCCAAGCCACTGCCGGTGTTCCGGCCGGTGGGCCGCGCCCAGCCGAAGGTCGTCCGCGCCAGCACCGTGGCCGGGCGCGGGTTCGAGCGAGCGCGCATCGAAGCGCGACTCCTCGGGCTGTACGAGGGCAAGGGCTCGGTGATCCTCATCGAGGGCGACGCCGGCATCGGCAAGTCCACGCTGGTGGAGTGGATCAAGCTCGAGGCCGGGGAACGCGATGTCGTGGTGCTCGAGGGCGCTGCCGATCCCGCGCAGAGCTCCACGTCGTATTTCGCGTGGCGGCCGGTTTTCCGGCGACTGTTTGGCCTGGACGATACGGCTCCGGTCGAAGCGCAGCGCGCGCAGGTGCTGGGCGCGCTGGACGAGGTGTCGCGCCAGCTCCTGCCGCTGCTCGAGCCGGTGCTGGCGCTCGGCTTCACTGACAACGAGACGACCGCGTCGATGTTCGGCGAGGTGCGCAGCGACAACACGGTGGCGCTCCTGGCGCGCCTGCTGCGCGAGAACGCGGCGAAGAGGCCGCACCTGATCGCCATCGAGGACGCGCATTGGTTCGACTCCGCGAGCTGGACGCTGGCGGCGCGCGTGGCGGATGAGGTCCCGGCGTCGCTGTTCGTGCTCACGACCCGGCCGTTGCCCGACCCGGTGCCGCGCGCGTGGAGCGATCTCCATGCATCGCCCGCAGCCGAGCCGGTGGCCCTTGGGCCGCTCGGTCCCGGCGAGACGCTCGAGCTCGTCCGCCGCCGGCTCGGCGTGGAGTCGCTCCCCGGGCCGGTGGCCGACTTCCTCCGCGACCGCGCACAGGGCAATCCCTTCTTCGTGCAGGAGATGGCCGCGGCGCTCCTGGAGAGCGGCCGCATCATCGTCGACGGCGGACGCTGCGAGCTCGCCCCCGGCTTCACTCTCGCCGCGCTCCCCTTCCCCGACACGGTGCAGGGCGTGGTCACCAGCCGCATCGACCGCCTTCCGGCGGCGGAGCAGCTCACTCTCAAGGTCGCCAGCGTCGTCGGGCGCACGTTCACCGCACCGCTGCTCGAGGACGTGTACCCGATCCAGGAGGACCGCTCCGCGCAGGCCGGTCATCTCGAGGCGCTGGCGAGCCAGCGCCTGGTGCAGCGCGAGGACGTCTCGTACGCGTTCAGCAACGCCGTCACGCAGGACGTGGCCTACGAGCTCATGGCACCGACGCAGCGCCGCGAGCTGCACGGCTCCGTCGCCCGCTGGTACGAGACGAACTTCGCATCCGAGCTTGCTGTGTACTATCCGCTCCTGGCCAGGCACTGGAGCGCGGCGGACCGGCCGGTGAACGCGATCGATTACCTCGAGAAGTCCGGCCAGGCCGCGCTGCGCGACCACGCCAACGAGGAGGCCCTGGAGTTCTTCGAACAGGCACTGTCGATGGCCACGCTGGAGACCGTGGACGACGACCGCCGCGCCTCCTGGCTCAGGCAGTGTGCCGAGGCGCACTACAACCTGGGGCGTCTCAGCAAGAGCCGCGAGGTGTTCCGCGAGGCGCTCGAGCTCCTCGGCGCTCCGCTGCCCGCGACCACCCCGGGCATGCTCTTCGCGACCGTCCGCCAGATGTCGCGGCAGACGGTCCACCGCTTCTTCGCGTCGCGTTTCGTGGGCCGCGCCAGGGCCGCACCGGAGCGCGCGCTCGAGGCGGCGCGCGCCTACGAGCGGCTCGCACAGATCCATTACCTCAACAACGAGAAGATCGAGACCATCCACGCCGCCTTCCGCTCCATCAATCTGGCCGAGGTGGCGGGACCGTCTCCGGAGCTGGCGCGCAGCTACGGGAACATGGCCGTGGTCAGCGGCCTCCTGATGATGCATGGGACGGCGCGCGCGCACGCCGGCCGCGCGCTCGCAACAGCACAGGCCGTGAACCATCCGCCCACCACGGCGTACGTGCACTTCGTCCGCGGCGTGTATTACGTCACGGTCGCCTCGTGGGACGAGGGCGAGGCCGATCTTCGCGCGTCGATCGACATCGCGCTGCGCATCGGTGATCGCCGGCGATGGTACGAGACCGCCATGACCCTCGCCAACCTGCTGTCGCGCCGCGGCAACGTGACCGAATCCCGCACCATATCGAAGGAGATGCTGGAGGCCGGGACCCGCCGCTCCGTGCCCCAGGTCCAGGTGTGGGGCGCGTCATGGGGCCTCTGGTGCCGGATGCTCCTCGAAAAAGCTCCGCACGCGACCGAGGAGGAAGCGACGCTCACGGCCTTGTGCCTCGACCCGACCACGGACGTCCCGCTCGCGGACCGCATCGGGGGCGCGTCCATGCTCGCCCTCGGGCGCTTCCGCCGCGGTGACCGCGTGGGCGCGCTCGCGGCCGCCGACGCGGCCGAGGCCGTGATCAAGACCACGGACCAGGTCTCCCACTATCTCCTCGAGAGTTACCTCGCGCTCGCCGAGGTCTACGACGGCCTCTGGGCTGACCGCGGCGCGGCCATGAGGCGCCGCATGGTCGGCATGGCCAGGCTCGCGAACCGCTACGCGATGATGTATCCGATCGGAAAACCTGTTGCGATCCTGATCCGCGGGTGGATCGCCTCCCGCGATGGCAACACCGCTGCCGCCGCGAAGCTCTACCGCCGCGCGATCATCGCGGCCGCGCGCTGCCGGATGCCGGCGACCGAGGCCGCGGCGCACCGGGCGCTTGCCACCCGGGCCGGGCTCGATGACGCGGAGTGCCGGCACCACACCGCGCTGGCCGACGCGCTGGATGCGGGTTGAGAAACGCGGCGCCTTCGACCGGAGCGCGCCGGCAATCTCTGCCCAATCCTCATTTCGACCGCGCCCAGGGCACGGTGGCGAGCTCAGAGGCCGCGAACTCGCACAGCCACCAGCAGTAGCCCGAATCCGATGATCCACGACCAGGCCGCGTAGTCGGCACGGACCTGGAAGAAGCCGAAGTGGGCCAGTAATGCCACGAGATACAAAACGAGACAGATCACCCAGGTGATCTGTTTCGGGGCCTTCCCTGATCCTCCTGCCATAGAGACCTCCTCATGCTTTTCGCGAGTGCGAACTGTATCGCAGGTTGCGTTGCCGGTTTCGCCTTTCGAACCCGCGGTTCGATGATCGATTTCCCTTCCCGCATGCTTGCGTGGTGCTCGACGGACAACGCGTTCACCCGCGTGACCTGAGACCAGCAGTCAACGGCGCTGGTTCGCGACGGATCGGGTAGTAGTTAGGCGCCGCCGTCCGAGTATTCAACTCCAGGCTCGCGACGTAACGCTTCACTGTATGTGTGCAACGGTTGATTGCCTGATCGAAGAAGAAAACTGAGATCTGCAACGCGGTAGCAGATTTGGACGACCAGAGCTTCGATCTGATCGTCGGTTTCGAGACCTTCATGGGCTGCCCGCTTGACGACCTGCCGCACGGAACGACGAAATGACTCTGCCGGCGACGGCGCGTCCACAACGTCAAGTGCCTCGCTGAAAGCATTGAGGAGCTTTCTCGCATCCTCTTCGGATCGTTCGAGTTCCTTCGCCAGTCGATCGATGGTCCAAGACTCGCGAACCGCGTGATCCAAAATGCGGACGTCCTGTGGCATGTACCGATCAAAGCGAGCATTTCCGCGGTGGTCAGCGTAGTTGTCGTAGCTGTAGCTGAAGGTCTCGGCAGCAAGCAGCTTCCAGCGATCGAGCGTTGTCATAGACGATCTCCAACTTGCTCGCTCGAACGTATCACGGTCGGCTCGGCGGCGCCTTGGTGCTCTCGCACGCGGCTTTACGAGAATGATGCCTGCGTACGCCTAACGCATCACGCGTTCACCCGCGCGGCCGGTTCCGCTTGCCACGAGCGCTGCCTGACCGCGCCGCGAAGCACGAGGCGCGGAAGCGCCGGGCCACGAGCGGGCCGCGTCCGGTGCTACGCGGAGTTGGACAGCGGGTAACTGTTAACTCGTCGACAACGCCCCTCAGAGAGTCACAAATCGTCAGGCGTGAGCCCGGTGTGTTTGGAGATGCGTGCGAGCATGCGCGGGCCGATCTCTTCGTGATCGTGAAAAGAAAACACAAAATTCGGCCAACCCTGACGCTGCAGCACCCGGTGGGACGTTCCCGACTGGCGTTTGATTGACCAACCGATTCGGAGGAGCGCAGCGAGAACGCGATTCGCTTTGGTAGCGGACCAGTTCATTCCTGCACGGCGAATACGCCGTTGATTTGGGGGATATCTTCACCATGCTCGAGGCGATCTGCTAGCACGCGGAAAGCGAGGGCTTTAGCCCGTGCTACGGCCTCGTCACGCGTCGCGCCGTAGGCCAGGACGCCCGGCAGGTCGGTAACTTCACCGATCCAGCGGCCATCTTCCTCTCGTTGGAGTTCTACGGTGAAGTCGCTCATGCGTCGATCCTACAGCCGCAGCATACCTAGAGGGAAATTTCGTCTGTCCAACGTATCACGCGTTCACCCGCGCGGCCGGTTCCACTTGCCACGAGCGTGACTTTTTCGCGCCGCGCCGCACTAGGCGCGCAAGCGCCGGGCCACGAGCGGGCCGCGTCGGGTGCTACGCGGAGTTGGACGGCGGGCTTAGAGGCCGGCCAAGATTCTTTCGTATTCTGCATGCGAGCCGATCCAGCCCCAGAGAATGCCTTCATCGAGCTGCTTTCCTAACGCTCGATAGTTCCGACCGACCCGCACCGACCAATAACCGCGTGCTTTCTTGAAGTGCAACGAGGGATGGCGTGGGTTAGCCTTCAGCAACTCGTAGTTAGCGCGAGCAAGCTTCTGGACTTCGGAGGGTAATAGGTTGAAGAGTGCCCAGAACTCAGGGCTCGTAAAATGGTTCAAATCTTGCGGCTCTTGCCCGCCCGATGGTCGGCGACCGACTTCTCGAAAAGTTTGTCGAGCTTGCCGGACGCAGCATCACGCTCGATCTCACGATCCCATTCCTCAGCGTCACGTTCGAGCAGCCAGTCTCGAAGCTGCGCTAGCTCCTCGGGCGAGAGCTTCTTGATCTCTTCTTCGAGCGCTTCGAGTTTGGTCATTCCAGCACCGCAACGATTCTACCGAAAACGAAATTGC
>DATKCA010000153.1:0-13325 GCA_035544675.1 Thermoanaerobaculia bacterium | reverse complement strand
GCGATGGCCGCCGGCGGCCTCGCCGCGGGCGTCGCCGCCCCCAGCTCGAGCAGTAGCGGCGGCGGGGGAAGCAGCTCCAGCAGCGGCGGCGGCTCGTCGTCATCCGGCGGCGGAAGCGGCGGAGGGTGGTAGTGATCCGGCGCGCAGAGCGAGCCGCCCGCCGGGATGCGCTCGGTAGTCACCGTACCGGTCGGCAAAGAGCTGGAGACTGGCGGGTAATCAACCTGGCGGGAGAGGTCTGGGTTCGGACTCCATGAACATCCTCGACGCAATCGGGAACACATCGATGGTCCGGCTTGGCAGGGTCGTACCACCGGGCGCAAACATCTTCGCGAAACTGGAATGGGAGAACCCGACCGGCAGCGTCAAAGACCGCATGGCGGTCTCCGTGATCTCGCGAGCGGAGAAGGACGGACGGCTGAAGCCCGGCGACACCGTCGTCGAGTACACCGGCGGCAGCACCGGAGCGTCTCTGGCGCTGGTCTGCGCAGCAAAGGGCTATCGAATTCAGATCGTCAGCTCCGACGCGTTCAGCCGCGAGAAGCTGGATCAGATGGCGGCACTGGGTGCGGAGCTCACGCTCGTTCCGAGCGAGGGAGGTCTCACCACCAGGAAGCTGATCCTCGACATGATCGAGGCCGCCCGCCGCCTGAGCCAGGAGCCGCATACCCACTGGACCGACCAGCTCAACAACCATGACGCCATCGCCGGCTACTACCCGCTGGCCGAAGAGATCTGGAGCCAGACCAGCGGCGAGGTCGACGCCTTCGTTCACTGCATCGGCACGGCGGCATGTCTGCGCGGGGTGGCCACGGTGCTGAAGCGATACAAACCAGCTATCCGGATCGTGGCCGTCGAGCCGGCTGAATCCTCGGTGCTGCGAGGAAACCCCCCGGGCCCGCACAAGATCGAAGGTGTCGGCATCGGCTATACGCCTCCGCTCTGGGATCCCGGTCTGGTCGACGACATCGTGGCCGTCAGGACAGAAGAGGCGAAAGAGATGACGCGGCGCATGGCCCGGGAGGAGGGGCTTTTCGCGGGAACGTCATCCGGAGCGAATGTCATCGCTGCCGTTCACACGGCAGAACGGCTCGGGCCGCAGGCCAGAGTCGTCACATTGATGGCCGACTCGGGGCTGAAGTATCTGAACACCGACGTGTACCGAAGCCGCGTCTCGCCTGGTTGATCCCGTTGGTCCCGCTGAAACGGTCGAGCTCGCCTGCGCGCCCCTGCCCCCCGACGGTACGGCTGTTGAAGGGTTCGCTGGCAGATGGGACAGCGACCGTTGCACATCGGGATCTCGGGGTCGTATGGCGGGTTGAACCTTGGCGATGAGGCCATCCTCGAGTCGATCCTCGCCCAGCTCCGACACTCCGTGACCGCGGACATCACCGTCTTCAGCCGGAACGCGGACGACACGCGCAGGCGTCACGGCGTCGAGGCGGTCTCCATACGCGAGCTCAACAAAGACGAGTCACGCGAGGTCGTGTCCTCACTCGACGTCTTCGTGCTGGGCGGGGGAGGCATTCTCTACGACGGCGACATCGACGAATACCTGCGCGAGCTGAAGCTGGCGCAGGAGGCCGGGATCCCCACGATGACGTATGCGATCAGCGCCGGTCCGCTGGAGCGGCCGGAGCTGCGCGACCGCGTGCGGGACGCGCTCTCGGAGACCGACGTGATCACGGTCCGCGACCGGCTGGCGCAGAAACTCCTCGAGCAGGTTGGAGTGGAGCGGGAGATCGCGGTGACCGCCGATCCGGCCCTTCTTCTGGAGCCCGCGGAGCTCGCGTCGGATGCTCTGGAGATCGAGGGGGTGGAAACCTCCCGCGTGCTGGTGGGGATGTCCATCCGGGAACCGGGTCCGGCGGCTCCCGATCTCGACATCGAGCATCACCACAGTGTGCTGGCCAATGCCGCCGACTTCATGGTCGAGCGCTTCGGCGCCCACGTAGTCTTCGTTCCCATGGAGCCGACCTCGGTGGACCTCCAGCACAGCCACGCCGTCGTGGCCAGGATGGAGAACGCGGCGCACGCCACCGTTCTGAAGAGGAAGTATTCATCGGGAGAAGTCCTGTCGATCGTGGGCCGCTTCGATCTGGCCGTCGGGATGCGCCTCCACTTCCTGATCTTCGCAGCGCATCGCGGCGTTCCGTTCATCGCGTTGCCTTACGCCTCGAAAGTCGGCGCGTTCCTCGAGGAAATGGAGATGCCCACTCCACGCTCCGCGTCGGCCAGTCCGGGATCGCTCATCGCCTGCATCGACGACCGCTGGGACAACCGGCGAAAAGTGGCCGCGCACATCCAGAAGAAGTTCGCTCCGTTGCGCGAGCGTGCCAGGGAGACGAACCGGCTGCTCCTCGAGCTGATCGAGTCGCGCCGTGACGGAGAAGAGCGACATGCCCCCCCTACGGCGTGACAACCTCGGGTCTCTGACGCTCCCGCCCCGCCGCGGGACGCTCGCCGCCGAGGCGGACGTTCTCGTGGTGGGCGGCGGGCCGGCCGGCATCGCTGCAGCCGTGGGCGCGGCGCGCGCCGGTGCGCGTGTCGTGCTGGCGGAGCGCTACGGGTTCCTGGGCGGGAACGCCACGGCCGCGCTGGTCATGCCGCTCATGTCGTTCCACACCCAGCAGCCTCCGCCCGGGCGTCCCATGCCGTTCACCCTCCTTCCCGACGATCAGGATGCCGGCGGCGATCCGGTCATCGCCGGTGTGCTGCGCGAGCTGATGGAGCGCCTGGTCCGGAGCGGCGGCGCGATTGCACCGACGATGGAGACCGGCTACGTCGTGCCGTTCGATCCGGAGATCTTCAAGATGGTCGCGCTGGACCTGCTCGACGACGCCGGCGTGGAGTTTCTCTTCCACGCGTTCGCCAGCGGCGTGATCGAGACATCGGACCGGTCCGACGTCGTATTCGAGACGAAGTCCGGCCCGGTCGTCATCCGCGCCCGCGTCGTCGCCGACTGCACGGGTGACGGCGACATCGCGGCGCTGGCCGGAGCGCCGTACGAGATCGGCCGAGAGGACGACGGCCTCGTTCAGCCGATGACGCTGATGTTCCGGATGATCGAGTTCGATCGTGTGCGATTCCGCCGGTACGCCACGGACAATCCCGGCCAGTGGCGTGGTGTGCACGGGCTGTGGGATCTCATCCGCGCGGCCGCCGAATCGGGGGAGCTCGACCTCCGCCGCGAGGATCTCCTCTTCTTCGCCACGCCTCACGCGCGCGAGGTCAGCGTCAACAGCACCCGCGTCACCCGCGTCCTCGGCACCGACGTGTGGGACCTGACGTATGCCGAGTGGGAGGGGCGCCGCCAGCTCCGCCAGATCGCCGATTTTCTGCGCAAGCGCGTCCCCGGATTCGAGGAGGCATACGTCGCGCAGAGCGGGACCCAGATCGGCGTCCGGGAGACTCGGCGCGTGATCGGCGAGTACCGGCTCACCGCCGCCGACCTCCTCAGCGCTCGCAAGTTCGACGACGTGATCGCGCGCGGCTCCTATCCGGTCGACATTCACAATCCGGAGGGGAAGGGCACCCTGCTCATGCGCATTCCGGCCGGAGAGGCGTACGACATCCCGCTGCGCTCTCTCCTGCCGCAGGGAGCACCGCGCGTGATCGTAGCGGGACGGTGCATCTCCGGAACGCACGAGGCACACTCGTCGTACCGGGTGATGCCGATCGCGATGGCCACCGGGCACGCCGCCGGAGTCACGGCGGCGATCGCCGCGCGGCGCGGGGAGGCGCCGCGCGACGTTCCCGTCGCCGACGTTCAGGACGAGCTCCTCCGCCAGGGCGCGAACCTGGGAGCGCGCGCGATCCGATGATCGAGGCGTCGCACACCAGTCCCGATTTTCTGGAAGCAGCGGTAGCATTAGCCCCGCATGAAGATTTGCGCTGAGCATCGTCACGAGCATCGCCAGCTGCCGTGCCCCTGGCCGGACTGCCCGAACGGTGAAGGTGCAACCGACAGGTTCGAAGTGCCGCGGCACGCCGGCGCCGGAATGATGACGCGCGCCGAGGGTCACTTCGACGTTTTACCCTCCCCGCGCGTCTTTGTGCGGACGGCCTGGGGTTGCGACAAGTGCGGCGCCTCGGGCTGGACCTGGTTGGAAGCGGGGGCGGAGGCACGGATGGATCGCTGCCCGCATCGACGGCCCGTCACCGTCAGGCCCCGCGCCAGATGACGGGGGGAGCGGCGACGTTCCCCATGCCCTTGTTTTTCGCTCGCGCCGCCCTACTTTCGAAGACACGGGGTGGCGTCGCTGCCCTGACACCCTCGTGTCGTTATCATGGCCACGCATGGTCACCGTCGGGTCGCGTCTAGGACCGTACGAGATCCTCGCTCCTCTAGGGGCCGGGGGGATGGGAGAAGTATGGAGAGCGCGCGATCTGCGGCTTCGCAGGGACGTGGCCGTCAAAGTACTTCCCGACGGCATGGCGGCCAACCAGCACGCGCTCGCGCGGTTCGAACGTGAGGCGCGAGCAGTGGCCGCGCTCTCCCATCCGAACATTCTGGCCATTCACGACTTCGGAAACGAGGAGGGGACCGTCTACGCGGTGATGGAGCTCCTCGAGGGCGCGACGCTGCGCGGGCGCCTGCATCAGTCGATTCCAGCGCTCGCCCGCGCGCTGGAGTGGGCGCACCAGATCGCCCAGGGCCTGTCCGCCGCGCACGAGCGTGGCATCGTCCACAGGGATCTCAAGCCCGAGAACATATTCGTCACGCGCGACGGCATCGTAAAAATCCTCGACTTCGGTCTGGCCCGGCTCGATGAAGCGGACTCTCTCAAGGGGTCCGACGAGCCCACGATGGCCAGGACCGATCCGGGAGCGGTGGTCGGCACCGTCGGCTATCTGTCACCGGAGCAGGTGCAGGGAGAGCCAGCGGATCACCGCTCCGATATCTTCGCCTTTGGCGCCGTGTTCTACGAAACCCTGACGGGGACGGCTGCATTCGCGCGGGGAAGCGCCGCGGATTCGATCGTGGCCATCCTTCGCGAGGAGCCGAGGTCGCTCGCCGAATGCGGAAAAGTCGTGCCGCCGGATGTCGAGGATATTCTCGCTCATTGTCTCGAGAAGAACCGTGATGAGCGATTCCGTTCTTCTCGCGACCTCGCATTCGCCCTTCGACTGGCGATCCGCGCGGGATCGGGCGCATCGGGTGACGCTCCTCCGTCGCGACCGACGCCGCGTCCCCCGGATTCCGGGGCTCGCACGAGTGATGTTTCCATCGCCGTCCTTCCGTTCCGAAACATCGGACCGGCCGTGGACACCGAGTACTTCACCGACGGCATGACCGAGGAGATCATCAACTCCATCTCGAACATCCCGACCCTGCATGTTGCGGCCCGGACTTCGTCGTTCGCATTCAAAGGGCGGGAGGACGATATCCGGAAAATTGGCCGCGAGCTGGGAGTGGCGATGGTGATGGAGGGAAGCGTCCGGCAGGTCGGGTCGCGCCTTCGCGTATCGGCGCAACTGGTCAATGTCGAAAGCGGCTATCAGGTTTGGTCGGAGCGCTGGGATCGCGATCTCGCCGATGTCTTCGCCCTGCAGGACGAGATCGCGCACGCGATCGCCTCCACGTTCAAGCTGCGTCTGGTCGAGCCGGAAGCACACACCGCCGCCGGGAAGACGCACAACGTGGACGCCTACGATCGGTATCTGAAGGGGCGCCACCTGTTGGCGATGCGCCGTGCCGGCGAGGCAATCGTCGAATTTGAAGCCGCGAGCGAGAGCGATCCCGCTTTTGTCGATGCCCACACCTCCCTGGCGGATGGCTGGGCCATCCGCGGCTACTACGGAGGTGTTCCGACGTGGGAGGCATGGGGGCGCGCGGGCGCGGCCGTGAGCGAGGCGGAACGGATCCTCCCCAATTCTCCCGGGATTCCGCTCTCGCGCGCGATCCTCGAGCACTACTACGGCTGGAACACGGCACGCCAGGAGGCATTCTGCCGCCTGGCCATCGAGCGGAACCCGAAGTCAGCGGAGGGGTGGAACTGGCTGGGACTCTGTCTAGGCGTTTCCGGACGAACGAAGGAAGCGCTCGAAGCGACCGGCAAAGGCATCGAGCTCGAGCCTTACCACACGAACATCCGCGCCTCCTCGGCCTGGGCGTACATCATCCTCGGCGATCACGAGACGGGCGAGCGGATCGTCGCGAAGGCTCTCCAGCTCGACCCCAATGCGGCCTATGCCCTCTTTACGCGTGGCATCGCGCTTCGGTTCCTGAAGAGACACAGCGAGTCGATCTCGATTTTCGAACGCCTGGTGGAGGCCTCTGAACGGCGCCTTTCGTTCTATCTCGGTCAGCTGGGAGGATGTCTGGCCGAGGCAGGAGAAACGCAACGTGCGGAAGACGTTCTGGGCGAACTGCACGCGCTCCACGAAGCGAACACTTTTGTCGCGTCGCTCGATGTCGCCGGGGTTCTGAGCGCGCTGGGCGATGACGAGCGCGCCCTCGACGCGCTCGAACGCGGGCGTGAGGAACGGAACGCACTGGTCTGGTCGCGAATCTACTTTCCCGAATATCTCCGGCTGCGCCAGCACCCGAGATGGAAAACTCTCGCGCAGCGGCTTGGCCGTGCCGCGCCGGTCACCCTGTAGCTCCTATCGTTGCCGCCGGCGCCATAAAACCACGGTTCGCGCAAGGAGACCGGCGGTCAGAACGCCGATGCCCGTGAGGATGACCCGAAGGTCGAGCGACACGGCCAGAAGGGCGCAGATGATGAATCCCAGCAGCGGCACCGCCTGCGGGTACAGACGATCAGCAGGCACGAGGCGCAGCGCCGCCCAGTTCGCAATGAAGTAGTACACGAGGATCGCGAATGACGCCGCTGCGGCCACTCCGCGCAGTGTCCCGGTGGCTGCAATCACGGCCGCGCCCAGCCCGACCAGCAGCACCGCCCGGTGCGGCACGCCGTATCGAGGATGCACGGCGGCAAGTGGCGCCGGCAGGTCGGAACGGCGCGCCATCGCAAAAGCCATCCGGCTCATGCCGATGATCTGCGACAGAATCACGCCCAGCATCGCGGTCACCGCGCCAACGGCAATGATCGTAGCCAGCGCCGGGCCTCCGGCAGCCAGCGCTGCGACACCCAGCGGCGCGGGATTGCCCGCTATCCGGTCCGCTCCCACGACGCCGATGGCAACCGCGGCTACAGCCATGTAGAGCGCAGCCGAGGAGAGGATGGTGATGATGATGGCCCGCGGAATCGTGTGCCGCGGATCGCGCACCTCTTCACCGAGCGTGGCGATGCGCGCGTAGCCCGTGTAGGCGAAGAACAGGATTGCCGCCGCCTCCATGATCCCGGCCAGGCCGCCGGGCGCAAAGGGGTGGAAGTTCGCCGGACGAAACGACGCGGCGCCGAGGATCACGAGCAGCAGGAGCGACGTGATCGACATGCCCACGATGAGCAGGTTCAGCCTGCTGGTGCGCTGAATCCCGAAGTAGTTCAAGGCGGTGAACGCGACCACCGCCACCACCGCCAGTGCGCGCGGGTTGATGCCTGGGACGAGCATCGTCGCGTACGCGCCCAGGCCGATGGCGACCACGCCTGCTGCGGCCATCTTGCTGGCCAGAAACATCCAGCCCGCTGCGAACCCGCGCCACGGCCCGAGGAGCTGGTAACCGTACTCGTACGTCCCGCCCGATTGTGGGAATCGTGCTGCAAGCTCGGCGGAGCTGAGGGCATTGAGAGTCGCGGCAAGGGCGGCGAGCAGGAGCGCCACAACGAGGGCCGGGCCGGCCATCGTCGCCGCCACGCCCGTCACGACGAAGATCCCCGCGCCGATGATCGCGCCGAAGCCGATGCCGACGGCGTCAAGCAGTCGCAGTTGCCGGAGCAGTGCCGGCGGCTGGCCAGGAACTGAGGCGGACATGGGCGCGATTACGAAACCGTCTATAACACGTGCGTTCTAACGTCGCCGCCTTCGCCGTGGCAGGCCAGTCAGAACAGATCGGGGACATGCACGAAGCTCTTCATCGCGGCGACCGTTCGTGGCGAGATATCGCCGAGGAACCAGGTGAGCGCCTCCACCGTGGCTTCCGGAATTGCGTACCTCGTCACGAACTCCACGCCGGCTTCGCGGTGGATCGCCGCGCTGCCATCATCCAGTCGCCTTCCGAACAGATCGTCGACGGCTCGCTCGTTGGGGTTGACGACTGTTGCGCGGATTCCGGCCCCGGCGAGCGCGCCGGCGAAGAGGTCCTTCCGGTAGCCGTAGTGCGTGCATGCCAGACAGGCCACAGCGGGCCTGTCCGTCTGCTCCATCTTCCCCTTCGCCGCCCCGACGTGAGCGGCGATCTCTGAGCTCGTTCTCACTCCTTCACGATCTTCGGAGATCGTGTCGGCCAGGCCGGGACAGGCCTGACTGATGATGCGCGATGGCTCCACTCCCCGCGCTTCGAGCAGCCGCGGATACGCGCCGGCGTCGATGGTCGTCTGCGTTCCGAAGACGATGGCCACGGTTCGCGGATCCGCCTCGAGCTCCCGCAACAGAAGGTCGGCGCCGGTCTCGACGATCCCTTTCACGGGAATGACAGCCTTCTGAAAATACGGGGTATCGGGAAGCAGGACCGAGAGTGTGTTGCAGGCGACATAGATGAGGTCGGGTGCGTATCGCTCGGTGACGTTGCCGAGGAATCGGTCGAATGTCTTCAGCTTCACCTCTCTCTGTGGCATCGAGTTGTAGCCGTAGTCGTTCTCGGGAGCGGCGTTGGCGAACGTCAGGCGGACCGGCTCCCCGAAGCCGTGAGTGCGCACGAACCTCTCGGCGAAGGCGCACACCGAGAGACCGCCGACGCCGGAATCGGTGATGAGGATGTGCATGCCTATGCCTCGAGCTCGATCCGCCCGGTCATCAGATCAGTGAGGATCGGAACGTGGCGATCCTTGAGGTCATAGAGCGACGCCGCCTCCAGCTCCCACGTCACGAGAGTCAACCTTTGTTCGGCCGCCCAGGTGCCCATCGACCCGGGCGTCGGATAGCCGATCTCCGTCAGGAGAGGCAGCGCGCAACGCGCGGCCAGCTGACGGCCGAGGTGCGATCCGCCGGCGTCGTCGATGCAGGCCAGGGCTGCGTGGAGGCTGACCACGGCGCGCGGGTGGAGCCGATCGAGCAGAGAGAGGAGCGCGGCTGTTTCCGGTTCGGACGCCGCTCTGGCGCCCGGACTCAACGCGATGTCGCGGGCATCGTTTGCGCGAGTCTTGTAGAAAACCGGATCGGGACTCCAGTTGGAGGTTGGAAAGTTCCGGTTGAGATCCACGCCTCTGCCGTTGCCGCGGGTTCCGCGAAGCATCCCGTCGGGATTGGCGCAGAGAATGACTGCAGCGCGCAGATCGCCGCCCGGGAGGCATCGGAGCGCTTCGGAAACGACGACTGTGGTCTCCGCTTCGTCGCCATGAATGGAGGCGAGAACCACGATCTCGGCACTCTGCGTGCCGGGCAGATAGACGGTGAGAGGAACTCCATCGAGCGAGGCGCCGAAACCCTCGCTGGCGTGGCGGATCACTCCCCGCTCGCGCCGCTCCACCAGCCACTGTTGTGAAGTTCGAACTGCGGTACTGTACCGGAAGCACGATTCACGCGCACGATGAACGAGATCACCAGCGACGTTACGGAACGAAGATCCACAGCCCGCACGCTGACGGAACGCATTCTCATCAGTGCGCCGACGGGCAGCGATGCTGCCGTGATGGCGGAGGTTCTGGGCAGCCGGGGGTTCCAGGTCGTCGTCATCACTGATCTCGATTCGCTCGTTGCGGAGTGGGGTGCGGGCGCGGGGATGGTGCTCATGGCATCAGAAGCCCTGAACGACACGGACTGCTGTGTCAGCTTGCGAGGACTCTTCGATGCGCAGGAGGCGTGGTCGGAGATTCCCGTCGTGATCCTCGGCAGCGGCGGCGAGGAAGAGGCGCCGCACCTCATGGAACTGCTGGGCGACCGTGTGCAGATCCTGATCCTGGACCGGCCGCTGGGGATCGCCGCATTTGTCAGCGCCATCGAGGCCGCGCTGCGGAGCCGCCTTCGTCAGTACCAGGTCAAAAGGCTCCTCGACGAGCTTGCCCAGTCGGCGGTCAAGCTCCGTGAGGCACATGAAAAGGCGAACCGCAACAAGGATGAGTTCATTGCAACTCTTGCCCACGAGCTGCGGTCTCCCATGACGGCGATCCGCGGCTGGGTCGAGATGTTGAAAGTGGGAGGTCTCGACCCCGCCGGGACGGCGGACGCACTGTCGATGATCGAGTCCAGCGCGAAGGTGCAGGCGCATATCATCGAAGACCTGATGGACGTGTCGCGGATCCTCGCCGGCAAAGTGATGATCGAGCCGGCATCGATCGATCTGGCGCCGGCCGTGAGAACAGTGGTCGCCACGTTTCGTCCGACGGCTGACATCGAGGGGATCCAGCTCGCAGCCGAGATCCCGGCCGATCCGGTGGTTGTGTTCGGTGACGAGGTGCGCCTTCAGCAGGTCTGCTGGAACCTGCTCTCGAATGCGATCAAATTCACCCCACGTGGAGGTACCGTGCGCCTGTCGCTGATACGCGAGAAAGCGTCCGCGGTCATTCGTGTACAGGACAACGGCAGAGGCATCTCGCCTCAGTTGTTACCGCGCGTTTTCGAGCGGTACCTTCAGGAAGAAGGCCTCGAGAAAAAAGCGCACCGCGGCCTCGGCCTGGGCCTGGCCATCGTCAAGCACCTTGTCGAGGGACACGGCGGAAGCATCACCGCGCTCAGTGAAGGTCCGGGTAAGGGCGCGGAGTTCGTCGTGTCGCTGCCGCTGCGTGATGCTCCGGTGTCGCGCGCTTAGCCGGGTAAGGCGTCGTCCTTTCGTGTCTTTGGCATATCTGAAGGCGTCTCGGTGGCCTGCATGCCGGCGAGAATCCCGCGAAAGTTCTCCAGTACGTCGCCCACGCGAACTCCTTTCGAGGTGAGCTGGTAATCGCGCACCGTCTGTTCGTGCAGGCTGGTGCGCTTCTTCAGCATCGAGATCGCGCGCCGGAACGAACCGCGTGTTTCGTAGTAACGCAGCAGAATGACGGCATCGGCGAGATAGCTCACGTCGACCGGAGAGGACACGTGACCGAGCGCTCCATGCTGGGACACGATGAGCATCGTCGTGACGGCAGCGTCGGTGAGATAGCTGAGCAGCTCGTGCAGGTGCAGTGTGAGAAAGTGCTCCTCGGGCATGGCGTTGAAATAGCCATTCAGGCTGTCGATCACCATGATCGAGCCCTCGTCCTTTTCCACCACCGTTCGCACGAAGTGCGCGAATTCACCGGCGGACATCTCCGCCGGATCGATCTGATGAACGGTAATGAGGCCGGTCTCGATGAGCTTCGGCAGCGCGAACCCCAGGGACGCGGCCCGTTTCAGAAACACGGTGCGATGCTCTTCGAAAATGAAGAAAACCACCCGCTCGCCGGCAGCAGCCGCGTTGGTTGCGAACTGCATGGCCAGCGAGGATTTGCCCACGCCGGCCGGTCCCATGATCATCGTCGTCGACCCGCGCTCCAATCCGCCCCCCACCAGCGCGTCGATCTCGGGGATGCCGCTTTGAATGACGCCGGACTCCCGGCTGACCACGTGCTGACCGGCGCTGAGGCGCGGAAAGACGGTCAGTCCGCCCTTTTCGATGATGAAGTCGTGGTAGCCGCCACGAAAGCTGACGCCACGCATCTTCACCACTTCGAGACTCCGCCTGGTGTTTCCGTACGTCGGCGCCGTAACCCCGAGCGTGATGACCCCTTCGGCCAGACCCTGCACTTCTGAATCGCGCGCTGCAACCATCCGGTCGTCGAGGACGAGGCCAGTGATGCTCCTGTCGCGAAAGAACTCCTTCAGTGTCAGGAGCTGCTTTCGATAGCGCAGGGGGCTCTCCGACAGGAGGCGGATCTCGCCGAGCGAGTCGATCACAACCCGGTCCGGCTGCCGTTCGTCGATGGCATCGAGGATGGCGCGCACTGTCTTGGCCAGCTCGATCTCAGCGGGCCTGAAGATGGTGGTGTCCGTCGCCCCAGCTGTCTGAAACTGTTCGTAGATGTCGATGCCGCTGATGTCCCAACCGTGAGAGCGCGCCACGCGCGCCAGATCGCGCTGCGAGGCGGAAAGCGTCACGTACAGTGCTTTCTCGCCGCGGCGTACACCCTCGAGCAGGAACTGAAAGGAGAGTGTCGTTTTCCCCGCGCCAGGATCCCCCTGGATGAAGTACATCTGATGCTTGGGCAGACCGCCGCGCAGCACTTGATCGAGGCCAACGATACCGGTCGATGCTTTTTCGTCAGTCATCGGTTCCTTGTCGGGCGGCATGGCGGGCGAATTCTGTGCAATTTCCAGGCTCCGGCGCAAACAATCGAACGGGTCGAGCACCAGTGGAGGTCATGGACACGGACTTGCACTGCACCGTTAGAGCCAGCTTCCCGCTCTTCGAGGAGAATCACCATGGGAGTGTCAGCGCCGGACGAACAGGATCGTTCGCATCGGTGGCCGGTTTCCGGCTGATCTTCTAACGACCTGAATACCACAACTATGGATACGTCCCCTTCAGTTCTCGACGCTCTCGAAGCGGTCCTCACTCCCGAGACGATCCGGATGATGAGCAGTCAGCTCGGAACTGACATCTCCGCAACCTCGAGCGCGGTCTCGATGACCCTCCCGATTCTTCTGGGAGGGCTTGCGAACAACGCGGCCGATGCAGATGGTGCTGCAGCGCTCGATGCCGCTCTCGGCTCACACGATGGTGCAATTCTCGACAGACCCGCGGCTCTCCCCGGCGCCGGCGATGGCGCCGCGATCCTCCGGCATGTCCTCGGTACACGTCGCGGTCCTGTGCAGGAGGGCGTCGCTCGAGCCACCGGGCTCAGTGCACAGCAGGCCGGCGAGCTTCTGACGCTTCTGGCGCCGCTCATCATGGGCGTCCTGGGGCGGATGAAACAGCAGCAGAACATCGGCGCCGATCAGTTGCCTGTCGTGCTTGGAAAAGCAAGTCTCGACATGGCCCGGCAGTCCACCGCCATCGGCGATCTCAGTCGCATCCTCTCGAGCAGTGACCATGGGCAGATCGCCGATGAGGTAGCGCGGATCGGATCCTCGATCGTGGGCGGGATGCTCGGGCGGGACGCCAGCTCGTAGCGCCGGCGATTCACTCCTCTCAATCCGGCGAAACGATTGTGATCTCCTGCGTCGTGTTGTTCGTGACGGACACGAACGCCCAGATGGGAACGCCGTCCGGAGCATCGATGGCCACGTTCGCCAGCGGCTTGATGCTCGGCGTCTGTCGCGGAAAGTTGCCGAGGGCTGCGTACGCGGGCTCGAACGGAGTG
>DATKCA010000152.1:0-5292 GCA_035544675.1 Thermoanaerobaculia bacterium | reverse complement strand
GATTGCCTGAATTCCTCCGGTAAATGGCCTCCTACACGGCAAAAGACATCACGGTTCTGGAAGGGCTCGAGCCCGTCCGCAAGCGCCCCGGCATGTACATCGGCGGCGTCGGCGCCGCCGGCCTCCACCACCTGGTCTGGGAGATCCTCGACAACTCGATCGACGAGGCCATGAACGGGTATGCGTCGAACATCATCGTGACGCTGCACGAGGACGGCGCCTCGATCACGATTGCCGACGATGGCCGCGGCATCCCCGTGGACAAGCACCCGAAGACGAAGAAGAGCGCGCTCGAGGTGATCTTCTCGACGCTCCACGCCGGCGGCAAGTTCGATGCGGGCAGCTACAAGACGGCCGGCGGCCTCCACGGCGTCGGCGCGAGCGTCGTCAACGCGCTGTCGAAAGAGCTGGTGGCGACGGTCCGCCGCGACGGCACGCAGTGGGAAATGACGTTCCGGCAGGGGCGCATGGTCGGTCACCTGACGAGGGTCGGCGCCGCCCGCGGCACCGGAACCGGCGTCTTCTTCCGGCCCGACTCCACGATCTTCCCGAAGGTGGAGTTCGATCCGGATGTGATCCGGCAGCGCCTGGAGGTCTCGAGCTACCTCCACAAGGGCGTGAAGATCGTGTTCGAAGACCAGGGCCGCCGCGAGCGGGTGGTCTTTCAACACACCGAAGGCCTCGCGGACTACCTGAGAAAGATCCTGCAGGAGCGCACGGCGGTGCCCGTGCACGACGTGCCGTTCACGCTGTCGAAGGAGAGCGACGAGGGGGGCATGCGGCTCGACATCGCGCTGCAGTGGAGCCAGTCGACCGACGAGCACGTCCGCAGCTACGTCAACGGCATCCCGACCGGGTCCGGCGGCACGCACGAGAACGGCTTCCGCGCCGGCATCGGCAAGGCCGTCCGGAACTTCATCGAGACGCACAATCTGTCGCCAAAAGGCGTGACGCTGACGGCGGAGGACATCCGCGAAGGCCTCGTCGCCGTCCTCAGCGTGTTCGTCCAGGAGCCGCAGTTCCAGGGGCAGACCAAGGATCGGCTCAACAACCCCGAGGTGCTCTCGGCCGTCGATTCGCAGGTGCGGCCGGCGCTCGAGCACTGGCTGAACACCAACATCAGCGTCGCGGAGTCGATCGTGGCGCGCATCATCCTGGCGGCGCGGGCGCGGGAAGCCAGCCGTGCGGCGCAGCAGGAGGTCGCCCGCAAGGGACCGGTGTCGAGCAGGCTCACGCTTCCCGGAAAGCTCAGCGACTGCACATCGGCCGATCGCGAGGACAGCGAGCTGTTCATCGTCGAGGGGGACTCGGCGGGAGGGTCCGCGAAGCAGGGACGGGATCGCAGCCGGCAGGCGATCCTTCCGCTGCGCGGCAAGGTGCTCAACACCGAGAGCGCCTCGCTGGCCAAGGTGCTGGAGAACAAGGAACTGTCGGACCTGGTTACCGCGCTCGGCTGCGGGCTCGGGAAGACCTTCGATCTCTCGAGGCTTCGGTACGGCCGCATCATCATCCTCGCGGATGCCGATTCCGACGGACATCACATCGCCACGCTGCTCCTCACGTTCGTGTACCGGCACATGCCGGGGCTCATCACGTCGGGCCGGGTCTTCCTGGCGCAGCCGCCCCTCTACCGGATCGACATCGGGAAGGACACGTTCTGGGCGCTGGACGACGGGCATCGCGATCGGCTGCTGAAGCTCCACGGGAACGGCCGGGCGAATCCGGAGATCACGCGCTTCAAGGGTCTCGGCGAGATGATGCCGAAGGTGCTGTGGGAGACGACGCTGAACCCCCGCACGCGCCGGCTGCTCCGCGTGGACATTTCCGACCAGATTGTCACCGACCGGGTGATCAACGAGCTGATGGGAAAGGACCCCTCGGCCCGCTTCCGCTTCATCATGGAACGCGCCGAGGAGGCGGTGGAGCTGGATGTGTAGACGTGGCGCTTTGCGATCACCTGAGGTTTCATCCGCACATCCTGCCGCGTCCCTCGCTCTTCCATCAGCGTCCACGCCACGTGAGCTCCCATTCGCGAACAGGAACGCCTCGCCCTCCCATCAGTCCTCGCTCGCGCTCTGGACCTTCACCAACGCCGGCTTCCGCACGCCCGGTTTCGTGATCCGCTGCTGCCCTGTCGGCCTTCTCGATCGCTCGAACGGCGGAATGGCGACCGCTTTTCCTGTTTCGGCGGACTCGTACAGGGCCTGGACGATTCTGACGTCCTGCAGGCCCTCTTCGCCCGATGGCTCGGGCACCCGATTCTTCAGGATGCAGTCGGAGAAGTACAGCAGTTCCGCCGCGAACTGGTCGCGCTTCCCGATGCGCTTGCGCGTGGTCTTTCCCTTGACCGTCAACTCGTACGCCAGCCCCTCCGCGTATTCGTACGCCGGATCCACATGGAGCTGGCCCTTCGTGCCCACGATCCGATACGACGCCACGTCGGTGGCATTGAAACTCGTCACGAACGCCGCGACGCGCTCTCCCTCGAATCGCAGAAGCGCACCGGTAGACTCGTCGATCTCGTCCAGCTTCGCGGTGCCGCTGTTGACCGAGATCGCCATGACCTCTTTGGGCTCGGCTCGAAACAGATAGCGAGCGGCGTTGATGCAATATACGCCGATGTCGTACAGCGTCCCACCGCCCATGTCCTTCTTCGTCCGGATGTCGCCTCGTCGCACCGTCATCGCAAACGATGACGTGAAGAACTTCGGATCGCCGATCCGCCCGCGACGAACGAGGTCGACGGCCTTCAAGTTGATCTCTTCGAAGTGCAGGCGGTACGCGATCATCAGCTTGACGCCATGCTCTTCGCAGCTGTCAATCATCCGCTGGCATTCCTCGACGGTGACGGCCATCGGCTTTTCGCACAGCACGTGCACGCCCGCCTTCGCTGCGCGGACGGTGTACTCGGCGTGCAGCGAGTTGGGTAGAGCGATGTAGACGGCGTCCACCTGCTCGAGGCACGCATCGTATTCGTCGTACGAGTACGTGCCTTCGAGCCGGTACTTTTTCGAGAGCGCTTTGCGCTTGGCGGGGTCATCGCTCACCAGCGCGACGACCCGCGAGTTCCGTCTCGCATGGGCGAAGGCCGGCAGCACGGCCGCCTGCGCGATGTGACCCACCCCGACGACGGCGTATCGGATTAGGCGCTTTGAACGGCTGGCCATCGGCTATCTCTTCTTCGTCGCTCGGGTGCGAGACGTCTTCCTGGAGCTCTTGCGTGACGACTTTCGAGACGGCACCTTCGCGCCTTTCTCGCGGGCCTCACTGAGCCCAATCGCGATCGCCTGCTTGCGGCTGGTCACCTTTCGGCCAGACCCGCTTTTCAGCGTCCCCTTCTTCCGTCGACGCATCGTCGATGCGACGTTCTTTGAAGCCGACTTGCCGTACTTGGCCATGCGCACCTCCGAGAGACAGTCTGCAAATTGTGTGCTGACGAGGTGATCACATTTCCGCGTGTCGAAGTGTTGGGTTCGATGACTACCAGCTCAGGTAACGGTTCCATCCGCCGAAGCGCTCTTCGATGCGCCCGCGAGGAATACTCAGGGCGATCAGCGCTATACCTACAATCACGTCGTTCCATCGGGACATCTCGGTGTCTCCAGTCAGCATCCACGGCGCCGCAAGGATTCCGAGCCCCATCAGGACGTTCAACAGCCGAATCGGCCGTACGATTTCGCCGAACGCGATGACGGCCCACGTGACAACCAGCGCACCAGCCAGATAGTCGCCGTCCGCGGCGGCGCCCGTCGTGCCGAGCTCAGCAGGCGCCGCCATCAGCCACACGCCCAACGCGGCGCTGAGCAGCAGATTCCATGGTACGAGGTTCAGGTCCATCGCCGCCACGATCCGCGCGGCGATCGAGCGCTCATGCCAATGAGCCGTCGCCCGTGATTGCGCGGGACGTGCGTGCTCGTAGGCGTCCAGCGTCCCGCCAACCCAGAACGTGCGCCAGAACGGCTTCCCTTCGCGCCTGGCACCCAGCAGGAACTGGGACATGGCCACGACCTCGTCAATCGCGGGCGAGATCATGATCAGCATCGCCGCGGCGGTGATGAGACACAGCGTGCACCAGGCGCCGACGGCAATCGGCTGGAGCATGACCAGCACGATGCTGACAATACCGACCGGCACAACCAGCACGCCG
The DNA here is from genome assembly GCA_035544675.1 of Thermoanaerobaculia bacterium. GTDB lineage: Bacteria > Acidobacteriota > Thermoanaerobaculia > Gp7-AA8 > Gp7-AA8 > DATKCA01. The sequence goes on along the minus strand of DATKCA010000152.1, from coordinate 1,145 downwards.
AACATGACGACCATCCACGGCATCGTCCGCCAGCGGTTGCGGCCACCCATGAACCCGGAGAGGGCTTCGATCATGTAGGACGCGGCTCCGAGGCCCGCATCCGAGATCGGCCAGGCCTGCGACACCTCGGAGTCGAGCACTCGCCGGGTTCCGTCCACGAAGAAGGGGTCCCAGGGATACGCAATGTGCCCGAGTTGATAGGCCGCGAGATAGCGCGACAGGAAGAAGCCGACGAACGCCAGCGCGATAATCGGACCCCGCTGAATCCAGTCGGACGGATTGTACGACCAGCCCGGTGGGGTATCCGGTCCGGGCGTCATCATCACCTGGTGATGCGCACGGCTCGGCATCATCGGAATCAGCACTGAAAAGGCGATGACGAGCGCCCCAATCAGCATGTCAGTGGCATACGCGCCCGGGTCTGGCGTCCAGAAGACGAGGGGCGCGATCAGCAGCCAGAGGCCGACGAAGCAGAGACCCCAACGAGCGAGGTCGCATCGGGGAAAGAGCGTGAGAACGCCAAGGACGACAATGAGCGCTCCACTGATGACATCACTCCACACCATCGCCACGCTGCGGTATCCGAGCGTCGCAGGGCTGGCGAGCAGCCAGAGGCCAAGGGTGATGTTCGCGAAGTCGCGCCACATCCAGCGCCGAAGCATCTCAGCGTGGTCGTGCGTGCCCGCGGGCTGGATCGCAGGGTCCCGGGGGCGCGTGATGGGACGCGCCTCGGCGCGCTTTCTCGCCATGCAGTCCTCGAGGCTACTGCAACTCAGTTTTGATCGCGGAGTCTGTGGGCTCCTTTCCGAACGCCCCTGCGACCTTCCTCGACGCGGGCATCGACCGGTCGGCGTAACGCGAGTCGGCTTCCTTTTGCGCCATCGAGCGGCTTCCGGCCTTGTGCGAGGTCTGGAGGTCGTCGTGGTCGTCGATAGGTTGTTCGCCCACATGGCCTGCCGCATCCTCAGGCGGTGGATCACTCGTGTCGACTGGCGGATGTGCGGCGCGTTCTGCGCTCTCTTCGCCTGCCGATTCTCGATTGCTGATGCCCGGATTCTGCCCGGCCGCGTTACTTTCGTCTGACGCGGGAGATGGCGATGGATCTTTGCTCACGGCAACTCCTTTGTTCACAATTGGCTTGCAAG
>DATKCA010000151.1:0-3394 GCA_035544675.1 Thermoanaerobaculia bacterium | reverse complement strand
CCGCGAGCGACGCTGCGGACCTTGGCAACATGGCCAATTTCTCGTTCGATGCCTGGGTGCAGTTCCGCACGGTTCCCACCGGCAGACTGCAGTTCGTGATGCTCAAGGGACTCGCTGCCGGCGCCGGTACGAACTCGTACGCGCTCTGGCTGAACACGGCCGGCACGATGTCGGCGGCGGTGGAGAGCGCCACACAACTGAGTATCGCGTCTGGAACGGATCGCATCACGGCCGGCCGCCCGTATCACATGGCGGTGACGTATGACGGCGCGCAGATTCGCCTCTACATCAACGGTGCCTTGCAAGGATCGGCCGCATTGACCGGTCTGGTCCGGGACACCTCCAGCCCCTTTTTCCTCGGCCGCCGCGAGGGTGCCGGCACCGATGGCGGAGGGGACTCGATCGACGGAACAATCGATGAGGCGAGGATCTGGAGTCGCGCTCTTTCGGAGGCCGAGGTGCGCGCCGCGTATGAGGCGGGGTGCATCGATGGTGCACCGCCTGTCGCCGTCGCGGGCGCGGATCAGACGATTGAATGCGCCGGCGCGGCGACGACCGTCACACTCGACGGCAGCGCGTCGAGCGATCCCGATGGCGACGTCCTCAGCTATGAGTGGTTCGAGGGAACGACGCTGGTGGCCACCGGCGACATCGCCGAGGCGATGCTTCCGGCAGGCGATCACACGATCAGGCTGCGCGTGACGGATCCGAGCGGCCTCTGGTCCGAAGACACGCTGACCGTGGTGATCGCGGATACGGCGCGGCCGGTCATCAGTGCGCCTGACGGCGTGAGTGCAACGACAGGCGCCGGCGGCACATCCTGCGCAGCCTTCATCTCCGACACAATCCTCGGGAAGGCGAGCGCGTCCGACGTCTGCTTTGGTGATGTCGAAGTGGAGCGCAGCGGCGTTCCGGCGGGCAACCTCTTCCCGATCGGCACGACGACGATTACCTACACTGCCCGCGATGCAGCCGGGAACGAGGCCACCGCTGATCAGATCGTGACCGTCAGCGACAGCACACCGGCTTCGTTCAGCAACGTCAGCGTGACTCCGGCACGTCTGTGGCCCCCGAACCAGAAGATGGTTGACGTATTCGTCGGTTACCACGCGGCGTACGGATGCGGCGTCGCCACCGCGTCACTCTCGGTGACGAGCAGTGACGCGGCCGGCGCGAAGGGCGACGTCACCAGCCCTGACTGGATCATCGTCGACGGGCACCACGTCCAGCTCCGGGCCGAGCGCGCGCCGGGTGCGCGAGAGCGGATCTACACGATCACGATCACAGCGCGCGACGCCGACGGAAATGAGTCGAGCCGCAGCGTCGAAGTGTCCGTGTCGCCTCCGTCGCGTTGACGCGCCGCCCCACCGCCCCCACCTCCGCGGCCACCGCCGCTGGGGCTGGGGGCGGAAAGGCGACCGAGCGGTGGCGTTCTCAGTGGGGTGAGTGGATCCCCCCGGAGCCTCGCCGGCGGTGACGGGAAGATCCGTGGAGCCGGTATCGCCGGTCACTTATGCATTGGCTGCCGCGTCCACCGCGATACTCCATCCACCGTCGCAACTCGTACCGCCGAGGAAGGTGGAGTACATCAGCCCGGAGCCGCACAAGCCCTCGGGAACGATGCGGCGGGAAGCCTAATCGCTTTCTCCCGAGCTTGGCAGACGTAGCGGATCAGCGAACTCGTTCCCGCCTGCCGTAGACCCTCCCTATGCCGGGAAGCTTGTTCTCAACATACTCGACCGGAGAGAACCGCATCACGTCGTCGATTCTCGCGGTGTTGGAACGCCTAGCCATCGACCGCATCGACGCGATCCTCGGAGCCCTCCTTGAGGAAGATTTCGAGACAGTCCGATTTCAGAACCAGTCAGCCAAGGATGGTCGAGGCGTTCCGGACGCCACGATCGCTGCCAGCTTCCGGATCTTAGTTGAGACAAAGGTTGTTAGGCGTGCTGTTCACGCTGAGCAACTCCAGCGCCATCTCGAACGTTTGAAGCGTGCCGGCGAGGTAGACCGCGTGATGCTTCTGCTAACGCCAGATCGTGAAGAACCTGTCGAGGTTCGCGCGCTTCGCACAGGCGAGTTGGGCGGCGCGCGACTGATTTGGGCATCTTTCGCGCAACTGGACCAAGCGATCGACTCGGTCCTGGACGAGGCACACCGCGCGATTTCCGAACGCGAAGCCTTTTTGCTACGCGAGTTGCAGAAGACGCTTGCGGAGGAAAACCTCCTGCTGACCCAGCGTGATGTCCTGATCATTCCTGCTCGAAGAGCGTGGCCGATGTATCAGCGGTGGGCAGCATACGTCTGTCAGCCCAATCGGTCATTTCAGGACATTCAGTACGTAGGGTTCTATACGGATGGCGAGATTAAGCCGGCGGTCGCCAGGATCATGAGCTCTGAAGAATCAGTGATCTTCGACCCAGAGAACGCCGCGTACGGCGCCGAGCTTCGCAAGCTGATCGACGAAACGGTCCGCGAAGGAGTCCGTACCGCAGGCGCAGCGTACAAGGTTCTTTTGCTGTCGAAACTAAACGACCCTGAAACCATTCATCTAGCGGCACCCGTCACAAACGATCTTGCATCGGATTCGGGACGTACGACAGCTTTCGTCCAGAATCAGCGCTACGTTAGCCTGGTGCGCCTGAAGGCTGCCAGGCGCACTTCAGACCTAGTCGCCTCCGAGTAGCGGAGATCGGCGCGACGCCATCAATAAGTCCTTCCAATTTCAGTGCCCGAAATGTGCTGCGGTAACGAGACCTCCCGAAACACAATAGCGTCCGCCAGCGGGTTAGCGCTCACCGGCGCGAACCACACGTCACCGCCTCGCTGACCGTGACTATGTGAGTCACGCAGATCCAATCTTGTACGACCCGCCTAGCGATGGGAGATAGCCTGTGGGCGGTGCAGGCGACCGGCAGCTTCATCGGTTGCTAGCCTTCTTCGACGCGCACTGCTTGACCAACTCCCAGGTCTTGCAGAATCTCTGTGGCAGCTCCGCCGTGAGACTGCCCGCGGTGTCGGCCTTCACAGTGACTGTGAACTCCAGGGCAATACGGAGATCGGAGTGCGACCGGAGCTTCGGCAGAATCTTCGTACCGAGACGGTTCCAGATCTCGGGCGGAACTGTTCCGACGAGACGCAGTGTCTTCGTGCTGGCGCCAGACACTGGCTCGGATCTGGGTACCGGGCTCGGCTCGGGCGGGGTTATGGGTTCGGGGCCAGGCCGGGAACTCGGCTCAGCACCGGGCTCGGGTCTAGCACCCGACTTCAGCGCCTTCGCCGAATCCTTCCAAAGCAGGAACACGCCAGCATCGAAGGTCACCTCATCCGGCGCAACCAACTCCTCGAACCACAGCCTCTCGTAGGTGCCGTCGGGGCTGCGGCCCGACGCCAA
>DATKCA010000150.1:0-12110 GCA_035544675.1 Thermoanaerobaculia bacterium | reverse complement strand
CCACCCGCACATCTTCCACGCCTGCGAATCCAAGCGAGCTCAGCGAATGCTGGATGGCCTTGCCCTGAGGATCGAGGACGGAGGGCTTGAGCTCAACGGTGACTGTGGCTTTCATTCTGGCGGATCGTATCAGCGTCAGGGGTCAGCGACCGACGGGGGATCACCACGACGGGGGATCACCACAGAGTCACAGAGGTCGCAGAGGCACACAGAGAACCCTCTGCGCTCCTCTGAGTTCTCTGTGACTCTGTGGTGACGGTCCCCTGACCCCCGAGCGCCGAGCCCTAGAACAGCGCCATCTGCAGCTTGGGAGCCGGCATCATCGGCACGCGGGGCCCGCGGCGCTTGATCTCGAACATCCCGGTGGGCTGGAACTGTTTGGCGATGCTCAGCTCGAGCTGGACGCCGGTCCGCTCGAGCAGGCGCGAAGCCATGTCGCGGACGATCGACTCGTGGTTATTTTTCTGTGACAGATGAATGAGGCAGAGCGTCTTCAGCTCCGAGCCAATCATCCGCTGCACGGCCAGCATCGCGTCGTCATTGGAGAGATGTCCGAAGCGCGACATGATCCGCCGCTTCAGGCTCCAGGGATACGTGCCCATGCGCAGCATGTCGAGGTCGTGGTTCGACTCGAAGAACAGGCCGTCGCATCCGCTGAGATGTTTCAGGACGGGATCGTCGACATATCCGAGGTCGCTGGCGATGCCGACGCGGGTGCCGTCGCGGGCCTCGATGACGAAGCAGGAGGGATCCATGGCGTCGTGCAGGGTGCGGCGGGCGTGCACGTTCAGCTCTCCGATGGCGAAGGTCGTGTTGTTCTCGAACAGGATGATGTTCGTTTCGGTGCGATCGACTCTGCTGGCGTCGAGCGTTCCGCGCGTCAGGTAGATCGGGATGCCGTACTTGCGGGCGATCCGTTCCGCGCCGCGGATGTGATCGTAGTGCTCGTGAGTGACGACAATGCCCCGAACCGTCTCGATGTTGCCGCCCACCAGCTCCAGCCGCTTTCTCGTGTCGCGGGGACCGAGCCCGGCGTCGACGAGGATGGAAGTTCCATCGCTCTCGAGGTAGTAGCAATTGCCGGCGCTGCCCGATCCGAGCGGAGCAACGATCATCGAAATTCACGATAGCACGCGTGTCATCCCGAGCGCCCGGAATGACAAGTACAATGCGCCCCCGATGGCAAAGGAACGGTTCATCGTCGAGGGCGGCCGGAGGCTGGAGGGATCGATCCGGCCCAGCGGAAACAAGAATGCGGCGCTCCCGATCCTGGCCGCATGCCTGTTGACCGACGAGCCGATCGTCCTTCGCAACCTTCCCGACATCGAGGACGTGCGCGTCATGCTCCAGATCCTGGAAGGCCTCGGGTCCTCGGTCGAGCGTCTGGAGCAGAACGTGGTCCGCATCCACACCGGGGACGAGTGCTCTTCGGTTCCGGATCCGGAGCTGTCCAAGAAGATCCGCGGGTCGATGCTGCTGGCCGGGCCGCTGCTGGCGCGATGCGGCGCCGCGTCGATCGCCAAGCCGGGCGGCGACGCCATCGGCCGCCGTCGCGTCGATACCCACCTCCTGGCCCTGGAGGCCCTCGGCGCGCAGATCGAGGTCTCCGCCTACGACTACAACATGGTCGCCAGAAAGCTCGTCGGGAAGAAGATGTTTCTGGACGAGGCGTCGGTCACGGCGACCGAAAACGCCGTCATGGCCGCCGTTCTGGCCGAGGGCGACACGCTCATCTACAACGCCGCGGCCGAGCCGCACGTCCAGGACCTCTGCCGTTTTCTCAATCAGCTCGGCGCCGAGATCGAGGGCCTGGCCACCAACTCCCTCACCATTCGCGGAGTGGAGTCGCTCAAAGGCGGCGAGTTCTACATTCCCAGCGATCACATCGAGGTGGGCTCGTACATCGGACTGGCCGCGGTCACGCGCAGCGAGCTGCTGATCGAAGACGGCGTGCCCGAGCACATGTACGCCGTCCGCCTGATGCTGGAGAAGCTGGGCGTGGAGATCAAGATCGAGGGGCAGAACATCCGCGTGCCGAAGAACCAGGAACTGCGGGTGCGCTATGACATCGGCGCGGCCGTCCCGAAGATCGATGACGGTCCCTGGCCGGCCTTCCCCGCCGATCTGCTCTCCATCATGGTCATCGTGGCCACGCAGGCCGAAGGCACGGTGATGATCTTCGAGAAGATGTTCGAGTCGCGCCTCTTCTTCACCGATAAGCTGATCGGGATGGGCGCGCGAATCATCCTCTGCGATCCGCACCGGGCCATCATCGTGGGCGGGGCGCGACTGGTCGGCGCCGGCATCACCAGCCCCGACATCCGCGCCGGCATGGCCCTGCTGCTCGCCGCGCTCTGCGCAAAAGGCGAGAGCGTCATCCACAACATCCACCAGATCGACCGCGGCTACGAGCGCATCGACGAGCGCCTCAACGCCCTGGGCGCGCGGATCGTGAGAGAGCGGGACGTTTAGAAGGATGAAGGCGGAAGGATGAAGGATGAAGGATGAAGGATGAAGAGAGCGCCCTCCGGAGCTGATTCATCCTTCATCCTTCATCCTTCATCCTTCGTCCTTCCCAGAGGCCGCGCTCTGAAACTCGGTATCACCCCGCTGGTCATGTCCGTCCTCAACGTGACGCCCGATTCCTTCTCCGACGGCGGCGTAAACTTTGAACCGGCCAGGGCCGTGCAGGCGGCGCTGGCGATGGAGGCGGATGGTGCGGCGATCATCGACGTGGGTGGCGAGTCGACCCGCCCCGGTGCCGAGCCTGTCGGCCTGGCGGCCGAGCTGGAGCGCGTCGTTCCCGTGATCGAGGGCATCCGCAGGCTCTCGGACGTGCCGCTCTCCGTCGACACGACCAAGGCGGCGGTCGCGCAGGCCGCGATCGACGCGGGAGCGGACCTCATCAACGACGTCTCGGCGCTGCGCGGCGATCCGGAAATGGCGAAGGTGGCCGCCCGCGCCGGCGTGCCGGTGATCCTCATGCACATGCGCGGCGAGCCGCGGACGATGCAGACGCTGACCGGGTACGACGATGTGGTGAGCGACGTCGCGCACGAGCTGCACGGGTTCGTCGATGCCGCGAGAAGCGCGGGCGTGGAGCAGATTCTCATCGATCCCGGCATCGGCTTCGCGAAGACGTTCGATCAGAACCTGGAGATCCTGGCGCGCTGCAACGAGCTGGCCTCCATTGCGCCGTTCGTGATCGGCGCGTCGCGCAAGGGCTTCATCGGCCACCTCACCGGCCGGGAGCCGGGACCGGATCGCGCGGCCGGGTCTCTGGCCGCCGTCGCGGCCGCCCATCGCGGCGGCGCGGCCGTCGTCCGGGTCCACGACGTCCGGGCCACCGTCGATTTTCTCAGGGTGTCCGCTGCCATCGCCGCGAAGGAGCCGCGGTGACGATCTTCGACAGGCTCCTGCAGCTGCAGTTCTCGTGGCGCGACGCTCTCGACATTTTCCTGGTGGCCTTCATCATCTACAACGTCCTCAGCCTCATCCGCGGCACGCGGGCCATGCAGATCTCCATCGGCCTCACCCTCCTGGCCAGTCTCTACTTCGTGGCCCGGGCGTGGGACCTGCGCTCGCTCGAAGTCATCTCGCGGGAGATGCTGTTCTATCTGCCCTTCGTGATCATCGTGCTGTTTCAGCAGGAGATCCGGCGGGCCCTGGCGCAGATGGGAGCGAACCCGCTGCTGGCGATGTTCCGGCGCCGGAACAGCGGCTTTCCGGTGGACGCCATCCTCAATGCCTGCGACGTCCTGGCGTCGAAGAAGATCGGCGCGCTCATCGTGCTGGAGGGCGCGCAGACGCTGCGCATGTACGAGGAAGGGGCCAAGCCGCTCGATGCCATCGTGACGACGGAGCTTCTTGTCACGCTGTTCATTCCCGGCGGCCCGCTGCATGACGGAGCGGTGCTCCTCCGCGGGAATCGGGCCATTGCGGCCGGTGCGTTCCTGCCGCTGACGCCGGCCCCCGACCCCACGCTCGCTCACGGCACGCGCCATCGCGCCGCCCTCGGACTCTCCGAGGAGAGCGACGCGCTGGTCATCGTCATCTCCGAAGAGAACGGATCGATGGCGGCGGCATCCGAGGGGATGCTGCACGAGAATCTCGACCGGGAGATGCTGCATCAGCTTCTGGTCGAGCGGTTCGGGGTGCAGTCGTGAGAAACATCGGTTTGAAACTGATCTCACTGTTCCTCGCCATCGTGGTGTGGGTCGTGTTCTCGGCGCCGAGGCGGGAGCCGGTCTCGGAACGGGTCTTCGCCGCGCCGCTCTCGCTGGTGGGCATGCCGCGCGAGTTCGTCATCACCACTCCGGTGCCGGAAACGGTGGGCGTGCGGCTGCGCGGGCGGCTCTCCGACCTGCGGGTCGTGTCGTCGCAGACAGTGGCCGTGCCGGTCGACCTCTCCTGGGTCCGCCGGGCCGGTCAGGCCACGATCACGCTGCATCCGCAGAGGCTGAACGTGCCTGAGGATGTCGAGGTGGTCTCGATTCAGCCGAACCAGTTCGTGTTCACCGTCGAGCAGCTTCGCCAGCGCGCAGTGTCGATCCGGCCCTTTTTGGACGGATCGGTGGCGCCCGGCCATCTGGCCGGACCGCCGGTGCTGAACCCCGACCGCGCTCTGGTGTCCGGACCCTCATCGCAGATTCTGGAGATGACCGAGGTGGGGACCGAGCGCATTATCATGAGCGGCCGCACCGAGACGTTCACGAGGCGTGTGGCAGTCGTCTCCGACTCGCAACTCGTTCGCGTCGTCTCACCGCTGACGACGGAGGTGACGCTCCCGATTCTTCCGCCGGTCGGGCCGACGCAGCCGCCGCCCGTGGACAGCACCACAGAACCGGCCACGGCGAATCCACCATGAGAGAGCTATTCGGAACCGACGGCATCCGCGGCAAGGCCCGCCAGTATCCGCTCGACGCCGCGACGATGTTCGCGCTCGGCGAGGCGCTGGCGCACCGCCTCCGTGGGAGTGGAGCGCCGCCGCGCGTCCTCCTCGGTATGGATACGCGCGAGTCGGGCCTGGAGATCGCGCGCGCTCTCGCGGCGGGGCTCGCGGCTGGCGGTGGGGAAGGTGTGCTCATCGGCGTGATTCCGACGCCGGGCGTCGCGTACCTCTGCCGGATCAGCGACGCGGTGGCGGCCATCTCCATCTCCGCCTCGCACAATCCGTTCGAAGACAACGGCGTCAAGATCTTCGGACACGACGGGATGAAACTGCCCGATGCCGTCGAGGAACAGATCGAGGACGAGCTGCGGCCCATCCGCCGCCAGAGCGTCTTCGTCGATTCCGAAGATCTCCCCGACTCACCGGACCTGGTCGAGGCCTACGAGCGATTCCTCATCTCCTCGGTGCGGCCGGGCGCCTTGAAAGGCCGCAAGGTCGTGCTCGATGCCGGACATGGGGCCGCGTACCGCATCGGGCCGGATGTGTTCCGGCGCGCCGGCGCAGAGGTCGTGGTCATCAACGATCAGCCGGACGGCCGGAACATCAACGAGAAGTCGGGTGCGCTGCACCCTGAGGGCCTGGCTGAGGTCGTGGTGAAGCAGAGCGCCGACTTCGGCGTGGCCTTCGACGGCGATGCCGACCGGGCCATCTTCGCCGACGACACCGGGAGGATTCGCGACGGCGACGAGATCATCTATCTATGGGCGACGTCGCTCAAGCAGCGCGGGAAGCTCACCGGGAACGCCGTCGTGACGACGGTGATGTCGAACTTCGGGTTCGAGGCCCAGCTGAAAAAGGACGGGATCGATCTCGTGCGCGCGCAGGTCGGCGACAAGTACGTCCTCGAACAGATGCTACAGCGCAAGGCGATCCTCGGCGGCGAGCAGTCCGGACACGTCATCGATCTCGAGCTGCACACCACGGGCGACGGGATTCACACCGCGCTGGTGTTCGGCGAGATCCTCACCGAGCGCGGCGAGAAATTCTCGAAGCTGCGCACGTTCGAGCCGATGCCGCAGCTTCTGCTGAACGAGAAGGTGGCGTCGAAGCCGCCGCTCGAGTCGCTGCCGCGCTACCAGACCGCGGCGGCCAAAGCCGCGCAGCAGCTCGCGGGTCGCGGACGGATTCTCGTGCGGTATTCGGGGACGGAGAACCTCGTGCGCGTGATGGTGGAGGGGGAGGACGAGAAACAGATCACCAAGATCGCCGAGGAGCTGCGCGCGGTGTTGAAGCAGGAGATCGGGTAAGTACGCTCGGAATGACAAACCGCTGGACTCTCTCCGGCAGGACCGCGCTCGTCACCGGATGCACCGCCGGCATCGGCCTGGCCATCGGCGATGTCTTCCGCGAGCTCGGCGCGGACGTCATCGGCGTCGCGCGCAACGAGAAGCGGCTCGGGGAGTGGGCGGCGGCACGCGGCGCGAAGGCCATCGCCGCCGACGTCGTCACCGACTCGGCGAAGATCGTCGCGCAGCTCGACAAGCTCGACATCCTCGTCAACAACGCCGGCACGAACATCCGCAAGCCGGCGGTTGGCTACTCTGACGAGGAGTACGAGCACATCCTCCGCACGAACATGGACTCAGCGTTCGCGCTGTGCCGCGCCGCGTATCCAATGCTGAAGGCGGCTGGAGATGCCTCCATCATCAACATCGTCTCGGTCGCCGCCTTCCGGAACCTCGGAACCGGCACGCCCTACGCGATGAGCAAAGCCGCGGTCGCCGCGTTGACCCGCGCGCTGGCGGCCGAGTGGGCGCGGGACGGCATCCGCGTCAACGCCGTCGCTCCCTGGTATATCCGGACGCCGCTCGCGGAACCGGTCCTCAGCGACCCGGCGCGACTCTCCGCGATCCTGGCCCGCACACCCGCCGGACGCGTCGGTGAGCCGGTGGAAGTTGCTGACCTGGTTGCGTTTCTGGCCATGCCGGCCGCCTCGTACATCACGGGGCAGTGCATCGCTGTGGACGGCGGATTCAGCGTGGCGGGCGTCTTCGGCTGAGCTTGCCAATCTTCTCTGGCCCCGGCCTGGAGCGGTGCTATATTGCGCCATTCATTTTTCAGCCCACCGGCTAGAGAGAGACTCCGATGGCAAAGGCGCAGGCGAAGAAGAAGGCCGCCCCGGCAGCACGGCGAGCACCCAGAAAGGTCGCCTCGCGCGTGAAACCGGCGGCTCGAGCCGCGGCAAAGAAGGTCAAAGCCGCCCGCCCAGCTCGGAAAGCGACGAAGGTCGTGGCAAGAGTGGTCAAGCGCGCGAAGCCGTCGAAGCCGTCGAAGGCGATCAAGGCGGTCAAGGCCGCCAAGTCAGTCAAGACGCTCAAGCCGGCGCCTAAACCGCTGAAAGCGTTGAAGAAAGCGACTGCGGCGTTGCCGTCCAAGCCGGTCGCGGTGCCGCCCGTAGCGTCCAGGGCACCGATCGCCCGCCCGGCCGCCGAGCCGCGCAAGACGCGGACTCGCCGGCCCCGCCCGCGCATCCACTCCGATGGCGCGCCGGTGGCCAACTGGCTGCCGCAGGGCGAGAAGCCGCGGCCGTCGTCATTCATCCCGGCGCCTCCGCGAGCGGAAGCGCCCTCGCGGGTCGCCGCGCCGCCGGCATCGTCGGACCGGCTGATCAGGCCGGAAGACGTGACGGAATTCGTCACGCGCACCGTTCCGGTCCGCGTCGACGTCGAGCAGGGAGCCGGCCGCGTGTTCATCTCCGTGAATCCGGAGGAAGTCACCCTCCGTGCCGGCGAAGGCATCGAGTGGGACTTCCGCTACCTCGGCGGCGCCGACGTCGTCGCCGACGAGCTCGTCATCGAGTTCGAGAAGCCGTCGCCGTTTTCGCACACGCAGTTCAAGTCGCGCAAGCCCGGACCGGCGCGGCCCCATCGCCAGCTCTCCGGCGCGGCGCAGAAGTCAGCGGCCGGGAAACGGGTGCAGTACCTGGTGCGCGCCATGACGCCGTTCAAGACTGAGCTGGCGGTGGCGCGGTTGTGGCTGAGCGTTCAGTAGGTCTTACGATCTCAACGTCAGCTGGGCGTGCTGTTCCTGCAGCGCCGCGAAGGTGCTGACGCCGTCGCGTCCCGACCGGATGGCATCGACACACGCGGCTGCCGCGGACAACGTCGTGATGCACGGAATTCCGACCTGCAGCGCCGTGCGGCGGATGTAGGTGTCGTCGGTGTAGGCCGACTTTCCGTACGGCGTGTTGATGACCAGCTTGACCTCGCCGTTGATCATGCGATCGGTGATGTTCGGCCGCTCCATCTCGTGCACCTTGAAGACGTTTCCGACTTCGATTCCGTGGCGCTCCAGAAACTCGCGCGTGCCCGCCGTTGCGATCAGCTTGAAGTCGAGTGCGGCCAGATCGTTGGCCAGCTGCACGACCAGAGGACCCTTGTCGTTGTCGTTCACGGAGATGAACGCCGTGCCGTCCAGCGGCAGGCGCACGCCTGCGCCGAGGAGCGCCTTGGCGTAGGCTTCGCCGAAGGTTCGCGAGCTGCCCATCACTTCGCCGGTCGACTTCATCTCGGGGCCGAGGACGGTGTCTTCCTTCGGGAAGCGGCCGAAGGGAAAGACGGGAGCCTTGACGAAGTAATCGTCGACGCGCGGCTCGCTGGTGAGTCCGAGATCGCGCAGCGTTTCGCCGGCCATCACACGCGCGGCGATCTTCGCGAACGGGACGCCCGTGGCCTTCGAGACGTACGGCACGGTCCGTGATGCCCGCGGATTCACCTCCAGGACGTACAGCTTGTCCTCCTGGATGGCGTACTGCACGTTCATGAGGCCGACCACCTTCAGCGCCCTGGCCAGCTCGACCGTGCGGCGGCGGATCCGATCCTGTTCGCGGTGGCCGATGATGTAGGGCGGGATGACCGTGGTCGAGTCGCCGGAGTGGATGCCGGCCAGCTCGATGTGCTCCATCACGCCGGCGATGACGACGTCGCGGCCGTCGGAGATGGCATCGACGTCGAGCTCGATGGCGTCCTCGAGAAACCGGTCGATGAGGATGGGATGGCCGGGCGCCGCCTCGAACGCGTAGGTCATGTACTCGCGCAGGCTTTTCTCGTCGTAAACGATGGCCATGGCCCGGCCGCCCAGGACGTAGGAGGGGCGGACGACGACGGGGTAGCCGACGCGCCCGGCGACCTCCACCGCTTCGGCCTCTTCGTTGGCGACGCCGTGGGCGGGGACGAGGATGTTGTGCGCGCGCGCCAGTTGTCCGAAACGCTCGCGGTCTTCGGCCATGTCGATCGAGTCGACGGGTGTTCCCCACATCGGGACGCCGGCGTCGGCCAGTGACCTGGCCAGCTTCAGCGGAGTCTGTCCGCCGAACTGCACGATGACTCCCTCCGGCCGCTCGATCTCCACGATCTCCAGCACGTCTTCCAGGGTGAGCGGCTCGAAGTAGAGCCGGTCCGACGTGTCGTAGTCGGTCGACACCGTCTCCGGATTGCAGTTGACCATGATCGTCTCGAAGCCGGCCTCGCGCAGCGCGAATGACGCGTGCACGCAGCAGGTGTCGAACTCGATACCCTGGCCGATGCGATTCGGTCCGGAACCGAGGATCATCACTTTCCGGCGCTGAGTCGGCGCGGCTTCGTTCTCGGTCTCGTAGGTCGAATAAAGGTATGGCGTGGTGGCCTCGAACTCCGCCGCGCACGTATCGACGCGCTTGTACACGGGGCGGATCCCCATCTCGTGCCGCTGCCGCCGCACCTCCGCTTCGGTGCGGCCGGTGAGGTTCGCGATCTGGCGGTCGGAGAAGCCGTTGCGCTTCCAGCGAAGCAGCTCTTTCGCGCCGCCCGCTCCACCAGATCCCTCGCTGACGCTCGGGATGACCCGCTCTATTTCGACGATCTCCCGCATCTCGCGCAGGAACCACGGGTCGATGGCGGAGTGCTCGTTGATGTCCTCCACACTCCACCCCTGCCGCAGCGCGTCGCCGATGGCGAAGATCCGATCCGGCGTCGGCGTGCGCAGCAACTCCGGCAGCCGCTCCGCATCGTAGTTGCGCGTCTCCAGCCCGCTTGCGCCGATCTCCAGCGAGCGCAATCCCTTCTGCAAAGCCTCGTTGAACGTCCGGCCGATGGCCATGGCCTCGCCGACCGACTGCATGGAGAGCCCGAGATGGGGAGGGGTGTTGCGGAACTTCTCGAAGGCGAAGCGGGGGATCTTCACCACCACGTAGTCGATGGAGGGCTCGAAGGAGGCCGGCGTCTTTTTGGTGATGTCATTCGGGATCTCGTCGAGTGTGTATCCGGCCGCGAGCTTGGCGGCGAACTTGGCGATGGGGAACCCGGTGGCCTTCGACGCCAGGGCCGAGGAGCGCGAGACGCGCGGGTTCATCTCGATGGCCAGGCGGCGCCCGGTCTGCGGGTGCACGGCGAACTGGATGTTGCTGCCGCCGGTCTCGACGCCGATGGCGCGGATGATGCGTTTGGCTTCGTCGCGCATCTCCTGGTACTCGCCGTTCGTGAGCGTCTGCTGCGGCGCGACGGTGATCGAGTCGCCGGTGTGCACGCCCATGGGATCGAAGTTCTCGATCGAGCAGACGATGATCACGTTGTCGGCCTTGTCGCGCATCACCTCGAGCTCGAACTCTTTCCAGCCCATGACCGACTCTTCGACCAGTACGCTGTGAACGGGGGAGAGCTCCAGGCCGCGCCCGACGATGACCCGCATCTCGTCGAGGTTGTACGCGATCCCGCCGCCCGACCCTCCCAGCGTGAACGACGGGCGGATGACCAGCGGGAATCCGATCTGCCGCGAGACCCGCTCCGCGTCCTCCATCGACGTGGCGTAGCCGGAGCGGGGGACGTCCACCCCGATCGAGATCATCATCTCCTTGAAGAGCTGCCGGTCCTCGGCCGTCTTCATGGCCTGGTAGCTCGCTCCGATGAGCTCGACGCCGTGCCGCTCCAGCGCGCCGCTCTCGTAGAGCGCCATGGCCAGGTTGATCCCGGTCTGCCCGCCCACGGTGGGGAGGATCGCGTCCGGCTTCTCCCGCTCGATGATCCGCTCCAGGGACTCCGGCGTGAGCGGCTCGATGTAGGTCCGGTCGGCGAACTCCGGATCGGTCATGATCGTGGCCGGATTCGAGTTGACCAGGATGATCCGGTACCCTTCGTCGCGCAGCGCCTTGCAGGCCTGGGTGCCGGAGTAGTCGAACTCGACGGCCTGCCCGATGACGATGGGACCGGAGCCAATGATCAATATCGACTTCAGGTCGGTCCGCTTGGGCATTTTCCGGCGGCGATAATACGCGAAGTGAAACGCTTCATCGAATGGGACACCTTCGAGGTCCGCGTGGACGGCGGGAAACTCAACGCCATGGTCCGGGAGATGATGGGGAAGACGGACCCCATCGAGCGGATCGAGCTGCAGTTCTCGAACGGCCTGCTGCGCGTGGCCGGCTCGATCCGGAAGTTCATCAGCGTCCCCTTCACCGTCGAGATCACCGAGATCCGCGCCGCCGGGACGACCGTCCGCGTGCCGTTGCGAAGCGCCGCCGCGGCCGGGTTCCCGATTCCCTCGATTCTTTTCGGGCTGATGAGAAACCGTCTGCCGAAGGAGCTCGTAACTTACGAGGAGCCGGCCACGCTGGTCATGTCACTGGATCGATTTTTGCCACCGTTCGTCACAGCCGACATTCAGAGCATCTGGATCATCGAGGGCGGGCTCGCGATCACTCTCGGCAGGGGAGGCGCGGACCTGCCGGTTCCGGGAGGACAGGATGGCAGTAACCGATGACGACTTCGCCGACGACCTGAGCGAGACCACCAAAGCCGCCGGCCCGGTGTCGGCGGACCGCGCCCGGAGGTTCTACGACAGGCTCCGCGTGCGCATCCACAGATATGTCGAGGGCAAGGGCTCGGTCGCCGAGCGAGGCGCCGACTTTCTGATGCTCGTGCCCGACATGTTCATCCTTCTGTGGCGTCTGACCAACGACACCCGGGTCAACGCCAAGAACAAGGTTCTGCTCGGCAGCGGCCTGGCGTATTACCTCTTTCCTCTCGACATCATGCCGGAGGCGATCCTCGGCCCCATCGGCTTCATCGACGATCTGGTGTTCGGCGTGTACATCCTGAACAAGCTGCTTGTGGACACCGACCCGGCCATCCTCCGCGAGCACTGGAGCGGAGAAGAGGATGTGCTGCAGGCCATTCAGCGGGTGCTG
>DATKCA010000149.1:0-13996 GCA_035544675.1 Thermoanaerobaculia bacterium | reverse complement strand
GCTCGATCAGATCGTGGCCACGACGTTCGGCACCCTTGCCGCCGATCTGGTGCGAAGCGGAAATTTCGGACAGATGGTCTCGATCCTCGGAGGGCTTTACAGCTTCGTCCCGATCGGGACCGTGACCGCGGGGCGGAAGCGCCTCGATATGAAGTTCTATGACGAAGCCGAGTACCGCCCCCGCGTGACGAGTCCCATCGGGATGCCGATGTTCCTCTATTAGCGGCTCATTTCGGATCGAAGAAAGCAGCCCTGCAGGCGCTCCGGGACCGCACCTTGCACTGCTGAATCGAGGGGATATAGCAGATGCGCTGGGCGAGCTGGATCATTGTCGTTCTGGCGATGCACTTCATCTGGGAGATGGCGCAGGCGAAGTGGTTCTCGAGCATGGCCGGGCTCCCGTTCTGGTCCGCTACGCTGCTCTGCCTTCGCGCCAGCATCGGTGACGTCGCGATCACGCTCGCTGCATTCTTTGCAGCGGCCGCGGTGGCGAAACGCGTTGCGTGGCCGCTCGATGACGTTCGTGCCGCGCCAACCGTGGTTTACTTGATGGCGGGTCTCGCCACGACGATTGTCATTGAGCTTTTGGCACTCCACAGCGGCCGCTGGTCCTACGCGCCCGACATGCCAGTGGTGTTCGGCATCGGCGTACTCCCTCTCGCGCAGTGGATCGTGCTACCGCTCATCGCCCTTGGTGCTTTCCGCCTGATGTGGAAGGCCGGCGATTTGCGCTTTCCTGGCCAATGACGCTCGACAATCTTGAAACTCCGACGGCGCGTGCGCGACGCTCTTTCAGACACTGATCTGCTTGAACGTCTCAAAGATGTTTGGGAGCAGCGGGTGCGAAGTGAGCGCGTAGTAGATCGTCTGGTTCTCCCGGCATGCTTTGACGATCCCGTACGAGGTCAATGACGAAACAGCGTTGACGGAGCTTGGCGCTGAGCATCTGCGTATGCGGTGCGTCGGAGTCGATCACGAGGAGGCGCGTAATGTCGCAAGCCGTGTCTAGCTCATGACGAGGCTCGTCCCATCTCGCTACGCCGCGCCAATCTCACACGCGTAGGGCGCGGAGCCGCAGCGAGTTCAGGATGACCGAGACGGAGCTGAAGCTCATCGCCGCCGCGGCGAGGATCGGGCTGAGGAGGATGCCGAAGAACGGGTAGAGCACTCCCGCGGCAACGGGGACGCCGAGTGCGTTGTAGATGAACGCCCAGAAGAGGTTTTGACGGATGTTGCGCATCGTGGCGCGACTGATTCGTCGGGCGCGGACGATGCCGCGCAAGTCCCCTTTCACCAGCGTCACGCCCGCGCTTTCCATCGCCACGTCCGTTCCCGTGCCCATGGCGATTCCAACCTGCGCCTGCGCGAGCGCCGGGGCGTCGTTGATGCCGTCGCCCGCCATCGCCACGATCCGTCCTTCTCCCTGCAGCTTCTGGATCGCGTCCGCCTTCTGATCGGGCAGCACCTCGGCGATCACTTCGTCGATCCCGAGCTTCTTTGCCACCGCGTCTGCCGTCGTCCTGCTGTCGCCTGTGAGCATCACGATGCGAATGCCCTCTTGGTGGAGTTGCCGAATTGCCTCGGCGGTCGATTCTTTGATCGGGTCGGCCACGCCGACGACACCGGCGATTTTTCCATCGACCACGACGAACATCGCTGTCTGGCCTTCGGCACGGAGTTCCTCGGCGCGGCGCTCGAGATCGGCGGGATCGACTTTCAGCTCGGTCAGCAGCGCGCGATTTCCGAGCGCCACATCGCGTCCGTCGACGCGCCCGCGCACACCTTTCCCTGTAATCGAAGAGAAGTCATCGACGCTGGAGAGCTCGATGCCGCGCTCCTCCGCGCCCTCGACGATCGCTTCGGCGAGCGGATGTTCACTCGCGCGCTCGAGCGAGGCTGCGAGTCGCAGGAGCTCATTCTCGGCGACAGCACCGGAAGCGACAACACCGACGAGCTTCGGTTTTCCGAGCGTCAGCGTTCCCGTCTTGTCGACGACCAGCGTGTCGACGGTGCGGAGCGTTTCGATCGCCTCGGCGTCCTTGAAGAGGACTCCGCCGGTCGCCGCTTTCCCCGCGGCCACCATGATGGACATCGGTGTCGCGAGGCCCAGCGCGCACGGGCAGGCGATGATCAGGACCGCGACCGCGTTCACGATGGCGAAGACGAGCGACGGCGACGGCCCGAACATCCACCAGATCACGAACGACAGAATGGCGACGACGATCACCGCGGGGACGAACCACGCCGACACGACGTCAGCCAGTCGCTGGATCGGTGCGCGACTGCGCTGTGCCTTCGCGACCATCTGAACGATCTGCGAGAGCAGTGTGTCGGCGCCGACCTTCTCCGCGCGCATGATGAGGGAACCAGTTCGATTCACGGTTGCGCCGATCAGCGGCGCGTCAGGCCCTTTCTCCACCGGAACCGGCTCACCCGTGACCATCGATTCGTCGACGCTGCTCTTCCCTTCCGTGACAGTGCCGTCGACCGGAATCTTCTCGCCCGGCCGAACGCGCAGCATGTCTCCCGGTTGAACGCGGTCGATCGGCACGTCGTGCTCCGTCCCGTCCGGCTCGACCTTGCGTGCGGTCTTCGGTGCGAGACCGAGGAGCGCCTTGATCGCGGCACCGGTCTGACTCCGCGCTCGCAGCTCCATCACCTGTCCGAGGAGAACGAGCGCGACGATCACCGCGGCGACCTCGTAGTAGACGCCCACGCGGCCATGCGCGTCGCGGAACGCCGCCGGGAAGAGGTCGGGAAAGAGGGTGGCCACGATGCTGTAGGCATACGCGACACCCACGCCGAGGGCGATCAGCGTGAACATATTGAGACTGCGGTTCACGACCGAGTACCAGCCGCGCTGGAAGAACGGCCAGCCGCCCCAGAGGACGACCGGAGTGGCGAGGGCGAGCTCGAGCCACTGACCGAGTCGCGATTCGATAATGGCACCGATGAACTCCAGTCCCATGTGCGGACCCATGATCAAGAGGACCAGGGGCGCAGTCAGGATCGCGCTCACGATGAACTTCCTGCGCATGTCGCGCAGCTCGTGATTTTCCTCGTCCTCGAGCGACACCACGCGCGGCTCGAGCGCCATGCCGCAGATCGGACAGTTCCCCGGTGCGTCGCGGACGATCTCCGGGTGCATGGGACAGGTCCATTCGGTCTTCTCCGGAGTGAGCTGCGGATGCTCCGGCTCGAGCGCCATGCCGCATTTGGGGCAGGTACCCGGTCCGATCTGACGCACCTCCGGATGCATCGGGCACGTGTAGAAGGTGCCGGCAGGGGCAGCCTTGGTAGCAGCCGGCTTCTTGCCGCCAGCGAACGCCGTAGGGTCTGCGTCGAATTTGGTTTTGCAGCCGGGACTGCAGAAGTAGTACGTCTGACCGTCGTGCTCGGAAGTTCCGGCGGCGTCGTTGCGCGAGATCGTCATTCCGCAGACCGGATCGATTTCGGTCGTCATCGTCCCATGTTCGACATCCTGATGCCTCATCCGAGCCTCCAACGATTCAGCGATTTCTCTGCAGCATGAGTGCCCACTGCTGCTGCAGACGTGGGCGAAACTCACCAACTCATCACACCCAGCGCGGGTGTTGTGACTTCCGATTTCATGAGGCTAAGACCGTGCACTTCCGTTGCTTCTCCATTGGGATGTGTGCGGCAGGTGCGGGCACGACGGCGGGACTGCCAGCGCCGTCGTGCTCGCGTGAGCTACTCGCGCCCTTTCCGGAGAAACGACGCCGGATCTTTCTCGAACCGTGCCTTCTCTTCGGCCGAGCAGAAGTAGTAGGTCTTCTCCTGGTACGTCGCGCTCGGCGCCGTCTTCGGATCGACCTTCATGCCGCACACCGGATCGACGGCCATCGCGGCCGCATCTTTGCTGCCGTGCATCTTGCCGTGATCCATCATGCCACCCTGCATGCTGCCCATCCCTTCGCCGTGCATCATGTTCATCATCTTCATGCACATACCCATGTGCTGCTGCATCATGCCCAGCGGCTTCTCCGCCTCTTCGATGGCAGAACGCATCTGAGCCGGGTCGTTCGAGGCTTTCGCTTCGCGCAACGAGGTCAGAACTTTGTCCACGGAGGCGGAGGTCTGCTGGCAGTGGTCGTGACATGCTTTCATCATGTCGTGCATCCCCATCATGCCGTGTTCCTTCGCCGGTGCTTTCTCCGGCTCGTCAGCCTGCGCCAGAAGGCCCAGCGGGATGATCAGTGCGACCGCGATTGCGATGGCGAGATAGATTCGATTCTTCATGAGTGATTCTCCTTTCATTCGATCAGTTGTTGTTGACGACGATGCTGCCCTTCATCATGCCCATGCCGCATGTGAACGAGAGGGCGCCGCTCTTCTTCGGCAGGAACTCGACGATTGTGGTTTTTCCGGCTGGCAGGTCGCGCTCGAACCCCAGCTCGGGGAACACCACCTTGCCTCCACAGTTCGCCGCGCTCTCACGTATGAAGTTGATCCGCACCGGTGTTCCCTCTGTGACGGTGATCTCGGCCGGTGAATAGTTCCCCGCGACCTTCACCGTGAACTCCTGCACGTCCGACCCTCCGGCGAATGCCGCTCCCGCGACCGCGAGTGCGACGACTACGAAAATGCAGCTCAATCTGTTCATTTCTATTTTCCTTTCGTTAGGCGGGCACTTCAGAGTGCCCGACGGTCAGTGATTCATCGGTTTCAGCTTCGGCGCGGAGGCCGCGTCCCTTCCAGATGGCGAAAATCGCCGGGTAGACAGTCAGTTCGAGAAAGAAGGAGGTCACGAGACCACCGACCATCGGAGCGGCGATGCGCTTCATGACGTCGGCTCCTGTCCCGGTACTCCAGAGGATCGGCAGCAGCGCGATCATGGTCGTCAGTACGGTCATCAGCTTCGGCCGGACGCGTTTCGCCGCTCCGTCGACGATCGCCTCGCGCAGATCGGCCATCGAGCGGATGCGCCCTTCCTCGCGCCAGCGCTTCTCCGCCAGCGTCAGGTAGAGAAGCATGACGACTCCGGTCTCGGCGTCGAGGCCGGCGAGCGCAATCAGGCCCACCCAGACCGCCACGCTCATGTTGTAGTCGAGCAGATAGAGCAGCCAGATCGCCCCGATGAGGGAGAACGGCACCGCCAGCAGCACGATCGACGTCTCGATCATCGACTTCGTATTGAAGTAGAGGAGCAGCACGACGATCAGCAGCGTGATCGGGATGACGATCTTGAGCTGTGCCTTCGCCCGCTCGAAATACTTGTATTGGCCGACCCAGGCGAGCCGCGTCCCGGGCGGCACCGTCACCGCGTCAGCGACGACGGCCTTCGCTTCGCGGACGTAGTCGGCGATCGGCCGGCTCGTGTCGACGAAGACGAAGCCGACGAGCTTTCCATCCTCGCTGCGGATCATCGGCGGGCCCGTGACCGGCCGGATGTTCGCCACCTGTGCGAGCGGGATCTGTGCGCCGGTGGGCGTGGCGATCATCACGTTTCCGAGCATCTCCGGCTGGTCGCGATACTCCCGCAGATAACGGACGTTGATCGGATAACGCTCCCGCCCTTCGACGGTCTCCGAGATGTTCATTCCGCCGATGCCTGACATGACGACGCGATTCACATCGGCCACCGACAGTCCATAGCGCGCCGCCGCGGCGCGATCGACTTCGATATCGAGATAAAAGCCGCCTGTGGATCGTTCCGCAAACACGCTGCGCGTCCCTGGAATCTGCGCCACCGCTTTCTCGATCTCCACCGCGGTCTTCTCGATCTGGTCGATGTCGTCCCCGAAGACCTGAATGCCGAGCGGACTGCGAACGCCGGTGGCAAGCATTTCGGTACGCGTCTGGATCGGCATCCACCAGACGTTCGGCATCCCGGGAAACTGAAGCTTCTGATCCATCTCCCGGATGAGGTCGTCCCAGGTGAGCCCTTCCCGCCACTCCTCTCGCGGCTTGAGGATGATCGTCGTCTCCACCATCCCGATCGGCGCAGGATCGGTGGGCGTCTCCGCGCGGCCCATTTTCCCGAACACGCGCTCGACTTCCGGAAACTTCATCAACTCTCGATCCATCTGCTTGAGGATGTTCGAGGCCTCCGTCACCGACATGCCGGGAGGCGCGGTCGGCATGTAGAGAATCGTGCCTTCATTCAGCGGCGGCATGAACTCATTGCCAAGACGGAAGTACGCGGGCACGGTAAAGATCATCAGAACGACCGACGTGCCGATGACGGCCCAGCGATGTTTCACGACGAATCGGACGACCGGTGTGTACGCGGCAACGAGCCAGCGATTCAGCGGGTTCTGCTCTTCTTTGCGGATCCGGCCCCGCACCAAGAGCGCGGCGAGCGCCGGAGTGAGCGTCACCGCCAGAACGGCGGCGAAGCCCATCGAGTACGTCTTGGTGTACGCGAGCGGCTTGAAAAGCCGTCCTTCGGTTCCGGTCAGCGTGAACACCGGCATGAACGAGACCGTGATGACGAGGAGTGAGAAAAAGATCGACGGCCCGACCTCCTGCATTGCCTTGATGATCGCGTCGATTCGTTCGCCGACGCGGCCGCTCGCCTCCCAATCCTCGAGCTTCTTGTGAATGTTCTCGATGATGATGATCGAGGCGTCGATCATGGCGCCGATCGCCACGGCGATACCGCCGAGGGACATGATGTTCGCCGTCAGCCCCTGGAAATACATCGGGATGAACGCGAGGAGGACGCCGAGAGGAAGCGTGATGATGACCACGAGCGCGCTGCGCGCGTGCAGCAGGAAAAGGAAGATGATGACCGACACGACGATCATCTCTTCGATGAGCGTGTGGCGCAGCGTGTCGATCGACTCCTTGATCAGGGTCGAGCGGTCGTACGTCACCACGATCTCGACGCCAGGCGGCAGGCTCTTCTCGACTTCCGCGAGTCGCTGCTTCACCGCCTCGATCACGCGCAGCGCGTTCTCTCCATACCGCATGACGACGATGCCGCCAGTGACTTCGCCCTCCCCGTCGAGCTCCGCAAGGCCGCGCCGGAGGTCAGGGCCGAGCGTCACGTGGCCAACATCCGCAACCGTGACGGCGACACCACCGACGGCCTTCAGCGGAATTTGCTCGAGGTCGGCCGGCGTCTTGACATAGCCGCGCCCGCGGATCACATGCTCATGGCCGGCGATCTCGAGCGTTCGCCCTCCCACTTCTTCATTCGAGTCGCGGACTGCCTGAATGACGCGCTCGAGGGGGATGCCGTACGAGACGAGTTTGTTCGGATCGACGTTGACCTGGTACTGCTTGACGTACCCGCCGATCGACGCCACCTCCGCCACGCCGGGAACGCTCTCCAGCGCATACCGGACGTTCCAGTCCTGCAGCGACCGGAGCTCCTGCAAGTCGTGTTGCCCGGTTTTGTCGACGAGGGCGTACTCGAAGACCCACCCCACGCCGGTGGCGTCCGGCCCGAGCCGTGGTGAGGCGCCGTCGGGCAGCTTTGCCTTCACCGTGTCGATGTATTCGAGCACGCGGCTGCGGGCCCAATACATATCCGTGCCGTCCTCGAAAATGGCGTAGACGAACGACATGCCGAACATCGACTGCCCACGGACGAAGTTCACCTTTGGCGCGGCAAGCAGCGCCGAGGAGATGGGATACGTGATCTGCGCCTCCACGAGGTCGGGACTCCGGCCCTGCCACTCCGTGAAGACGATCACCTGCACGTCAGAGAGGTCGGGGATGGCGTCGAGCGGCGCGCGTGTCAGCGCAAACCAGCCCCACGCACCGAGGCCGGCGACGAGGATCACCGTCAGGAGCGGATTGCGCGCGCTGGAGGCGATGATCCGGCCGATCATGCCCGTCTGTCCTTCGGCAGCCGGTCTCACTCCTCACCTCCCCAGAACTGCGCGGCCGAGCGGATGCGGCTCTCGGACGCGACGAGGAAGTTCGCGGAGGCGATCACAAGGTCGCCCTCTTTGAGTCCGCTCAGGATTTCGTAGTAGCCATTGGATCGTTTGCCGACCTGGACAGCCTGCGGCTTCAGACGCCCCTCACCGAGATCGAGGAAGACGAGCTGACGAGGCCCGGTGATCAGGACGGCGTCCTCAGGCACCGTCAGAGCAATTTTGCCGGCGGCGCGGATCTCGACGTCGGCATACATCTCCGGCTTGAGCTCGAGATTTGGATTCGGGAGCTCGATACGAACCTTCCCGGTGCGCGTGGAGGCGTCGAGATACGGATAGACGTACGTGATCCGTCCGTCGAATGTACGCCCCGCGACGTAAGGAAGCGTGACGCGTGCGGTCTGACCGGCGCGGATGGCGCCCAGGTCCTTCTCGTAGACGTCGGCCTCGACCCAGACGCGGTCGAGCGCAGCGATGCGGAACAACGTCTCACCTGCGCGGACGGAGCTCCCTTCGACGATCTTTTTCTCGACGACAAAGCCTGAGTAGGGCGAATGGATGGGCATTCGCTCGATCGGGCGGCCCGTGCTTGCGATCTGATTGATCTGTCCATTGCTGAGGTCCCAGAGCCGCAGCCGCTCGCGCGCGGCGCGGACGAGATAGTCGGCACGGTCGGGCGCGCCCGAGGCGCGCGACGCCCGCTGACTCCGCAGTGCGAGGAGGTAATCCTGCTGCGCTGCGTAGAGCTCGGGGCTGTAGAGCGTCAGCAGCGCCTGACCGCGCCGGACGAAGTCACCGGTTTTGTTCACATACAGCCGCTCGACGAAGCCATCGAGTTTGAGCGTGACATCGCGGACGCGACTCTCATCGAAGGCCGTTTTGCCCACCGCGCGAATCGCTGTGTCCATCGGCCGCGAGATGACGAAAGCGGTCTTGATTCCAATCTGCTGGCGTCGATCCTCATCGATCCGGATGATGCCGCTGCTGACTTCCTCCTGCGAGACCGGCGTGAGATCCATACCGCAGATCGGACATTGCCCCGGTCCTTCCTGCCGGACCGATGGGTGCATGGAGCACGTGTAGTACGCGGTCTCATCTCCATCGGCGGGGTCGTGCGCGGAGAGAGCGACTGGCGCGATCGCGGTCGGGCTGCCGCACGTCTGCATCGCCGTGCCCATATACGGGTTCGACACGCCTTCCTCGTTCTGCAGCCACTTGTTGAAGCCGTCGGTCATGCTGCACTCGTAGGCGTGCCAGCCGGAGGCGAGGCGCGGGTCAGAGGCGGCGAGTGCGAACAGATACATGCTGACGTCCTTGAACGCGGCGCGCGCCGCATCGAGGGATGTGGCAGCCGCCAGCTTGCGCGCGGCGGCCGTTCCGTCGAGGAGGCACTGCCTGACCTCGTCGCCCGTTGACGGCCGTGCGGCGGTGAACGCCGCCGCCAGCGCATTCGCATGCGTGGCGATGCCGTCCAGCCGGTCGTTTGCGAGCATCGCCCGCGCCTGCTCGTACGCTCCCAGGGCCCGCCGCAGTTCTGTGAGCACACCCGGTGGAAACTGCTGCGGAGGAAGAGGGCTCGCTGCGCCGCCGCTACCACCGGCTGCGACGAGCCCCTTGGTTCCGACCGTGAGCGTGTAGCGCGCCTCGGCCGATCCTTCGTTTGTCCTGGCGCGGACGCTCATGGTCCAGCTCCCGCCCATCGGGAGGTCGAACCGGGCGTGATAGACGCCGCCTCGCTTCTGGTCGATGTCGGCTTTTCCGCGCATCTCGGCCATTGCGCCCATCGCTGGCATGACGTACTCGACCTCCACGTCCGCTTCAACCGGCTTCCCTTCCGAGTCGGTGATCCGGACGATCATCGTGTTGTCGGACCGCCGCGGAGGATCGGGATTCATCGACGCCTCGAACGTGAGATCGCCGCTCTTCACGACGACGCCTTTCGCTGCGCTGCCGCCCATCGGCTTCATGGTGAACCACGCGACGAGCGGATTGGCGAATGCGATCGCCAGGATCGCCACGACTGCAACGGTGGCAGTGATCGCCGCGATCCGCTTTCCGCGCGGCGAGAGAGCCTTGTACCGGTCCTGAATCTTCACTGCATACCTCCGTTGTCGATGTTGACCGGCATGCGGCCTGTGGCGCGGTCGAGTCGCGCCAGACGCTGATGAAGAGCGGCGGTTACGTCCACGAGCTGCAGCTCGACCGTGCGGAGATTCCGCTCTGCTTCGATGACGGCGAGAAAGCTGTTACGCCCCGTTTCGAAGCCGGCGCGTGCCGCCTGCACCTGATCACGTGCGGCCGGGACGAGCCGGTCGCGATGAAGAGCCACGACGTGTTGCGCCTCGACGGCCGCGCGGTACGCCTGATCGACCTGACTCCGAATCTGGTCTTCGAAGCTCTTCTTCTCACTTCGAGCGGCGGCGAGTCTCGCCTCCGCTTCCCGAACGGCCGCGCGCCGTTTCTCGCGCTGGACCGGCAGCTCGATGCCGATGCCGGCCATCCACTGATGGTCCGTCGACATCCACATCGAGTTGTAGGAGCCCATCACGTGGAAGTCGGGATAAAAGTCGAGACGCGCCAGATCGGTCGCCGACTCACGCGCACGAATTCGGGCCTCTGCCCCGTCCAGGACGGGGCGGCTGGTCAGCGCAATCTCCTGCAGTTCCGCGCTCGATCCGGGAATATCAGGTTCCGAAAGGGAGACGGGTGGCGGCGGCACCGGTGCCTCGGGCGGACGATGGAGAAGCTCATTGATCTGCGCGCGGACCGCATCCCGTTCAGTTCCGAGAACGATGTCGCGGTGCATCAGATGCGCGAGCTCGACTTCCGCCTGCAGCGGATCCTGAAGCGATGCGCGGCCGACGACGTACTGCGCCTCCGCGCTCTCTTTGAGAATGGCAAGGAGTTCCTGGTGCTCCTTGTTGATTGCCAGCGCACGTGCGACGCGGTAGTGCTCGTCGAAGAGGAGCGAGGCCATCGTCGCGAGCTCGAGCTGGACTGCCTCGAAGTCGTTCCGCGCAGCATCGGCTTCGGCACGCGCGATGGCGCCGCGCAGCCGTCGCTTTCCCGGGAAGGGGAGCATCTGGCTCGCCTCGATACTGGCTCCGAAGCGATCGCCGCCGATGCTCAGCGGCGCGATCGAGGTGGAGAGGCGAGGGTCAGCGAGTGCGGTGACCTGCTCCTCCCGTTCTGCAGCGGCTCGCCACGCCTGCCGTGCGGCTTCAATGGACGGGTTCCGCTCCAGAACAGCGCGAACGAGCTCGCGCCGCTCGAGAGTCGGCGTATCAAGAGTCTGTTCAGCGACCGCCGGCACGGCGGCGACAAGCCACAGCAGGGCGAAAAGACGGTACAGCGTCGAATTCATCAAGACCTCACAGGTTCGTTGTCAGAAAAAAAGACACGCGAAGCGCCTAGGCACGCATCGCGTCGACAGATGGATCGTGTGAGGAATCAGATGAGGAAGATGGAAAGGGCGGAGAGACGTTCGCAGGCAGACTTCGCCGGCACGCGGGTCGAGATCAAGACCGGAGAAGTCGCCGGCCGGACGGCCGGTGTGGTTGCATGGCCGACCGGTGCAAGAGGTGCAACACGGTTTCCATGCTCAGATCGTTCGAGATCATCAGGCGGGTCATTGCTGCAGACGACCGCTCCGCAGCAGTCGGGCGCCGCCAGACCATCCTGATCGTCGCGCTGGCAGCACGACTTCTCGGCACACAGCCCTGCTGCCACGGCAACGGGTGCCACGCCCATGAGGGCGATGGTGACGAGAACGATCACGAGAGTACGCATCAGCGGCATCGATAACTTCGCCGGCTTCCCATGCATTCCGGGTGCCGCCGAACTCGCCGCAGACGCCCCCGAGGGGCGCTGACTCGAGCAGCAGCTCGCCAGCGGCGGCATTACACGTCGACTGCCATGGGCCGCCGTCAGGGGAGACCTGCCTGCTGCGATGAAATCTTCGACTTCCTTCTGCGCCGAGGGTGCCGTCTCTCAGGACTCACTTCGGCTCGACGGGAAGACCCTTCTCGGTCCAGGCGTCGAATCCGCCGCGGAGGGCGCGGGCGCGCAACCCTTTCTCTTTCATCTGTTGCGCCAAACTGGCGCTTGATCCTTCGCTCGGTCACGTGCAGTACGTGACGAACGTCTTCCCCTCGGGAAGCTCGTTCAGATGGCTCGACAAGTCGTTGGCGGGCACGCGGATCGCGCCGGGAAGCTTCGTGTCCGCCTCGCCCCAGGCCTGAGCGTTGCGGGCGTCAACATAGACCGCGTCGCTCAGTTTGCGGGCTTCCTCGGGATCGATTCGAAGATCATCCATGGGTTGCTCTCTTCCGGATGATTCCTCTGCAGAGAGGGGG
Organism: Thermoanaerobaculia bacterium; assembly: GCA_035544675.1. GTDB lineage: Bacteria > Acidobacteriota > Thermoanaerobaculia > Gp7-AA8 > Gp7-AA8 > DATKCA01. Next base: position 1,791 of record DATKCA010000149.1, on the reverse strand, counting down.
CCAGCCGGACGGAGACGTGGTCAGCCGCAGAGCCTGCCGCGGCCGGGCAAGCCCGGCTTGCTTCTTGCCTCAGGGGAAGAAAACTCGCGGATCGAAGGAATTCAATGAGCTCGAATGCTCAATCTCCAGTCTCCACGCAAATCTGGCGAAACCAGGTCTCCCTCCACTGGCCCGTCGACCATGCCACTCTGAGGGCGATGGTCCCCGTCGCATTTGAAATTGCCGATTTCGAAGGGACGAGCTGGGTCTCCTTGTCCGCCTTCGAAGTTGCCGGCATCGAGGTCTCGTCGCCCATTCCCCTTCCATCGATCGATCCGTTCGCGCAGGTCGAGCTGAGCACGCGTGTGAGAGCCGGCTCGCGGGAAGGGACCTGGTATCTCGCGATCGACGGATCGAGCAACACCGCCGCCGCAGCGGCCAGCAGGCTTTTTTCGCTTCCTTATCAGAGGGCCGACGTCGGAATTGCCAGTGATGACCGAGAGACGCCGACCATCGCGGTGACCGCGAAGCGGGAAGGACGGTCCCCTGCGGCGTTGCAGCTGGCCGTTCGCGCCGCCGGTTCGATGATCGACCCACATCCCGGAACGATCGAGCACTATCTTCTCGACTCGAGTGGCGTGTTCATCATGCGCGAGGGCGCTCCACAGCACGTGGGCTTGACGCGGGAGCCGTGGCGGTGGTCGCGAGCTGAAGTGGTGAAGCTGGAAGAGACCTGGCTTTGGGCGGCGGGAATCACCGCGCGGCCGCAGCGTCCGCTGGCGTTTCTCGTTCGGGAGATCCGGCCGGCGATCTATGCCCCTCAGCCTCTCGACTCGGCCGCGGTCTCCTGAAGAGGGCTCAGCCGGAGAAGAAACGTTCCGTCGTCTCGCCGGATCGTGGCCAGAGTCTCCTCGCCGAGGGTCATCTGCTCGCCGAGAAGCTGAGTACGATCCCGGGAGATGAAGGATTTCAGGGCGGCCTCTGCGGACTCGGCCGGAACCTCGAAAAACTCGACGCCAACCGGTTTCGCGACATCGGTTCTCGCCGAGTTCTCACTGAGCGGGGTCTTTTCGATCTCGAAGCGCATGCCAGCCCTCCAGGAGCAGCGATTAGTGCAATCGACAGGCCTGCAATGGTGATGTAACCGGTTACGGGAGTTTAGTTTGCGCTTCTACAGTAAGGGCGGGGGTCATTCAGAGGCCGCACGGGAGGAGCAGGTTGAGAGACGATTGGTTTCGCGGCCGAAGAATCTCAGATTGCGCAGGCCGTCATCCGGGTTCTTGTGCCGGTGCACTCGCATCGTACGAACGCGTCTGGACGTGTCTAAGAACCCGACAGCGATCATCGCGGCTGAGATTCTTCGGCCGCGACGCCATCTCATATTCTGCCCGGCTGGCGCGTGCGGCCTCTGAATGACCCCCGTGCCGCTGCGAGTTTCGTGCTCCAAGGTCATCTCCGCTCCACCGGCGCTCGCGTGAGGTTTCTCCACACTGAGCTCCGCGCACGCTCACTCGATCGCGGCGAGCGGTCACGCCGGCCTGACATGCCGAAAAACTCCGGATAGGATGCATTCTCGATGCTCGAGCTCCTCTTCCTGGCGGCCAGCGTGGCCGTGGACTGCATGGCCGTATCCGCGGCGACCGCCGCAGCCTCGCCTCTTCTACGCCGGGGGGACCTTCTCCGAATGGCCGCCGTATTCGGCGGCATGCAGTCCTTGATGGCGGGTATCGGGTGGGCAGGGGGTGTGGGCATCGAGCGGGCAATCGCGTCCTGGGATCACTGGGTCGCTTTCGGACTTCTCCTCCTGATCGG
>DATKCA010000148.1:0-69169 GCA_035544675.1 Thermoanaerobaculia bacterium | reverse complement strand
GGTTGGCCCCATGGCCAGGAGCGCTCCGCCGCCCAACGCGTTGATCATTCCGGTGGTCACGCACGTCAACGGCGTGGCGGGCCCCTTCCTCTCCGACGTCCGTCTCACCAATGCGACGAGCGGACCGGTGAAGTATCAGATCGGACTCACGCCCACACGCACCGATGCGACGACGAGCAGCAAGGTGACCGCCGTGACGGTGGGGACACAGGAGACCGTCGCGCTGAACGACATCGTGAAGAACTTCTTCGGATTCGGCGCGACCGGAGCGCTGTCTGACATCGGATTCGGCTCACTGGAGATCCGCCCGCTGGCCAGCGGCTCGAGCCCGACGTTCGCCTCGAGCCGCACGTATGCGAGCACGCTGCGCGGGACCTTCGGGCAGTTCGTCGCGGCGGTTCCGTTCGCGAACTTCGCCACGCGGCGCCCTCCGATCGTGATTCCGGGCGCGCCGCCGGCGGCCGCCCGGCCGACGAAACTATCGCTGCAGCAGGTGGCGCAGTCTGTGAGATTCAGGACGAACTTCGGGATCGCCGAAGGAGCGGGGGAGCCGGCCAGCGGTGTCATCCGGATCTTCAATGCGGCCGGCACGCTGCTGCAGACCAGACCCTTCACACTGCTGCCCGGCGAACAGCAGCAGATCAACTCGTTCATCGCCGACAGCGGAGTCCCGACGCTGGAAGACGGGCGCATCGAAGTGGAGATCACATCCGAGACCGGCGCGGTCACCGCGTACGCCTCGGTTCTGGACAACCTGACGACCGATCCGCTGGCGGTGGCGCCGGTGAACGTCGCCGCCATCTCGTCGACGAGGTACATCCTCCCCGGAGTGGCGGACCTGAACAACGGCGCGAACAACTTCCACTCGGATGTGCGCATCTACAACGGGGGAGGAGGCGACGTCGTCGCCAATCTCACGTATTACCCGATCTCGAATCCGGGCGGCGCGGTTCAGGGCCAGCCGGTCGTCATCCGCAGCGGTGAGGTCAAGGCCTTCGACAACATGCTGCCGGCGTTCTTCAACGTGAGAGACGGCGCAGGCTCTCTCGTCGTGACGACCGCCTCGCCCTCGTCCCTCGTCGTCACCGGCCGGACTTACACCGACGTCGAAGGGGGCGGGACGTACGGCCAGTTCATCCCCGGAATCACGTCGGAGGAAGGTCTGGGCACGGGCGATCGCGCACTGGAGGTGCTGCAGATCGAGCAGACCGACCAGTTCCGCTCGAACCTCGGCCTGGTTGAGCTGACGGGCAATCCGGTCACGGTGCGCGTGACGCTGCACGTTCCCGACTCGAAGGCGACGCCTTCGATCGAGATTCCGCTCGCCGCAAACGAGTTCCGCCAGGAAGGGCGGATCGTCGAGCGGTTCATGGGCGGAGGCTCTCAGACTTACAACGTCCGCGTGTCGGTGCAGGTAGTCAGCGGCACGGGCCGCGTCGCCGCGTACTCGTCGGTGATCGACAATCGGAGCCTCGACCCGACGTACGTACCGGCCCAGTAACCGGCTCGGGGCCTGCGGGCTCCGGGCTGCGGGCTCCGGGCTCGGACCGTCAGTCGGGCGGCGGTTCCCTGAGCCCTGAGCCCTCATCAGTCAACGGGCGGAGGAGGCGGGATCACCCGCCGGATAAGCCGCTCGCTGGCGCGCCGCAGCGCTTCCACGAGATACGGATCCTCCAGCCGGCCAGCCCACGCCTCCACCTCGGTTCGCGTCGCGTGTGTCGATTCGGGAAGCGTGGTGACGCGAATCCCGGACTTGCTCTCAAACTCGACCCGACCTTCCCATTTGCCGTCGGTCGTTTCTGCGGCCCGCACGCGCACACCGTAGATCGAATCGTCGGCAACCAATGGCCGCTGAAGCGGGATGATGATCTGTCGCATATCCGTCCTCTCTACCGCTACTGAGACGAGCAATGACGGTGCCGGGTGGAGGGCGGGCGTAAGCCCGATCACATCACCGCGTGCCGCGGCGGCGCAGCGTCCACTCGATGTCGTGCGGATCGCTCGCGCTCGGCGAAGCGAACGCGGCCGCGACCAGAGCGCAGGCGGCGATGACGGCAAGGCCGGTAAACCCCTCCAGGAGCAGCGACGCGATCAGCATGGTCGGATCAGTCTGAGGGGGTTGGCCCGCGCGGCTTGTAACGCGGATCACCGGTGAGAGAATGTACCGATGCGGGTGGTCATTCTGTCGCTCATCGTCGCCATGGCGTACTCAACGGTGGCCGCTCCGCGAGGGCGTCTGGTGCGCAACCGGGGATGGGGCGCCCCCGCCTGCACACAGGTCACCGGTCTGCCCAATCTCCTGATCTCCACCGATCGGGCCCGGACGTTTTTCGGCAATCCGATTCCGCCACCCACCGCGTCGTCGGGAGCCGTGCTCGCAGTGGAGGACGTCCGCGGCCTGATCGTCGCTGCGGCGGATCGAGTCATTCACGAATCGCGCGATGCGGGGTGCACCTGGACCGCGCGTTACAACGTCAGCGGCGCATTCCAGCAGCCGCTTCGGGGGGTGGCCGCGCCGGGCGGGCGAGCCTGGTTCTGGACGCAGGAGCTGCTCCTCGGATACGACGATGATGCCGGCGTCGTCGAGCGCCCGACGCCCGAGGCGTTCGTCGGATTCGGCGTCGATGCGGGCAATGCCGATCACATCCGGGGTGTGGGTGCCTCCGGTCAGGGACTGTGGGACTCGGCCGACGGCGGATTGGGTTGGCGTCGCATCGGTCTGCCGCTCGGCTTCCCGATCCTGACCGCCGCAGTGAATCCCGCCAACATCGATCACATCGTCGCGGTGACCACGACCGGACTCTTCACCAGTCGAGACGGGGGAACGACCTGGGCGATCGTGCCCGACTTCAGCGACGGCACGAACGTCTGTCAGGTCGTGTTCAGCCCCTCCGATCCGAACGTGGTCTGGATGCTGGTGCGGCGCGGCACCGATTTCATCTTCCGGTCCACAGATGGCGGCAGCCGGTTCGAGCCGCTGCGGCTCCCATCCGGAGTGGGAGACTTCTGCTTTCGTCTCATTCCGCATCCGCGGGACGCGAACGTCCTGGCCATGGCTGCCGGCGGGATCTTCTTCATCGATGCCGCCGCCCGGACGATCAACGGGACGCCATGCTGCGGGGGAGCGACCGATGACGCGACGTTCTCTCCGGCTGACGCGTTCACGGTGTACGTCTTCGCCTCGCCTCCATAGCGCGGTGTCCTCACCGGCGCTTCAGTGCTGCGCCACGCCGCTGGAACTCTCTGGCACCCGCGTCGTTGCCGAAGTCGGACATCGCGCGCGCCGCCAGCGCGTACGCGGCCGGGGTGGGGGAGGCTTTGACCATCGCCTCGAGCGTTGGGGTGATCTCCTGGAAGCGGCGCTGCGACGCGTACAGGAGCGCGAGCCGCACATAGGCGTCGGTCGTCGTCGGGAAGCGCGCGATCTCCTCGCGCAGCGCGGTCTCCGCCTCGGCAATGCGGCCCATGCGCGCCAGGATGTCGCCGCGCGTCGACGCCAGAGTGGGGACCACCGCCGCGCCATCCTCGCGGATGCGCGTGGCAGCGCGGTCGGCCGCTGCCAGTGCATCGTTCAGCCGGCCCTGTTCGACGAGGATGCGCGCCAGCAGAATCAGCGCCGGCACACGGGGACGGTCTTCCCGATCGAGGGCCAGGCGCGCCTCGCGCTCCGCTTTCTGGAAATCGCGCTGTTTCATCGCCACCGCGGCGATGATCAGGTGCGCCTCGGCCGGATTGAGCTTCATGGCCTGCTGCGCATTGAGCTCAGCGGCCTTCAGATCGCCGAGGTCCAGCTCGACCTTGGCGACTTCGATCGCCAGCGAGTCGACGAGTTGTGGTGAGCGGCGAATCGCTTCCCGATACGTGTCGCGCGCTTCCTGCAGCCGGCCGAGACGGCGGAGATTGCCCGCGAGCTGGTTGTAGACGTCGACGAGGTCGGGATAGTCGCCCAGGATCTCCCGGCATAGCTCGATGCTCTCGCGATAGCGGCCCTGCTGATTCAGGACGAACGTCTGCTGCACACGCGCGAGCACTCCGATGTGGTCGCGTGGATTCCGTCGCGGGCCATCGCCCGCGGATGCCTGTCCGGAGAGATATCCCAGCGCGGCCAGCCGCGCCATCTCCTCGGGATCGGCATTGCTCTGCACGGTCAGATTGAGCGGCATCGACCTCAGCTGATCGGCCAGCGCTCGATACTCGCGCCGGCGGTCCTCACGGATGTTGCGTTTCTCGGCCGGATCGGCGACCACGTCGAACAACTCGCTGTCGGGGCTCTCGATGAAGTGGTGCCGCGCGTCGGTCAGCGATCGCAGCTCGCTCCATCCGAGGTGAAGGCGCGGATACATCGTCTCGCTGTAGATGGAACGATCCGGGGTGGCTCGACCCGTGGCCAGATCGATGAGCGACACGCCCTCGAGGCCATCAGGCACTTTCGCTCCGACAGCAGCGGCGAGAGTGGGGAGGAGGTCGGTGAGCCCTGCCGGCGCGGTGACGCGTTTGCCTCGCCACTCGCCCTTCGGCAGCTTCAGGATCAGCGGGACGTGCAACACCTCGCGATAGAGGAGCACGCCATGTTCGGCCTCGCCGTGATCGCCCAGGCCTTCTCCGTGATCGGAGGTGAGAACGATGAGGGCCCGGTCGTACAGATCGCGCCGCCGGAGCTCGCCCAGGAACCTTTCCAGGATCGCGTCGACGGTCGCGATCTCGGCATCGTAGGGATCGGAGTAGCGCGACTTGAACGGCTCGACCGCTTCGTAAGGCGTGTGCGGCTCGAACAGGTGGAGGAAGAGGAACGGCGGCTTGTCCCTGACGCCATCCAGCCAGCCCAGGGCGGCTCGGACCGTCTCGTCGCCGTTCCGCTGCAGCGCGCCGAGCGACGCCGACTCGAATACCTCGAGCGAGTCGTCGTAGAAGTCGAACATCGGTCCGATGCCGGTCTCGCCGCGCAGGACATACGCCGAGATCGCGCCGCCTGTGGTGTAGCCGCGCGCGGCCAGTAACTTCGGCAGCGAGGGGGTTGCCGCGTCGAGGCGATAGCCGATGTTGCTCCGTACGCCGGTCTGATAGGGGAGCTTGCCCGTCAGCATGCTGGCGTGGGAAGGGAGGGTCAGCGGCGCCTGCGCGTACGCATTCTCGAAGACGATTCCGTCCGCGGCGAGGCGATCGATGGCCGGCGTGGCGACGCGATTCGATCCGTACGCCGCGAGCCGGTCAGCCCGCAACGTATCGATCGAGATCAGGATGATCGGCGGTTCAGAGAGGCTGCGGCGCTGTTCACCCGTACAAAATGCGAGAAGCAGGAGGAGGAGTGGAGCGCCGCCGACTCGGCGGCGTCTGTTACACGAAAAAAGCACCGCCGAGTCGGCGGCGCTCCACAGGATTCCGGGTAACACTCAGCCGCGCACCTTGAACTGTCTCTCGAAATCGTAGTTCTTGCCGAGGATCGAGTCGACGACGCGGATTTTCATCGTGTAGTCGCCCGGCTTGAAGCTCTCCAGCGGAATGGCCATGCCGACGGCGTATCGGTTCTCCGCGCCCTTGAGCTTGGTGATCTCGGCCGGCCCCATCGGGAAGTTCATCCGCACTTTGCGCTCGGCGGTCTTGCCCTCGATGTCGATTTTGACCTGAACGTTCGGCGCACCCTCGGCCGTGACGCCGGGGTTCCTCATCTCTACGAAGTACCAGAGATCGCCGGTCGTCCCGAACTGCGCGTCGCCCTTCGGCACGACTTTCAGCCCGCCGAAGGTGAACGGCTCGGTGTCGCCCCAGGCCACCTCGCCGGGTTGAATGCTGCTGGAGAGGAGGAGCGGCGAGACACCGGTCGCCGCCGGGTCGAGTCCCTGCACCGTCATCTTCGTTCTCGTCACCGCCACCGGCTTTCCGTCCTCGGAGGCCAGGCCGAAGATCGCGGTGTAATCCCCCGGCTCGAGGGTCAGCGACTTGTCGATGTACCAGTCGCTGCCGACGGCATCCAGAGTGGCCGGCTCCTCCAGGACGCGAACGATCTGGCCGGAGGCGTTCTCCACGGCGCCGAAGAGCGTGAGCTTCCGGCTGGAGTCGATCCCGGCGCTGCCGGGCACGTAAAGCTGAAACGAGACGAATCGCTCGGCATCAGGACTGACAAACTCGCCCCAGGTGAGATAGGCGGGACCGGATGGGAGGCTCTGAGTGGAGCGGGCCGCCTCGTAGGCGCTCTTCAGATCGGAATTGGTGAAGGAGGTCAGGGACTGCTGAGTCAAGGTGGCGGCGGCAAAAACAGGCGCCTTGGTCAGTCCTGGCGAAACGATGTAGGAGTTGACGGCGTCGCGCAGAATCGCTGCCGGATTGGCTCTCCCGGTCAGAGCGAGCTGCCAGTCATCACGGCCTTCCTCGGTAAACACGAACGTGACTTCCTTTTGCTTGATGAACTGCGGCTTCCTGTCGTAGCCGTAAGTCCAGGTCTGCCTGGCCGGCTCGGCGCGCGCACTCTGTACGGCGATGCCACCATCCGGAGTGCTGGTCGGGTTCCCGGTCATCCCCGCCGACCGCCCCGCCGCGCCTCTGCTGCCGACCTGCCAGGGTGATCCCAGAAGGATCACGACCTTTCCGCGATCACTCACGGCCCCTCTGATGCGCGGCGTGGTGAACTGATGGTCGGCGAGTACGACACGCTTGTCGAATTCATCGCGGAACTCGTTACGCTCGGTCTGGGGCGTCGGATCGCGGCGGGCCCAGAAGAGATCGGCGAAGGCCTGCGCCTCCGCATCCGTCTGGATGTCCTTCCACTGCGCCATCTCCTCCTTCGTCATCAGGTGCTGGACCGGCCCTTGCCCCCACTCGGTGTAGCGGGACGAGAGGTCGGCCACGGCGACGCCGGCCAGCGTCGTGGTGATGATGAGACCCATCCAGATGCGTTTCATGCGGTTTCCTTTCCGGGAAAAAAACGGGGCGGCCGAAGCCGCCCCGCACACGTACTGCTGTAAGTCCCCGAGCTAGAAACGAATTCCTGCGGACACGAAGTACTCGCGCGGAGTGGTGTAGCTGCCCGCGCCGCCCGCTGTCCCGAATGCCGCGCCGCGAGTGAATCCGGTGCGCAGACCATCCGCATCCAGAGCGCTCGCCGGATCAGCGCTGATTCCGGTGTTATGAGAGGTCAGCGTGTCGTCATTGAGCGCGTTCCGGACATCGAACTTCAGCCACGGCTCCACTCTTCCGATGATGGGAATGGCATAGGTGAGGGAGAGATCGAACAGCGAGGTGTCGTTGAACTCACCGATGCCGCGGTCGCCGAAGAAGATCGTCGCTGTCGGTAACGCCTTATAACCCGGGTTCCGCGCGCGCTGGATCGCCGTTCGCGCTGCGGAGGTGGCGAAGCTGTAAACCCGGCCCGAGTCGTAGCGGTAGATCAGGCCGAGGCCGAGATTGCCCGCGCGACCGAGTCCGAGGTTGTAGGTCGTCCACATCCGGACCTTGTGCTCCTGGAACTGCGCCAGTCTGCCGGTTGGGTACTCACGCGGAGACTGGATCTCCGGACGGTTGAAGAGCGGCGTTCCAGAGGGAATGCTCTGACCCGCTTCACCCTCGTAATTGCCGTGGTTGCGGAGCTGATGCGTGTAATTGCCCTCCACCATCCAGTTGCGCATGATGCCGTAGCGGGCCTGGAACTGCAGAGCCTTGTACTCGCGCTTGGCCGCGTTGCTGTTGCGAAGTATCACGTTATCGAAGCATCCGGCATCGATGCCGCCGAATACGATCTGTGAGCATCCCTGATCGATGGTGATGAAGTCTTCGATGAAGTTGCCGAGCTCGCGCTCGACATACGACGCCTTGATCCAACCACCCCTGGCCAGGGCCATGCCGGCCGACAAGGTGATCTCCTCGTTGATCGGTGAGGAGAGACCGGGTTCGACGAACTGGTTCCCGGTCGGGACCGAGGCATAGTAGAAGACATAGTTGCTCAGGTCGAAGCCGGGGGCGAAATCACGTCCCGTTCCCTCGGGGCCGGTGTAATACCCGTACAGCAGGGCCGGGGTGCCGACCGGCGTGATGTCCCCGGTGATGGCGGGATTATAACGGCCGGCATATTCAGCGTAGGTCAAGTCAAACTTGAAGCGGCCGTTGCCGAACGGATCGTAGGAAGCACCGAGGCGAGGCACAGTCGCAGACGTATCGACCGGCTGGATCGTGTTGGGGAGACCTTCGGTCTCGGCCTTCACCCACTCGTGACGCACGCCCAACGTGATCGTCCAGTTGGCGTTCAGGTCCCAGCGATCGTTGAGGTAGATGCTGTCCGTCGTGGTGTCCAGGGCCACGCCGCGAGTGGAAATCCAGTTGCCGATGCGTGTCTGGCCGACAGCGCCGGGGAAAAACCTCGGAATCATCCGCCCCGAGGAGTCGAGCAGCGGAGTTGTGCCACTCGTTCCGGCAGCAACGTAGCTGGTGTAAAACACATAGTCCGTGGCGGTCTGGCTGTTGCCACCGGTGCGCGTGACCGTGAACCGCTCCACGCCGCCCTTGATGTCGTGGCTGCCGAGGTTCGAGGTGCTCAGGAAGTACGAGAGCGCGCCATAAAGCTGGTCGTTGTTGCGATCCTCGGGATCCGTCGCATCGAAGTACGGTGCGTTGAAGGTCCCCCCTGTATTGCGGAAGGGGGCCGAGTGCCGGCCCAACGATCGCATCGGGCTCTCCTCGATGTTCCGGAGAGTTCCGCCCAGACCGCGGAAGCCGAACTTCTTCTCCGAGTACCGGGCTTCGGCGAACAGGTTGTTGGCCAGCACGCCGTTGTAATTGAATACGAAACCCTCGTTCAGACGTAACGAATTGCGGCCGACAGCCTGCAGCTCGAGAGGCCCGACCTGAATCTCGTGTGTCGCTTCCACCGGGTTCTCGATGTATGAGCCCTGGAAAGTGTGGTTCGAGAAGAGGTTGGCGGTGAGCTTGCCCTCCAGGCGACGGTTCGACCGCACTCGAGGAACAAAGGTCCCGGTGCCCGCCAACGAAACTGGATCGGGGCCCTCTTCGTCACGGCCGGCGCCGAAGAACCACAGCCGGTCGCGGAGGACCGGGCCGCCGAGCGTGGCCTCGTAAACCTCGGCCATGTCGCCCTCGCGCGTGGTATTGCGCTCTTTCTCGAACGGCGTTTCGTCGCGCCATCCCGGCTTGGTGAGATTCGCCCGCAGGGAGCCGGCGAACTCATTGCTGCCGCTCTTCGTGATGACGTTGAGCACGCCACCGGTGAATGATCCGTATTCCGCCGAAATACCCGAGGTCAGAACCTGGGTCTCGAGGATGGAGTCTTCGATGAAGAGGTTGTTCGTGCTGCCGAAGATCGGGTCCTGGACGTTGACGCCGTTGACCAGGATGCTGTTGTCGAACGCCATGCCGCCGCTGATGGAGAGCTGGCCTCCAACAGGCGTCCGATCCGTGACCGCTACCGAGAGGGAGCCGATGCCCGTCGGCGTGCGAACCACCGGCAGTTGATCGACCTGCTCTTTGGTGACATTGGTCGCGATCGTCTGCGTTTCCAGGGCCGAAGGCGTCTCACCGGTGACGGTGATCGTCTCTGCGGTCACGGCCACGCGCATCGTCGCATCGAGTCGCGTCGTGCCGCCCAGCGGCAGCATCGTGGTCGAGCTGGTTGTCTGCATGCCGCCGAGCTCGAACGTCACCGTGTACTGGCCCGGTGCCAGGCCCCGCAGGATGTAGTCGCCGTTCGATCCGGAGACCGTGGTACGAGCGCCGCCGATCTGACCCGGCGAGCTCGCTGAGACTGTCACGCCCGGCAGCGGGATGCCGTCCGGGCCTGCGACAGTGCCCGTGAGGATCGCGGTCTGCGTGCCCTGGGCGAAGGCCCCGCTCACGCTGACGAGAGCAATGGCCATAAAGGTTAGAAGATACCGTGTCAACTTCATTCAAGACCCTCCTTCAATGGTTACGACCCCACCTTCCAAAAACCTCCTCGGACCCGAGGCGGAAACGGACGGCTGAACGATGGGGACAACTGGTTTCGAGGAACGTTATAACAAATTCTTTGCCGAAGTTCACAAGTTAGTAATGTCAATGAACTGTGCAGGTTAGAGGGAGAGACGGTTTCCTGGATTCAAACATCCGAAGATTTGCAACCAATCTGTTGAATTTGGACACCGGCCCGTGACGGGCTTAGCCGTTAGTCCTTAGTCCTTGGGCCTTAGGCCTTACGGGGAGGCAAAAAAAAAGAGCGAGCCGTTTCCGGCTCGCTCCCTACGCCTAAAGGATAACGACTAAGGACTAAGGACTAACGACTAAGGACTAGTACATCCCACCCATGCCGCCGCCCATTCCGGCAGCAGCTCCACCGCCCGAGGACTTGTCGTCTTCCTTGATCTCGGAGACGAGCGCCTCGGTCGTGAGCATCAAACCGGCGATGGACGACGCGTTGACCAGCGCCTGCTTGCAGACCTTGGCGGGATCGATGATGCCTTCCTTCAGCATGTCGACCGGCTCGCCGGTTCCCTTGCGGGCGTCGATGCCGAAGTTTCCGCCCTTCAGCTTCACAGCGTTGAGCAGAACCGAGGCTTCCAGGCCGGCGTTGAAGACGATCTGGCGGAACGGCTCTTCCAGGGCGCGGCGAACGATGTTCAAGCCGGTCCGGACGTCGCCCTCTGCCTTGACCTTGTCGACCGCCTCGATGGCGCGGAGCAGCGCGACGCCGCCACCCGGGACGATGCCTTCCTCGACGGCGGCCTTGGTGGCGTGCATGGCGTCTTCCACGCGCGCCTTCTTCTCCTTCATCTCCGTCTCGGTCGCAGCGCCGACCTTGATCACTGCCACGCCGCCGACGAGCTTGGCCAGGCGCTCCTGGAGCTTCTCGCGGTCGTAGTCGGAGGTGGTGTCGTCGATGAGCTGGCGGATCTGCTTCACGCGGCCGGCAATCGTTTCCTTGCGGCCCTTGTCGTCGGTGTCGGTGACGAGCGTGGTGTTGTCCTTGTCGATGGAGACGCGCTTGGCCTCGCCCAGGTCATCCCACTTGACGTTCTCGAGCTTGATGCCGAGGTCTTCGGAGATGAGCTTTCCACCGGTGAGGATGGCGATGTCTTCGAGCATGGCCTTGCGGCGATCGCCGAAGCCGGGCGCCTTGACGCCGGCCACGTTGAGCGTGCCGCGGAGCTTGTTGACCACGAGCGTGGCCAGTGCCTCGCCCTCGACGTCTTCGGCGATGATGAGGAGCGGCTTGCCCTGACGGGCCACCTGCTCGAGGATCGGCAGGAGGTCCTTCATCGAGGAGATCTTCTTCTCGTAGATGAGGATCCGGGCGTTCTCCAGGATCGCTTCCATCCGCTCCGGATCGGTCACGAAGTACGGCGAAAGGTAGCCGCGGTCGAACTGCATGCCCTCCACGACTTCGAGGACCGTGTCGAGGCCGCGCGCCTCTTCGACGGTGATGACGCCGTCCTTGCCGACCTTCTCCATGGCCGAGGCGATGATCGAGCCGATCTCTTCATCGTTGTTGGCCGAGATCGTTCCGATGTGGGCGATGTCCTTGCCCTCGACCGGCTTGGATAGCTTGTCGATGGCTTCGACGGCCGCCTTCACGCCGAGCTCGATGCCGCGCTTGAGCTCCATCGGGTTCGCACCCGCGGTCACGTTCTTGATGCCCTCGCGATAGATCGCCTGGGCCAGAACGGTCGCCGTGGTCGTGCCGTCGCCCGCGGTGTCGGACGTCTTGGACGCCACTTCGCGGACCATCTGCGCCCCGGCGTTCTCGAGCTCGTCCTTGAGCTCGATCTCCTTGGCCACGGTCACGCCGTCCTTGGTAATGGTGGGAGAACCGAACTTCTTCTCGATGACGACGTTGCGGCCCTTCGGACCGAGCGTCACCTTGACCGCGTCAGCAAGCTTGTTGACGCCCTTGAGGATCGACTGGCGAGCTTCCTCGCCGTATGTAATTCGTTTTGCCATAGTCTGTTTCTCCTTATTCCACGATCGCGAGCACTTCGTCTTCGCGCAGGATCGTGTACTCGGTGTCCTCGATCTTGATGTCGGTGCCGGAGTACTTGCCGATCAGGACGGTGTCGCCCTTCTTGACGTCGAGCTTCATCCGCTTGCCTTCATCGTTGAACTTCCCTTCGCCGACGGCGATGACCTCCGCCTCCTGCGGCTTCTCTTTGGCGGTGTCGGGGATGATGATTCCGCCGCGCTGGGTCTCCTTGGCCTCCTTCCGCCGGACGACGATACGGTCGTAAAGCGGACGGATCTTCAGAGCAGTAGCAGTTGCTGTTGCCATGTAACCTTCTCCTTTCGTTGTGGTTAGAGCCAAACCGCGACAGGACGTCGCGTGATTTGTTAGCACTCACGTGTTACGAGTGCTAACAATATGAATTCAGGGCTATTTCTGTCAAGGGGGTTCCCGGGCCTCGGGCCTCGGGCGAACTGGTCAGTAGCCCCTGGCGAGGTCGACCACGTTCTGCAGAGGCTCGCCCTTCTCGAAGCGCTCGAGATTCTGCAGGAAAAAATCGAGGGTCCGCTCGTGCGAGTCGGCGGTGTGGTCGGCCGAGTGAGGGGAGATCAGAACGTTGTCGAGCCCCCAGAGCGGGCTCGTTTCCGGAAGCGGCTCGGTCTCGAACACATCGAGCGCCGCGCCGCGGATCCGGGCCAGTTCATCGACCAGGGCCATCTCGTCGACGAGCGCTCCGCGCCCCACGTTGATGAGCACCGCGCGCGACGGCATCGTGGCCAGGCGCTGGCGTGACATCAGGCCGCGCGTCCCGGCCGTGAGCGGCGTGGCCAGCACGAGATAGTCGGACGAGGCGATCAGCTGGTCGACCGGGTCGTTCCGCCGTGCTCCGAGCACTGGCATGCCGAGCGCCTCCGCGCGCCGCCCCACGGCCCGCCCGATCCCGCCGTAGCCGATGATGCCGGCGGTCCTTCCCTCCAGCCGCTCCACGTCGAACGGCTCCCACCGCCTCGCTGCCTGATTGCGGTCCAGGCGGCGGAGGTCTTTCGCGAACCACAACATCGCCGCGATCGCGAACTCGGCCAGCGCGTCGCCGTAGAGGCCGCGGGAGTTCGTGAGCACGATGCCGCGCGCGTGGATCTCGCCCAGAGGCAGGGACTCCACTCCGGCGGCCAGCGCGTGAATCCATCGGACCCGACGAGCCTGCGGCAGCGCTGCTCGCAGCTCGGCAGGCTGACGTGGTCCGACGAGAACGACGTCCGCTTCTTCGATGGAAGGGGCGAGCTCGAGTGAAGCGGCGGCCGTGGCGGCCGCCGTCGCCGCGCGACACGCGCGGCGCTCTACGTCTGGCTCTGCAATGACGAAGAGGCGCGTCACATCTGGCCGGTCGAGCGCTTGCGGAGACGGCGCCGCACGCGGGCGCGGGTGGGGACACCCGCGCTCCATTCCGTGATGATCAGTCGCATGACAGCAGTTGGTTGAGCGCCGTGTAGTTGCGACCCTGAGACTCTGCCACTGCCCGGTACGTGATCTCGCCCTTGTAGACGTTGACGCCTTCGGCCAGACCGATGTCCTCGATCGCCTTCTGGAAGCCGAGGCTGGCGATGCGGCGCGTGTAGGGAAGCGTGGCGTTGGTCAGCGCGATCGTCGACGTGCGCGGAACGGCGCCGGGCATGTTGGCGACGCAGTAGTGCACCACGCCGTCGACCTCGTACACGGGATTGGAGTGAGTGGTGGCCTTGGCCGTCTCCACGCAGCCGCCCTGATCGATGGCCACATCGACGATGACCGCTCCCTTCTTCATCGTGCCGATCATGTCGCGTGTCACGAGCTTCGGCGCCGCGGCGCCCGGGATGAGCACGCCGCCAATGAGCAGATCGGCGTGACCGACGGCCTCCGCAATATGCGCCTTGCTGGAAGCGAGAGTCTGAATCGCGCCGCGGAAAACGTCGTCGAGATAGCGCAGGCGATCGAGATTGGTGTCGAGAATCGTCACGCGCGCTCCCAGTCCCAGGGCCATCTTCGCGGCGTTGATGCCGACGATGCCGCCGCCGATGATCACAACATCGCCCGGCAGTACGCCCGGCACTCCGCCCAGGAGAATGCCGCGGCCGCCGTTGGGACGCTGCAGGTAGTACGCGCCGATGTGCACCGACATCCGGCCCGCCACCTCCGACATGGGCGTCAGCAGCGGAAGCGACCCTCCGCGCCCGGTGATCGTCTCGTACGCGATGCCGGTGATCTTCTTCTGCAGCAGGGTGGCCGTGAGATCGGGAACCGGCGCCAGGTGAAGATACGTGAAGAGAAGCTGGCCGTCCTTCATCCGTTTCAGGTCCGCCTCGATCGGCTCCTTGACCTTGACGATCATGTCCGACTCGCTGAACACCGCGTCGGCGTCGGGAAGGATCTTCGCGCCCGCGGCTGCATACTCCCCGTCGCTGAATCCGCTGCCGTTTCCGGCCCCGCTCTGGACGAAGACCGCGTGGCCGTCCAGGCTCAGGTCGCGCACGCCCGAGGGCGTCATCCCCACGCGACTCTCGTTGTCTTTGATCTCGCTCGGTATGCCGATGCGCATGCCACTCTCCTCCACCGGGCGCGTATTCTAGTCTGGGCTCGGGGGTCCGGGCTCGGGGCTCAGGGCTCTGGGCGCGCTGCGAGCGTCATCGCATGAATGCGCTCCATTCTGCTCCGCCGGCTGCTACGGATCTCCCCCGAGCCCGGAGCCCGGAGCCCTACCGGCCGCGCCGCAGAACGCGACGGCCGCTCGGCTCCGCATCGGATTCGTTCGTCGTGGCCGTCCAGCCGATGTCGATCAGCTGGTGCACGGAGATGTCGACGACGTGCTTGAGGTCATCGCTGATGTTCGGCTCCATCAGCAGGTTCGGGAACGCCGAGACATCCCAGTGATGCACCGATGACCCCGCCGCGATCGTGCACGGCGCGTAGAGTCGGGCGAATCCCTGCTGGCTGGCGCCGGCCCTGGCGGAGCCGTCGACGCGAAGCGTTGCATCGACGCCGTCGGCCAGCCCGCCGCGCAGGGCTGCGCCGTCGTTGATGTTCACGCTGATGACCGGGATGCGCACCGAGGGGTTGTCGCCGCCCAGCGACGGCGGAGTGCAGGTATCGCGCATGTTGTCGACGATGACCAGGCCGGTTGCGTTCGCCGCCTGCGCGTTCAGTGCCTTCTGCACGAAGGTACAGCTGCCTCGATCCACCAGGGCGATGTTCCCCGCCACCTGGGACGCATTCGTGAACGCGGAACATCCGTCCGTCGTCGAAGCACCTGCGGCGTCGGCCGGGTCGAGCGCTTCGACGATGCGCCCGCTCAGCGCGGTCAGGTCGGCACGGGGACCGAATGCAGCGGAGCCGATGTCGTAGTTGCGCGCCAGCATGGGCGGGCTCGTGACCGTCAGCGTGGTGACCGGCCCGAGGAACCGGTTGATGGCGTTGCGCGTGGCCGGACCGTCCCAGACCAGGTTCCCGGTGTTGGTGGAGGAGGTCCTGCGCTGCTCGGCGGTCATCTGGTCCCAGTGCAGTCCGGTGCCGAGGTCGAGCGCGTTGAACTCGAACACGTTCGGCATCCCCTGCGTCTGCGCACCGGTGGTGAGATTCACGCTGCCGGACATGCCCAGGCCGTGCGCGAACTCGTGGAGGAGGACGACGACGAGGTCGATGTCGTTGCCGTGGTTCGCATCCAGGCCGTAGTACCAGTCCGACGATCCGAGGCACTGCTGGCTGTCCACATCCGAATTGAACTGGGCGAAGATGTCGGCGACGCCGGGCGCGAGATCCTGGCCGGCGAGCTTGTTGGCGAGCGCGATCGGATACCAGACGCCCGGCCGCGGCGCGTTGGGGAAGTTGGCTACGATGCGTTCCGCGCGGGCCTGTCCCAGCACTGCCGAAGTGGCCGTGCAGGGATCGCTGGTGATGGGAGCGAACGTGGCCCGGATGATGATCTCGACGTCCGAGTTCAGGGTTTCGCCCCAGATCTCCGCGGCGCGGTTGAACGCGATGAGGCGCTGTTCACCCAGCGTGATGCCGGTGTTGCCACCGATCGGCGGTACCAGCGTCAGGTCGTTGAATCCGACGCCGGGCCCGTCGATGTTCTGAATGGTGATCTTCGCCTTCGCCTCCAGGGCCGAAGGCGTCATGAGGACGACGAGAAGGAGTACGACGATCGTGAACCGGCTCATGACTACCTCTGCAGCGGGCGGGCCGGCTGCGGCGTGCGCTCGGGATCGAGGAATCTGGCGGCGGCTTCGGCTGTGGTCACGCACACCGTGGCGAGCGTTCCGTCCGCTGCAATTCGAGCCAGGAGAACGTCGGGAGCGGGCGGCTCCGTCATCTGCATGCCGTTCGCGCTGACTACGACCGCTCTGTTCGTCCTGAACAGCTCGGCCAGTCTGACCACGGCTTCGGTCTGAGATTGAGCCACGCCGGCGCGTGCCGCCAGGAATGGCGGCGCTCCACTTGTCGGAAGCGTCTCGCCGGCGGAGTCAGCGGGAATGATCACCAGGGTGAAGAGAGCGACCAGAATGATTCTACGCATGAGAACTTCTCCTATGACTTAGCGTCCACGGCGGAGCGTGCGGCGGCCGCTGGGATTCGGGTCAGGCTCGCCCGGAAGAGCGAACACGGTGGGCGCGAGCTTCTTCGCCGCGTTGAGCGCGTCCGCCGCCCCGTTGCCGAACGTGAAGTCGTACCCCGCCGTTCCGAGATCGATCGCCGTGCTCGTGATCGCCGCCGCGACGTCCGACGCCGGTGCAGTGGGAGCAAGAGACCAGACCAGAGCGGCGATGCCCGCGACGTGCGGGGATGCCATCGATGTTCCGTTGTATTGAGCGTAATCGTCGTCGCGATTGGTGACCGTGAGGGTCAGGCCCGGCCTGGCGATGAGCTTCTCGCCGTCCGCCCTGGTCACCCCGATCGTCACCGGCCAGTCGAAGGACTGCGTGGACGGATCGGCAGGATCGACCAGCGTCCAGGAGATCGCGCTGGCGTCGTTGTTGTAGATCACCACCGCGGTGGCGCCGGCGGCCTTGGCGTTGCGGGCCTTCTCGGCGAACGTGATCCGCTCGCCGTCGGCGCGCGTTCCGCCGCGCTGGATCACGGCGATCCTGCCGGAAACGGCCGCCGGGAAGTCCGTCTGACGGCCCACGCCGCAGTTCACGAACTCGCCGGAGACGTCACCCTTCTTCGATCCGTCCAGCGGCCGGCCGGAAAAGACATCCGAGCCGTTGCTCACGATGGAAAGCTGCACGCTCGCCACGCGCACGGTCGACAACACGCCGACGCCCGGCGCGACCAGTGCGAGCTCGGGACCCTGATTCGAGAAGTTCGCGACGCGATTGGCGGAGTCAATCGCCCCCACCGCCACCACGCCCGGGTATGCCGCCGGATAGCTCACCGGCGCGGGCCTGCCTTCTTCCGAGCCGTTGCCGGACGCGGAGACGATCAGCAGTCCCGCGTCGACACCGCGCTTGAACGCCTGCTCCTCGGCCACATTCGTGTCGCCTGCGCCGAGCGAGAGGTTCACCACCCAGTTGCCGCCCACCTCCGCCTTCTTCTTCACCACCCAGTCCAGGCCGGCGATGATGTGCTCGGTGCTCCCCGTGCCGTCGGCGCCGAGGACCTTGACGCTCCAGAGGCGGACCGCCGGCGCGACGCCGACCACGCCGATGCTGTTGTCGGCGGCGCCGATCGTGCCGGAGACGTGCGTGCCGTGGCTGTTGTCGTCTCGCGGATCGTTGTTCTTCCGGATCGCGTTGTAGCCGCCGGCATAGACGCCGGCGATGTCGGGATGCGTGTAGTCGAGGCCCGTGTCGATCACCGCCACGTTGATGTTGGCTCCCCGCGTGTGTTGCCAGAGGTCACGAGCGCGGACGGCGTCGATTCCGTAGGGCACCGTCTGGCCGGCCAGATTCCGCGTTTCGTCCAAAGAGGGCATCAGAGCGCTCGCTCCGAAGGCGTAGCGGATGGAGACCCGCTCCACATAGTCGACACCCGCCTGCCGGCGGAGGGTCGCCGCTTCCTCGGCCGTGAGAGTGGCCGCGAAGCCGTCCACGATCGAGAACGTGCGGACGTCCCGGGCGGCTGTCGTCTCGATGTCGCGGATCATTGCCGCGGCCTGGATGTTCGACTCGCCGCGTTTCATGGCCACGATGTAACGGGAGGACTCTGAGGCGGTCAGAGTGGAGGCTACGGAAAAGAGGATAAAGACAGCGGCAGCCGTTCGTTTCATGAGCCTCATTCTCTACTGGGATTTGCCAAAGGAAAAGCCGTCGAATCCGATTGAAATTCCTGTTACCGTGTCCGGACTTTTTTTGCTCGGCGGGAGGCACCCTTGGCGGACTGGAAGGCGAATCTCATCAACGACGGTAACGGCATCCTCGACCTCCTCAGGCAAACCCGCAGCATCGCCGTCCTCGGGATCAAGCCGGAGTCGCACGGCGACCAGCCCTCGCACTACGTACCGGCACATATGGTGGGCAGGGGCTACGATGTGATTCCGGTGCCGGTGTACTTTCCGGAAGTGACCGAAATCCTGGGAAGGAAAGTGTTCCGCAAGGTCGCCGACATCGGCCGCTCGGTCGACATGGTCAACGTCTTCCGGAGGCCGGCCGACATCAATCAGCACATCGACGACATCCTGGCCGCCAAGCCGAAGAGCGTCTGGTTCCAGCTCGGCATTCGCAACGAGGAGGCCGCCCGGCGCTTCGCCGAGGCCGGAATCAAGGTGGTTCAGGACCGCTGCCTGATGGTGGAGGAACGCAGGCTTTAGTCCTTAGTCCTCAGTCCTTAGTCCTTAGTCCTTAGTCCTTAGCCGTAGCCGGCACAAATGATCGAACGCGAAGTCGCTCTCCCGCCGTACCGGTTCTGGGAGCGGCGCTCCGGGTCGGGAACGCCGATCGTGCTCGTCCACGGGCTGGGCGGGTCGGCCGAGTGGTGGCGGAAAAACATCGAGGAGCTCAGTCGGGATCACCTTGTGTCCGCGGTCGACCTGGTCGGGTTCGGCCGGAACCGGTTCTTCCTCCGGCGGTCATCGCTTCCGCTGACGTTCGTGGAGATCGCCGCGCTGATGGCGCGATGGATCCGCGCGTCGTTCGACGAGCCGGTGCATCTGGTGGGCAACTCGATGGGCGGGCACATCGCGATTCATCTGACGGCGCAGCAGCCGGACCTGGTCCGCTCGCTCACGCTGGTGAACTCGACAGGCATCCCGTTCGATCTGTGGCCGGGTGCGCATCTCGAGAATCTGGTGATTCCGCGCGGGGCGCTGTCGTTCGCGACGGTGATCGCGCGCGATGCCCTCCGCAGCGGTCCGACCGCGCTGGCGCTGGCGTTCGCGCGCCTGCTGCGCGATGACGCGCGCCCGCTCCTCCGCGAGCTGACCGTTCCGACGCTGCTGTTGTGGGGCGAGCGCGATCCGCTCGTGCCGCTGTCGTACGGCAGACAGATGGAGGCGGCGATTCCGAATGCGAAGCTGGTCGTCATTCCGCACGCCGGGCACATCCCGATGTGGGAGAACGCGGACGCGTTCAATCGCGCCGTCCTGACGTTCGTTCACGAAGTGGAACGGTCGGAGCGGCCGCCGGGGACGCGCCCGCTGTTCGGCTGGGGGCTGTCGGGATGGACGTCGGGGATGGCTCACCGCCAGGCGGGCACGCACCGCGACATCGTCCTGATCCACGGTCTGGGAATGTCGAGCGCGTATTTCTCCCGGTTCGCGCGCGTGCTGTACGGAAGGGGCTGGGATCCGATCGCGCCCGATCTTCCCGGTTTCGGCGAGAGCCTGGACGGGAAGCCGGCCGGGCCTGCCGGGCACGCGGAGATCCTGGCGCGGTGGGCCGATGAGCTTGGGATCCGCGATGCGGTCTGGCTCGGCCACTCGATCGCCTGCGACGCGGTCGCGCATCTGGAGAGGATGCGCCCCGACCTCTGTCGCGCCACTGTGATGATGGGGCCGCTCTGGACGCGGCACCCGCACGCCGTCCTCCGGCTGCTGCTGATGCTGCTCCTCGACGGCCTCCGCGAGCCGCTGGCGTTGTATCGCGACCTGATCGCGGCATACTGGCGCACCGGTTTCGCGAGGTGGCTCGGGACGTTCCGGAGCTACGCGAGAGGATTCGGTGGAGCGCCGCCATCCGGGTGGCAATCAGAAGGCCGCCGAGTCGGCGGCGCTCCACTTCTTCTGTGCGGGCACCGCGATCCGCTGCCCGATCGCACGACGGTGAAGCTGGTCGAAGTGGCCGGCGCCCACGCCTGCCACTTCTCTCATCCGGAGGAGAGCACGGAGCCGCTCGATTCGCTGCGCCGCTGAGCGCTGAGCGCCCAGAGAATCGCACCGACCGCGACGACGATCATCACCGCCGAATGGAATCGCAGGTCCGCCCTTCCGTTCTGCGCCAGCGACGCGCCGCTCTGGAGCAGCGACGCGGAGAACGCGGTGACCGGCCAGGCCAGCGGATTGCCGTCGAGCACATGATGGGCGATGAACCACACCAGCGCGGCGAGAAGAAGCGCTGCGCCGATGGCAAGCGGCAGCTCGCGCCAGGTCGCCTCCGTGTCGAGGAGGGTGCAGAAGACGATGGCCATCACCGCGATCGGCGGGGCGGCCCGTTTCGACCAGCTGCCGAAGGTGACGCTGAGCAACGCCACCGCTCCGGCCACCAGAACGGCGCCGAAGATCGCTTCGGCGATCTCGAAGGCAGCCGGAAGGGGAAGGGCGACCGCGTCCGGAATGCCGATCTCGTCGACGGCGGCGAGCGATCTGAATCGTGAGGCGATGAGGCGCAGCGCCTCGCGAGCGGTGACGAAGAGCGCGATGGCCGTCATCGCCCCGACGGCCGCGCCCTGACCGAATCTCCTCCGGCCTTCGGGCGAGAGGACGGCAGGCGCATAGGGGTAGGCGGCGGCGAGCCCGGCCACCGCGACGAACAGCACCGCGATCTGCATTCCGGCTGTGCGGACGAAGCCGGTGGTGAGATCGAGCAGGAACGTGTCCCACGCCACGCTCGTGTTGTAGCCAAAGAGGCTCGACTCGTACCGGGCCAGGGCGCCGGCGACCGGCACCACCGCCAGCAGCGCGGTCAGGCGTGCGGCGCGCCTCCACTGCCCGATGCCGTGACGCGTGGCGAGGATGAAGCCGGTGACGACCAGGGCCAGCGCGGCGACGATGCCGGCGATCTTGAGCAGCATCGCCACCACGTTGAGGATCGTCTCCTGATGCGCGTCCCGATAAACGCTCTCCGGGATCTTGATCGTCGACGCGAACTGCGTGACCTCGTCACCCATCACTCGCACGGTGACGCGCCGCACGGCCGCGGCCACGAGCGGGCGGGTCTCCTCGAAGTGAAAGAGCCAGTCCCGCCGGTTGGGCTGAGGAATCTCCAGGGCATCCTTGAGAGTGAAACCGTCGGCAGAGACTCCGTAACGCGGAAACTCGCGGATTGCGACCGGCAGCGCCGCGCCGCGCTCGAGTCGCGGTCCGGCCGCGGTCTCGTCCGCGTACTTGTGATAGCCGATGACCCGCGAGGTGCGCGGATCGACCTCGACGAAATACTCGACCTTCACCCCGGGCGTGAAGAACCGCACGGTCCACGTCGCGGCCTGCACGCGCGTGCGCATCACTTCCACCAGCTGCTCGACGGGCATCCCGTTGCGCACCATGTACGTCGCCGCGACGTCGTCGAAGCCGCCCGGCGCGCCACCCTCCTCGCGCTGCGAGCCGGAGTCCCAGGAGCGGAAGCCGCTGACCGGGGCGGCGGCAACGCGCGCCGGCCGGGTCATCCCGATCGCAGCGAGATGCCGGGCGGCGATCTCCTTGGCGCGGTCGCCGTCGATCCGGTAGTCGACGACATCCCCCGGGGAAGGCGGCCGCACGAAAAGCAGCACGGCCGCCGTGACGAGGGCGGCGCCGCACAGCGCCACCTGTCTTCCCGTGATCCCGCGCGGCGGCGGCAGCTCCGCGACGACGCTCGCCACCGCCCGCTCCGGCGGTGGCGCGATCGGCAGCGTCGCATTCGTCAGCTCCTCGTCGGGGAGGAACCCGCGATTGCGGATGTACGAGCCGATGGACACGACGAGGGGAATTGCGAACACCGCCGTGGCCAGTCCCGCCGATGCGATGTAGTAGTTGTTGCCGGAGCGGAACAGCAGAAGCGCCGTGTAGACCGCATCGACCGTGTAATGCCAGATGAGCAGCGACAGCAGCCCGTACCTGTCCATGAGAAACCCGAGGACGATGCCGGCCACGCCCACTTCGAGGCCGCGGATGTAGAAGGGCTGGTTGGCATATGTGGAGTGGCCGAAGCCCCAGATGAAGCCGGCCAGCACGATGGCGGCGAGCCGCGAGCGCAGGATCCGCTGAAAGAACGGAATGGAGAACGCCCGCGACATGAACTCTTCGAAGAAGGCCGGGAAGAATCCGAAGAACATCACGGCCACCCATGGAATGGCGGTGTTCAGCATGTCGTCGTAGGGGACGTCGGCCGGCGACCATGCGCCGAACTTCGACGCGATGAGGTAGAACGCGACCTGATAGGCGATGAAGAATCCGACCAGGGTGTATCCGAGGATGATGGACTGGAAGACGCGGCGGGAGGAGAAGACGCGGCGGTTGAACAGGCGCGGCATGGCCAGGTGCTGGGGCAGCCGCTCGCGGTAGAGCACCTCTCCCGCCCCGCAGACCACGATGAGCAGCATGGCCGTGCCGATGCTCTGCAGGATGGTGAAGAAGACGATGCGCGCCAGGAACGCCGGATACGAGACCGTGGTGTCGTAGCTGGCCATCGCCGACGGAAACGAGTTCGCGGTGACTCCCGCCACCAGCACCACGGCGATGCCGCCGATGACGAGCAGGAACCCCACGCGCATGTCGCCGCGCCGCAGCCGCACGATGAACACGACCAGCGCGGCGATCATCGTGATGATCATGAAAACGGCGTCGACGTTTCCCGCGGCGTTGTTCTTCGAGCGCAGCTCCCGGTACGAGCGAAGCCACTCCTCCGGCACTCTCAGGCCCTGCGCGTAGCTGCTGACCGAAGTGCCGTCGACTGTGATCGTGTGGTGGTAACGCGCGCCCGCCGGCCGCACCGAACGCGACTCCCACGTGAAGATGCGCTGCACGCGGAGGGGCAGGTTGCGCTCGCTCTGCGATACCAGCTCAACGGCCGAAAGCGGTGTTCCAACACGCTGCAGGAACTGCTCGGCCACCCGCAGTGCGGCGGCGGCGGGGATCGAGTCCATCGGCTGCGACTCGGGAATGAGGCGCGTCATGGCCACGATCTCGCCGGTCGGCGCGACCTCGACGCGGAACTCCTCCTCCTGCAGAGGACGGAACCAGCGGTGACGCCAGTACCAGACGCGGATGTCGTCGCGAAGAAGGTCGCGCGCCTTCTCCAGGCCGACCGAGCGCTCCAGGAAGATGCGCGCCGAGTCGTCCGCGTCGAACATGACCGAGTGCTTCATCCCGCGCACGTCGATGTCCTGCTGCTCGAGCAGCATCTCGGCCAGGACGCGCGACTCGGAGCGGTCGTAGCGGAAGTCGATCGATGCTTCGGGGAACGCGTCCGCGAACCAGCGCGAGATGACGAACAGGGAAACGAGCGTGACCGCCGCGCAGACGGCGATGAAGGTCCAGTCGCGGGAGGTGAGGCGAATTCGCTCCACTAGTGGCCGACTAGAGACTACAGCAATCCGGTGAGGATCAGGTCGGCAACCTGTTCGGACTGATCGCCGAGCGAGTAGTCCTTCTCGGAGAGGATCCACGACGTGACCATCTCGTCGAGAACTCCGAAGACCGCCTTGGCCACCAGCTGCGGATGAAGGTTCCGGCGGAACACGCCCTCGCTCTGGCCGTGCTCGACGATCCTGCGCAGCATGTTGAGGTAGTCGGCGACCTCCTCCTGCGAGAAGAGGCTCATGAACTTGAGGCTGTGCCGCAGCTCGACCTGCGAGACCACCGCCAGCGACCGGTCGCGCCCGAGCGTCTCCAGATGATGGCGGATGGCCACGCGGATGCGGTCCTCCGGCCGCTTCACATCGGCCAGGTGCGCCTCGAGCGATTGGAGATAACCGCGAGTGTGCTCGCGGAAGATCGTGATGAGAAGGTCTTCTTTTCCCTCGAAGTAGAGATAGATCGTTCCGTCGGCGACGCCGGCGGACTTGGCGATGTCGGAGACCTTTGCGTTGAAGTATCCGCTGCGGGCGAAGACGTCGACGGCGGCGCGCAGGATCCGCTCCCGCTTACTGGTGCCGCGGAAGGCCTCGGGTTGGGTGGTGGTGGGGGTCGGACGTGCCATTGGTGAATGAATGCTCATTCACGACATGAGTCGTGTCAAGCGCGCTGCCAGGTCCGACGATCGCTCTTCCTTCACCTGGCCGTCGATGGCGTCCATCACATCCTCCCGTGTCGCCCCCCGGCTGACGGGATAGATGTGAATGTGCAGGTGCGGCGTCTGGATCCCCAGCTTGAGGAGGATGGCGCGATCGGCGCCGGTCACCTCGAGCAGCGCGCGCTCGGCGGCATGCTGCACGGCGGTGAATCGCTGCCATGTGTCGAGCGGCAGCTCCGATGCATTCTCGACATGCGCCTTCGAGACCACCATGGCGTGGCCGGCCACAGCAGCATCGGGGTGCAGGAGCACCCAGACTACGTCGTTCTCGAAGACGGTCTCACCGGCCGCGGCGAGGTCGGTGCAGAAGACGCAGCTGCGAAGTTCAGAGCTCACGGTTCACAGATCGCAGATCACGGTGGATCACGTTCCTCTGTGAACTGTGATCTGTCAACTCCGATAGACTCGCATCCGATGCGCACCATCTGCTTCGGCCGCACCAACGTGCAGGTCCCGGTCATCAGCCTCGGTACCTGGGGACACGGCGGTCTGAATGTCTCCGAGGGCGTCTCGGTCGGCTGGAGCGGCCACGATGACCAGGCGGCGAAGGACGCACTGGTCACCGCCTATCGCAACGGGATCACGCACTGGGATACGGCCGATGCGTACGGAGACGGCCACGCCGAGCAGTTGATCGGAGAGGTGTGGGATCGCGTGCGGCGCGAGGACATCTTCCTGGCCACGAAGTTCGGTTGGATCAAGGGGCCGTCCGGACACTGGTACGACGCGAAGTTCATGCGGGAGCAGTGCGACCGATCGCTGCGCCTGATGGGAACGGACGTCATCGACCTCTATTACTTTCATCATTGCGACTTCGGCGAGTACTTCGACGACGCGCTCGAGACGATGAGGCGGCTCCGCGACGAGGGAAAGGTCCGCTTCATCGGCCTGTCCGACTGGGACGCGCGGAAGATCATGAAGTACATCGAGCGCGTCGATCCGGATGCCGTCCAGCCGTACCGCAACCTCATCGACGACGACTACGAGTCCAGCGGCCTTCGGAAGTGGGTGGACGACCATGACATCGGCGTGGCGTTCTTCTCGCCGCTCAAGCACGGCGTGCTGCTCGGAAAATACGATGAGCCGCAGACGTTCGAGGAAGGGGACATGCGCTCGCGTGTGGCCGGCTTCAAGGATCCGCAGTTCATCGCCAGGATGAAGCGCGCCGCGGAGGAGACCCGCCGGCACTTCCCCGGTTCTCGAGAGCCGGTGTTGAATGCGGTGACCGGCGCGCTGCTGACCGGCAATCCCACCGCCTGCGTGCTTCTCGGGCAGCGCAACGCCCGTCAGGCGGAGGCCGCGGCTGCCGCGGGAGAGCCCATCTCACCGGCCGGCGCGGAGTGGGTTCGCCGCGTCTATCGCGGCCAGGCCTGAGATAATTGCTCGATGAGCTCTCGCGCCGGCTGGCCGACGAGAAAGGGCTCCGTTCAGACGGAGATGCCGGATGACGTGTCGCATCTCACTGCGAGTGAGCGCGTGGCCATGGTGTGGGAGCTGACCCGAACGGCCTGGTCGTTCAAGGAGCCCGGATTCCGTGAATCGCGACTTCGTCGAGATATTGGCCGCGTTGTCCGCGGCCGGCGCTGAGTTCCTGGTCGTGGGAGCGCATGCCCTCGCCGCGCACAAGCGTCCGCGTGCGACGGGCGATCTCGATATCTGGGTGCGGCCGACGTCCGAGAATGCGAAGCGGGTGTGGAACGCGCTTGTCGAGTTTGGCGCACCGCTTCACGACCTCACGGTCGAGGATCTCGCCACCGCCGACGTCGTGTTTCAGATGGGACTTCCGCCGTATCGGGTCGACATTCTGACCTCGATTTCCGGCGTGACATTCGACGAAGCGTGGCCGAATCGCATCGTCAATGAGTTCCAGGGCCAACCGTATGGCGTCATCGGTCTGCGCGATCTGATCCGGAACAAGCGTGCAGCAGGCCGGCCGCAGGATGTCGTCGACGCGGACGACCTGGAAGGCCGCTGAGGAGTATGCTTTCGGCGCATGTGGCGCCTCACCGCGATCGCCGCATTCCTCCTCTTATCCGCTGCGGCGTCCCCGCAGCAGGTCGAGTTGCCCGCGATCACGGAGACTCTCGATGTGACGATCGTCAACCTCGACGTGGTCGTGACGGATCGAAACGGAAATCGCGTTCACGGGCTGACCGCGGAGGACTTCGAAGTTTTCGAGAACGGCTTGAAACAGCCGGTCACGAATTTCTCTGAGGTCGTGCCGGCCGCGGTGCCGTCCGCGGCGGTGGAGCTCGACGATCCGCCGCGCGCGATCGTGATCTTCATCGACAACCTGTCGCTCGATTTCTTCAACCGCAAGCGGGTGCTGACGCAGCTGACGGGATTTCTCCGCAAGGCCGTGCGTCCCGTCGACGAAGCGATGATCTTCACCTGGAACAGGCGCCTCACGATCGAGGTGCCGCCGACGGCGGATGTGGCGCTCCTCGAGGAGGGCGTGCAGCGAGCGATGAAAGAAGTCTCAGCCGCGGCGATGCGGCAGCAGCAGATGAGGACCTTCTTTCAGCCGGACCTCTCCACGTCGAGTAGTCGCATCCGCGCGCTGGACAGACGCCGATTCGCTCAGGAGGTCGCGCACGACGTCGAGCAGACCGCGAAAGCGATCACTTCCGTTCTCAGCCGCATGTCCGGAGTCGATGGTCGCAAGATCATGATTCTCGTCACGGAAGGTCTTCAGCTGGAGCCGGGCAGCGAGGTGTTGGGCACCGCCGAAGGCGCTGCGGAAGAAGCGGAGGCGAGTGCGGCTGCGCGCGACTACGCCAGTCATGACCTGATCGACTCGATCACGCGGACCGCGAACGCGAGCGGCGTCACGATCTACTCGGTTCACGGCGCGGGAACCGGCAGCGCGGTCGACGTCGAGGACCCCGATCTCCTCGCCGCGATGGCGCGCAACACTTCGGCGGCCAGCAGCATCGCTGCGCTGAGCGTCATCTCGGATCGCACCGGCGGCCTCGTCACCGCGCGCACGGGAGCGTTTGCGCGCGGCTTCGATCAGATCGCCGCCGATCTCTCCGGTTACTACTCGATCGGCTACCGCGCAACGATCGCTCGCAAAGACGGCGAGCGAAAGCTGGAGGTCCACACTCGGGATCGAGATCTCGTGGCCCGCGCGCGCCGCTCGTTCGTCGACCGTTCCATGGAGAGCGAGATCGAGGACCGTGTCGTCGCCAATCTCCTCTTCGCGCCGCAGCGCGGTTCGATGCCGATCCGCGCGCGCATCGGCGGCATCGATGGGAGCCGTCGGGCCCAGGTGAGCGTTACGGTGGAGTTGCAGGTTCCGATCACCGCGCTGACGTTTCTGCCGGCAGGGGAGAGCTACGCGGCCGGATTCTCGGTCTTCATCGCCGCGGCCGACTCGCGCGACACCATGAGCGAGGTCTCGGAACTGAGCCAGCGGCTGTCGTTCGCGGCAGCCGACCTGCCCAGGACTCCCGGCGCGTACTACACGTATTCCTTCGACGTCCAGACGAACCGTGGCAATCGCATCTCCATCGCCGTCGTCGACGAGCTGTCGAAGGTCATGGGCTTTGCGCGGCTCCAGGTACCCGCCAGAAGCGGTACGCCAGGGCGCCCGAGAGCACGATGACGATGCCGATCGCGCTCTGAACGGGCGAGCGGACGATCGTGCTGGCCACGATCGTCCAGCAGGCCAGCGTGAACACCGCCGTGGTGACGGGATGTCCGGGCGTGCGGAAGCCGCCGCGGGACGGGCCGCGCCGGCGGAACACGAACACCGCCGCGCCGGTCAGTCCGAAGAAGATGAAGTCCGTCGCCACGACGAAGCTGAGGATCTGCTCGTACGTTCCCGACACCGCGATCACGATGGCCACCACCGCCTGCAGCGCGATGGCCACGTACGGCACGCGCGTCACCGGATGCACCTTCCCGACGGCCCGGAAGAACAGCCGGTCCCCGGCCATGGCGTGATAGACGCGCGGCGCAGTCAGCATCCCCTGGCTCAGGAATCCGAGCGTGGAGACGGCGATGCCGGCGGCGATGATCCTGGCGCCAGGCTCGCCGAAGGCGCGGCGCATGACCTCCGAGCCGGGCGCCGCGGTGGCTGCCAGTCCATCCGCACCGAGAACGCGGATGGCCACGGCGTTCACCGCCACGTAGACAATGGCCACGGCCGTGACGCCGGCCAAGAGGCCGATGACCAGATCGCGCTGGGGCCGTTTCAACTCCCCGGAAATGAAGCTCGCCGTCTGCCATCCACCGTAGGCGAACATCACCGGCGTCAGCGCCGCGCCGAACTGCAGAAGGGAAGCCGATTGTCCGCCGCTCCACGCGCCGGCCGCCTTCGGCGCGAAGAGCGCGCCGGCCACGACCAGGATCGCGATCGCCGCGAGCTTCAGCAGCATCAGCGCCGTCTGCGTGTTGCTGCCGCTGCGGACGCCGAGAATGTTGATGGCGGCGAGGATGGCCAGGGTGACCGTGGCGAGCATCGCCTCCGGCATCGCCGATCGCACGAATTCGTTCGTGTACCGCGCGAAGGTGACAGCCACAGCCGCCATCCCGCCGCTCTGCACCACGAGCAGCAGCGCCCATCCATAGATGAACGCGACCGCCGGGTGATACGCATCGCGCAGATACGCGTACTGCCCTCCGGCCTCGGGCCGCACCGCGGCCAGCTCCGCGTAGACGAACGCGCCCAGCAGCGCGACAACCCCGCCCGTGACCCACGCCGCGAGGATCAGCGGCGCGCTCGTGACCTGCCGCGCCACCACGGAGGGATTCATGAAGATCCCCGAGCCGATGATGCCGCCCATGACGATCATCGTGGCGTCGAAGGGGCCGAGGCGGCGGGCCAGGGTGGTCATGGAGCTACTCGATCTCGATCCTCTCCACCTCGCCGAACCCGAGCTCGCGCACGCCCGCCTCGATCTTCTTCAGGTCTCCGACGACGATCCAGATCAGCTCACCGGGCCGTACGTATTTCTTCGCCGCCGAGGCCAGAGACGCCTCCGAGAGCGCGCGCACGTTCTCACCATATTGGCCGAAGTACTCGGCCGGGTATCCGAGGTTCACCATGCGCCGGGCGGCGTTCTCCAGTGCCCTGAGAGTCTCGTAGCGGCCGGGAAGGCTCATGATCTGGTTTCGCCTGATGCTGGCGAACTCCTCGCCGGCAAGCGGACGTTCCCCGGCCACGCCGCGGATCTCCTTCGCCACTTCGAGCATCGCCTCTTTGGTCTTGTCCGTCTGCACCGGTGCGATGACGACGAACGGGCGCTGGCCGCGCGTGTCCGGCAGCAAGCTGGTCGTGCCGTAGCTCCAGTGCTTGTCGAGGCGAAGATTTCGATTCAGCCGGGAAGTGGCCATGCCGCCGAAGTTGCGGTTGACGGTCTCCATGGCCAGGTCTTCCGGCTGCCCGCCGGGCTCGGATACGTGCGTGGCGAGGATCACCGATTGCGGCGCATCGGGCTTGTCGATGAGGTACACCCGTTTTCCCACCGTTCGCGCCACGGTCGTGAGCTGCTTGGCCGGCGCCTGCCCGCCCTTCCACGACCCGAGCGCCCGCTCGATCTCGGGCATGAGCTGCTTCATGGTGACATCGCCCGTGACGATCAGCGTGCTGTTGCCGGGGTGGAACCACGTGCTGTGCCACGACGCCAGATCCTCGCGCGTGAGAGGCTCGACGGTATTCACGTAGCCGGATCCGCTGAACGGATTCGCGTACGGATGCCCCTGGCCGAAGAGGAGCCGCGGCACGATGCGCAGCGCCATCGCATTGGGCTGCGCTTTCTCCTGGCCGATCTGGGCGATGCGCCGTTTCTTCTCCAGCGCGACGAGATCGGCCGGGAAGGCCGGGTTCAGGATCACGTCCGCGAACACGTCCAGCGTCGGGCGGAGGTTCGTCGACAGCGCTTCGACCGAGATCCACGACTGATCGAGATTGCCTCCCGTGCTGAGCTGCGCGCCGACGGCGTCGAGCTCGTCCACGATGCGGAACGCATCGCGCGTCTTCGTCCCTTCGTCCATCAGGTTCAGCGCGAGCGACGCCGCGCCGGCCTTCCCCTTCGGATCCGATGCGAATCCGGCATCGACCAACAGCGTCACGCCGATGAGCGGCGCCGAATGCCGCTCCAGCAGCATGACCTTCAGGCCGTTCGCCAGCGTGGCGCGTTGCACTTCGGGGAACGACCCGGCCGGTGGCTCACCGAGCGCCGGCAGCTGCTTGCGGTCGACGAGCTGCTGGCCCGGCTTGACCGCCGGGAACGGGCGGACGACCAGCGTGAGGTGATTGGTGTCCAGCCACTTCCGTCCGGCGGCTGCGACCTGCGCGGGCGTCGCCCTGGCCATCCGCTCCAGACGATCGAGATACGCGCCGGGACTTCCGCCGTAGGTCATGCTCTCGTTCAGCACGTCGGCGCGGCCGCCGAAGCCGCCCAGGCGCTCCACGCCCCGGACGAAATCCGCCAGCGTGCGGCTCTGCGCGCGCTTCAGCTCCTCCGCGGTGGGACCGTTCTTCAGCAACTCGGCCATCACGGCGTCCATCTCCTTCTCCGCCGCCGCCGGATCGGCGCCCGGCTTCAGAGTGGCGATGACGAAGATGCCGCTGGCCAGCTCGCGATCGTTGACGAACGTCGTGACGGCCGTGGCCAGCTCCTTCTCGTATACCAGCCGGCGATCGAGCCGCGCGCTCTTCGATCCGCTCAGCACGTCGCTCCACAGCACGAGGTGATCGAGGTCCGGGTCACCCCATCGCGGTGCGTGATAGACGCGGTAAATGCGGCTCTGCGGAACGCGATCCTGCATCTCGTCGCGGATGTTCCGCTCCAGCTTCGGAACCCACTGTTCGGTGCGCGCCAGCGGCGGGCCGGGAGGGATCCCGCTGAAGTACTTCGTGACCAGCTCGAGAGCGCGCTCGGGCGTGATGTCGCCGGCCAGGGAGAGGACGCAGTTGTTCGGCCCGTAATACGTCCGGTACCACTCCTGAACGTCCTCGAGGGTGGCGGCGTTGAGATCCTCCATGCTGCCGATGGTCGACCATGAATAGGGATGGGAGTAAGGGAACATCAGCTCGGCGATGCGGTACTGCACGCGCCCGTACGGCTGGTTCTCGCCCTGCCGCTTCTCGTTCTGGACGACGCCGCGCTCCCGCTCCAGCATCTCCTTGTTGATCTGCGCGGCCAGGAAGCCCATGCGGTCGGCCTCGAGGTAGAGCGTGCGCTCGAGTGCGGAGACCGGCACGTCCTCGAAGAAGTTCGTGCGGTCGGCGCTCGTCGTGCCGTTGCGGTTCGTGGCGCCGAGGTCGTCCATGGCTTCGCGGAATCCGTGCGGATGGTTCTCGCTGCCGTTGAAGAAGAAGTGCTCGAAGAGGTGCGCGAAGCCGGTCTTGCCGCGCTTCTCGTTCCGCGACCCGACGTGGTACCAGAGGTTCACCGCCACGATGGGAACGCTGTGGTCCTCGTGCACGAGCAGGGTCAGCCCGTTGTCGAGGACGAACTTCTTGTGCGGGATCTCGAACTTCTTCCGGTCGAAAGGGGTCTGCGCGGTGGCGGTTGCGGTGGAGGCGGAGGCGACGAGCAGCGCCACGATGAAGGCTCTTTTCATGGTCGCGGATGGTATCGCGGCAGGGGCGGAGCGGTGTGGAGAAGTGGCAACACCCTAGTACGCAACGAGCTGGCGCGCCGCTTTCTCGATCGATTCCTCGCTCGGCAGAAACGCCTCCTCGAGCGGCGGCGAATAGGGCACGGGCGTGTCGAGCGAGCCGATCACCCGGACCGGCGCATCGAGATGGTCGAACGCCTCCTCGCCGATGATCGCGGCGATCGACTCGCCGATACTGCCCGTCCGCGTGTCCTCTTCGATGATGAGGATCCGGTTGCACTGCCGGGCCAGCGCGAGCACCGCGGCCCGGTCCAGCGGCGCGAGGCTTCGCAGGTCGAGGACCGCCGCCTCGATGCCGTCCCTGGCCAGCTTCTCCGCAACGCGCATCCCGATGTGGACGTACGCCCCGTACGAGATGATCCCGAGATCGCTGCCCGCGCGGCGCAAAGCCGCCTCGCCGAGCGGAATGGGCTCGGGCCGTTCGTCCGAGAGCTGCTGCCTGATCCGCGGATCGCGATAGAGCGCGATGTGCTCGTAAAACAGAACCGGATCGGGATCGGCGACCGCGCTGGCCATGAGCGCGCGTGCGTCGTGAGGCGTCGACGGCGCCACGATCTTCAGTCCCGGCGTCCGGTAAAACCACGCCTCGGTATTCTGGCTGTGATACGGCCCGGCGTGGCGCAGTCCGCCCCACGGCATGCGCACGACCATGGGCACCTCGGCGCCCCAGCGATAGCGGATCTTCGCCGCGTTGTTGACGAGCTGATTGAAGCCGGTGGCGACGAAGTCGTTGAACTGGATCTCGGCGATCGGCCTGCGCCCCGCCAGCGCCGCGCCGATGGCCACGCCCAGCACCGCCCCCTCGGCCAGGACCGAATTGATGATGCGGTCGCCGAACTCTTTGAGCAGCGGCTTGAGCAGGAGGAACGCGTTGCCGTACCTGCCGCCGACGTCCTGGCCGTAGACGAACGTGCGCGGGTCGCCGCGTAGCGCGTCGCCGACGCCGAGCATCACCGCCTCGAGTAGCGTCCTGCCGCGAGCATCGAACGGCGGAGCGTCTTCGATATGGAGGACAGACAATCCTGTCTGTCCATGGAGGACAGACAATCCTGTCTGTCCGGACAAGAAGGATTGCCTGTCCTCCACTGGCCACGGCGCCTCGATCACCGCCCGCGCCTCGCGCTCCACCATCTCCTCCGCTTCGCGCTTGAGCGGCTCGATGTCGACGCCGAGCCTCTTCGCGTACGTCTCGATCGGATCGCGCCGGCACCAGTACTCGTAGGTCTCGCGATCGGCGTAACCGGCTTCGGTCAGCGGCGGATAGCTCCACGAGTGCTGCGGCTCTTTGCCGAGGTACAGCATGTCGTCGTGGTGGGCGTGGCCGCACATGCGCATGGCCACGAGCTCGATGAGGGCGGGGCCGAGTCCCTGGCGCGCCCGCTCCGCCGCCCACGCGAACGCCGCGGCGATGGCCTCCGGGTCGGTCCCGTCGATCGTCACGCACGGGATGCCGTACCCCTGCGCCTTGTCGGCGAAGACGCGCGCGGCCGACTGCTCGCTGACCGGCGTCGACAGCGCGGTCTGGTTGTTCTGCACGCAGAACACGGCCGGCAGCCTGCGCGCGGCGCAGGCGTTGATGGCCTCGTGCCATTCGCCGAGCGATGTCGCGCCTTCGCCGATGAAGGAGACCGCCACGCGCTCGCTTCGATCGAGCTGAAAGGCCATGGCGATCCCGGCCACCGTCAGCGCCGGACTGCCGAGCGGCGCCATGGCCGGGAGAACTCCATTCGCCCAGTCGCCGATGTGGAGGTCGCGGCCGTACATCGGCGGGCCGTCCTTTCCCATCTGGGCGTTGAGGACGGAGCGGATCATCTCCGGCGTGCTGTTCATGCAGAGTGCGGCGCCGAGGTCGCGGATCATGGGGGAGACGACGTCGCCGCCGGGGCCGCGGCGCAGCTTCATCGGCGCCGCGTAGATCGCTTCCTGTCCGAGAGAACGGAAGCCCTTCCCCTGAAACGACGCGTTGCCGTAGCGCACTTCGCCGCTGCTGAAGAATTGCTTGAGCCGGTTGTCGACGGCGCGTGTGAGGATCATGCCGCGAAGCATCTCCCGCTTCTCGTCCGCGGTCAGCGAAGCGGCAATCGACTCACGGCGGAGGAAGCCGTCGCATGCATCGATGACCTCCTCGACGGCGTCGTGCAGCCGCTCGCTGACCGTGACGCCGGGAGTGGTCTCGGGCACGTTCGTGATTGCCGTATCGGGGACGAGCGCCGCAGCGAGCGACTCTTCGAGGGCCCGGCGCAGCGGCTGGCGAAGAGCGTTCAGGTCGCCGCCGTGGCCGGCGGCGCTCCACACTGTCTCGAGTGATTGGAGGGCGGGGCGGAGTGCGAAGGGATGGCGCTCGGCGACGAACGCGGCGAATCGGCCCAGCACCGCGTCACGCGCGCTCATGCGGCGATTCTACTCACGTCATCCCGAGCGTAGCGAGGGATCTCGCGTGGCCGGGCGGCACGCTGTCGTACCGCCCTCCCCCGGATTCCTCGCTACGCTCGGAATGACACGAGCCATTCGACGACCAGCTCCTCGGCCCAGTACACGCACCGCCACGGCGCGGCGCCGCTGACGAATCCCGTGTGTCCGCCGGACTCCGTGACGCGGATCTCCACCGCCGGCGAAGCGGCCGCCCTGGCCCGCGCCAGGACTTCCCGCGGGAGAAACGGGTCGTCTTCAGCGCTGACGCACAGTGTCGGGGTCGTGATGCGCGAGAGATAGTTGATGGAGCTCGATCGACTGTAGTAGTCGTCCGCATCGGCGAAGCCGTGCAGCGGCGCGGTGGCGGCGTCGTCGAACTCGCGGAACGTGGCCGAGGCCATGGCCAGGGGGATGTCGATCGGCGCGTCGGGAAAGCGCCCCGCGACCTCGCGCACTTTCCTCTTCAGTGAAGTGAGAAAGCGGCCGACGTAAAAGCGGCCGGCGCGCGTCGCGTCCATGTAAGCGGCCCCGGCGCCGAGGTCGTAGGGGACGGAGATGGTGGCGGCGGCGCGGACGATGTCCTGGCCTGGATTCTCGCCGAGCCATTTCAGAAGTGCGTTGCCGCCGAGCGATGCGCCGAAGGCGACGAGGTTGAGCCCGCGGCCGGCCAGGAGCCTGGCCACGAAGTCGAAGTCGCTGGTCTCGCCGGAGTGGTAGAAGCGCGGGCGGCGGTTGGGCATGGGGCGGTAGATGCTGTCGGGATGCCGCGCGCAGGAGCGGAAGTTCACCGCCGTGGCCGAGGAGCCGTGGCGCCGGATCGCGGCCAGGATGCCCTGCATGTACACCGAGTACGCGCTTCCTTCCAGGCCGTGGAGGAGGATGAAGTGGAGGGGAGGGGCCGCGCCTTCCGGCGGGTCGAGATGATCCAGCACGAGCTCGTCGCCGTCGGGCGTCTCGATGACCTCGCGCCGCAGCTTGACGCGGCGGCGCGAACGGACCAGGGCGCCCCAGATGGTCTGGGCGTGAGGACCGCGGAGGAACCAGGCCGGGGCGAAGTGGGACACGGCGGAGAATCGTAGTCGAACCGGGGTGGCGGCTGGCAGGTGTTTTGTATTACTATATGACTCTATGGTTATGAAAGTCAGTTTCCAGGGCGGGCTGGTCGTTTCCGCAACCGCCAAAGGGCACACCGTCCGCACCGATCAGCCGGTCTCAGCCGGCGGGACCGACACGGCCCTGTCCCCGTTCGACCTCTTTCTCGCATCGCTGGCCACCTGCGGCGGGCTCTACGCGCTGCGGTTCTGTCAGGAGCGGGAGATCCCGACCGACGGCCTCGGACTCACGCTCGAGACGATCCGCGATCCGGAAGGAAAGCGCATCGCCACGATCCGGATGGAGCTCCAGACGCCACCCGGCTTTCCGGAGAAATACCGGCAGGCCATCGTTCGCGCCGTCGATCACTGCGCCGTGAAGCGGCACATCGTCGAGCCTCCGTCGTTCGAGATCGAGATCGTCCCGGCGCCGGCGGATCACGTGACGGCGTAAGACGCTGTTCTGAGGGAAGCGCCTTCAGCGGTTCGGGAGAACAGGGACCAGACCGCACTCGATGAGCCGCTCGTCGGCTGTCACGAGCGTCAGATCGTAGAACCGCGCCGTGGCGATGAGAAATCGATCCGCGGGATCGGAGTGCGGAAGCGTGAAGGCGCAGCTCTCCAGAACCACTTCATGGGTCAACGTTGCTTCGCGGACGGGCGCCGTGGCCAGAGCACGGGCGATCCAGACGGAGGCTGGGATGTCGAGATCGAGCCGTCCGCGTTCAGCGAGGAGAACGATCTCCCAAGAGCTGACCGGAGACAGCCACAGCTCGTGACTGGTGTTCGCCAGCGCGCGGGCCACTCGGGGAGTGAGTCTGGTCTTGCTCGCTCGGGACCAGATCCAGACATGGGTATCGAGCAGCAGTTTCACCTGCCTGCGGCTTCCCAGTCATCGTCGCTGGAGATGGGGCCGACGATGTCGCCGATGATGCGGACACTGCCTTCCATCGATCCAATCCAGCTGCGGGTGGCCGGTTCGACCGAGGGTGGAATCACTTCCGCGACCGGCTGGCCGAAGCGGGTGATCCGCAGGGGCTTGCGGGTGCGGCGGACTCGCTCCAGGACGGCCAGGCAGGTGGCCTTGAACTTGGAGATGGGCATTTCTTCCATGTGCCCATCGTACTATGGTCAAAGACTATGGTCAAAGCAGTGGTTGTGTATGACGTTTACGCCAGTGCCGCCAGAACCCGCCTGGGCGTCATCGGCAGGCGGTAGATCCGAACGCCCGTCAGGTCGAACACCGCATTGGCGATGACCGCGCCCATCGGCACGATGGCCGGCTCGCCCCCGCCCTGCGGGGACAGCTCGTCGTTCTTCACCAGTACCGTCTCGATCTTCGGGACGTGCGAGAAGAGAGGCAGCTCGTACGTGCCGAAGTTCGCATCGAGGATCTCACCGCCCTTGAACTGCAGCTCCTCGGTCAGCACGTACCCCAGCCCCATGTTGATGCAGCCCTCCACTTGCATCTTCGCGCCCTCGGGATTGATCACCTGTCCCATGTCCTGCGCCGCGACGACGCGCTCGACGCGGATCTGGCCGGTCTTGCGGTCGACGGAGACCTGCGCGGCCAGCGCGCAATACGTCCCGGCGTCGATGCCGACGGCGATGGCGCGGCCCTGGCCTGACGGTCCGGCACCGGCTTTCCAGCCGAACGCATCCGCCGCCGCCTTCAGCACGCTGCGGGCACGCTCGTCCTTGGCATTGCGCAGGCGGAACTCCAGCGGATCGACTTTCGCCGCCGCCGCCATGATGTCGATCTGCGACTCGCGCGCGAAGACATTCGTCCCCGCCCCCGGCGCCCGCCACGGCCCGGTTGCGAACGGGTGCAGCCTCGCCCCCGGCGTTCCGCGTCCCATGTGGGGCGTCACCTTGCCACCCGGCACGTCGTACAACACCTCGGCCGAGCGCGTTCCGGCCGCCCAGACGTCGTAGTTCCACTGCGTGATCTTCCCGCTCTGGTCGACCGCCGAGGCGATCCTCACCACCGCCGCCGGCCCGAACGTGTCGTAGAAGAACTCCTCTCCACGAGTCCAGACCACCATCACCGGCTTGCCCGTGATCTGCGCGAGTCGGGCCGCCTCGACGGCCTGTCCGACCGGACTTTTCCCGCCGAACCCGCCGCCGATGAACGGGGTGATGACTCGGACCTGTTTCTCATCCAGGCCGAGGGCCCGCGCGATGCTTGTGCGCGCGCCGAACGGACTCTGTGTTCCCACCCACGCCGTCAGCTTGCCGTCTTTCAACTCCGCGACCGCCGTGTGCGTCTCGATCGGCGCGTGCGCGACATAGCCGGTGCGGAACGTCGACACGAACTGGGCCTGGACTTCCGGGACGTTCACGCTCTTCACGAAGTAGTCGCCGACCGAGTCGGTGTCGAATGCCGCCGCCGGGCGATCCCACTCCGCCTCGATCAGCCCGAGCGCCCGTCCCGCCACTTCCGGATCGGGATGCAGCACCGCGACGAGGTCGCCCTTGTCGACGACCGTGACGCCCGGCATCTCTTTCGCCTTCGTGACGTCGAGCGACTTCCGCGTCGCGCCATGCATCGGCGGACGGAGAATCCGTGCGTAGAGCATCCCCGGACGGCGGATGTCGCCCGCGAACACCGCCCGGCCCGTGACCTTGTCTCTCCCGTCGACGCGCCTGGCTGACTTGCCGACGATCTTGTAATCCTTGGCCGCCTTGAGGACGGCCTTCTCGTCCACGAGCCGCGCGATCGTCTTGCCCCTGGCCAGCTCGCCGTAGGTGACCGACCGCGGCTTGCCGGAGCCCGCCGCCGGCCCGGCCATCGTCGAGACCACGCCGTTGGCGACGGTGAGCTGCTCTCGCGGCACGCCGAGCTTCTCGGACGCCAGCTTCATCATGACCGTGCGGGCCTCTGCCGAGGCCGCGCGAACGGCCGGCCCGAAGAACCGGGTGGTGAGCGAGCCCCAAGTTCCGCGGTCATAGGGAACGAGATCGGTGTCGCCCATCACGATGTCGATCGCGTCGAGCGACACGCCCAGCTCTTCGGCCGCCATCTGCGACAGCGACGTGTTGATGCCCTGGCCCATCTCTACCTTGCCCGAATAGAGCGTGACGCGGCCGTTCTCGCCGATGCGGAGGTAGGCGTTCGGATCCTCCGGATACGACGGCGTC
This sequence comes from Thermoanaerobaculia bacterium, assembly GCA_035544675.1. Classification (GTDB taxonomy): domain Bacteria; phylum Acidobacteriota; class Thermoanaerobaculia; order Gp7-AA8; family Gp7-AA8; genus DATKCA01. Next base: position 30,590 of record DATKCA010000148.1, on the reverse strand, counting down.
TGCCCGAAGAGGTCGGAGGGGCGCGTCGTGACCAGCACGACGATGCCGCCGCCGAGGAGTTTGCAGAATCTGCGGCGATCGATGGAGTTCATCGCGAGGCCTCCTCGATGGCTGCCACGATCCGCTGGTGAGCGCCGCAGCGGCAGAGGTTCGCGTCCATCCCTTCGACGATCTCCGCGCGCGACGGTCTGCCCTCTTTCCCCAGCATCGCGTACGCGTTCATGATCATCCCCGACGTGCAGAAGCCGCACTGCAGCGCGCCGTGGTCGATGAAGGCCTGCTGCAGCGGGTGGAGCTTTCCGTCCTTCTCCAGCCCCTCGATCGTGATGACGTTCCTGCCGTCTACCTCGGCCAGCGTGAGGGCGCAGGAGCGGACCGCCTCGCCGTTGACGGCGACGGTACAGGCGCCGCAGATACCCTCGCCGCAGCCGTATTTGGTCCCGGTCAGTTCGAGATCGGTGCGCAGTACCCACAGCAGCGTCCGATCGTCCTCGGTGTTGAGGGAAACGGGCTTACCGTTCAGGCGGAACCGGATGGTTCGTTTCATGATCGGGAGATCGTACTACCGGTCGGGCACGGCTGTTGCGACGAAACCAGTCCATGAGCTTCCTCACATGGATCATCGTCGGCCTGATCGCGGGAGTCCTCGCCTCGCTGGTAATGGGCGGGACGGGTTACGGAATCATCGGAGACATCATCATCGGAATCGTCGGCGCGTTCGTCGGCGGCTGGCTCTTCAGCCAACTCGGTGTGTCGTCGCCGTTTGGCGGATTGCCGGGAACGATCTTCGTTGCCTTCATAGGCGCGGTCGTGCTGCTGTTCGTCCTCCGTCTGCTGCGAGGCGGAACACGCCGCCGAGCCTAGGAGTGTCGTCATCCCGAGCGTATGCGAGGGATCTGGCGGTGTGGGCGGCACCTTGTCGTACCACCCACCAGCCAGATCCCTCGCTACGCTCGGGATGACCCCTCACCAGATGCGGACCCGATCCTCAGGTTTGACGTAGTTCGCGTCGCCTTCCGTGACGTCGAAGGCGTCGTACCACGCGTCGACGTTCCGGAGCGGCGCGAACGCGCGGACGAGACCGGGCGAGTGCGAGTTCGTCATGATGTACTGCCGCAGGGCGTCGTCGCGCATCATCGTCCGCCACACCTGGCCCCATCCCAGGAACACGCGCTGGTCGCCGGTGAAGCCGTCGAGGACCGGGGCGGGCTTGCCGCCGAGTGAGAGCCTGTACGCGTCGAGTCCCAGAAGGATTCCGCCGAGGTCGCCGATGTTCTCGCCCATGGTCATGCGCGGGATGATTTTCATCCCCGGAAGCTGCGGGAACTCGATGGCCTCGTACTGTGCGCCGAGCCTGGTGGCCTGGGCCTCGAACTTGGCGGCATCCTCGGCGGCCCACCAGTCGCGGAGAACGCCGTTGCCGTCGGATTTGCGGCCCTGATCGTCGAAGCCGTGCGTGATCTCGTGGCCGATGACGCCGCCGATGGCGCCGTAGTTCACGGCCGGATCGGCATCGGGATCGAAGAACGGCGGCTGCAGAATGGCGGCGGGGAAGACGATCTCGTTCTTGACCGAGGAGTAGTAGGCGTTGACGGTCTGCGGAGTCATGCCCCACTCGCCTTTGTCGACCGGCTTGCCGACGCGGTTCACGTCGTACGCCCACTCGAACTTCGCGGCGCGCTCGGCGTTGCCCACCAGGTCTCCCTCGCGCACCTTCAGCGCGGAGTAGTCGCGCCACTTCGACGGATAGCCGATCTTCACACCGAACTTCGTCAGCTTGTCGAGAGCGCGCGCCTTCGTCTCCGGCCCCATCCACTGCAGGTTCTCGATGCGAACCTTCATGGCGGCGCGGAGGTCGGCGACGAGCTTGTCCATCTTGGCCTTCGACTGCGGGGGGAAGTACTCGGTCACGTAAGTCCGGCCGATGGCCTCGCCCATGGCGTTCTGCGCGGCGGCGACGGCGCGCTTCCATCGCGGCCGCTGCTCCTTCACGCCACCCAGGAACTTCGAGCGGAACTCCCAGTGCGCGTCGGCGAAGCGCTTCGAGAGGAGAGGCGCCGCGTCGTCGGTGATGTGGAACGCCTGCCACGCCTTCAGCGTCTCGACCGGCGCTTCCGCGAAAATCTGCGTCAGTTCCGGCAGCGCGGTGTTCTGCCGCACCACCACACGGTCGGTCTTGGCGAGGCCCGCTTCCTTGAAGTACACGCTCCACGGGAACCGCGGCGCGTTCTTCTCCAGCTCCGCGATGGTCATGGGGTTGTACGTCTTGTCCCGGTTGCGGCTCTCGGCGCGGCTCCAGTGCGCCTCGGCGATCTGTGTCTCCAGCGCGACGACGTCCGCCGCGTTCTTCTCCGGCTCCTCCCATCCGGCGTGCCGAAGCAGGTCCGCGACGTACTGCTGGTAGCGCTCCTTCTGGGCCTTGAAGTTGTCGCGCAGGTAGAACTCGCGGTCCGCCATGCCGAGGCCGGACTGGGAGAGGTACAGCGTGTACCTGTCGGGATTCTTCGCGTCGTCGGACACGCCCGGGTTGAAAAGGGCGCGGCCGAACGATCCCGCCGAACGGCCCATGAGACCGGCGAGGTCGGCGCGTGTCTTCGCTTTCATCACCGCGTCGAGATGCGCCTGGATCGGTTTCCTGTCGAGCTTCTCCACGGTGGCCTCGTCGAGGAAGGTCCGGTAGATCGCGGCCACCTTGGCCTCGTCGGAGCCGGCCTTCAGAGTCTTGTCCGCGGCCCAGTGGTCGAGGATCCCGCGCACGCGTGTCTCGGACAGCTCGGCCAGCATCGCGAACGCGCCGAAGCTCGTTCGGTCCGGCGGGATCTCCGTCTTCGCCACCCACGTCCCGTTCACGTAGCGGAAGAAGTCATCGCCCGGTTTGACGGAGCGATCCATCCCTTCCAGGTCGACGCCCCACGTGCCGTACCGTTTCGCGGTGGTGCTGGATGTGGCGCTCTCGTTCGCGCCGAGAGTCATCGTGATCAGCGTAAGTGCTGTGAGAACTGCGATGATTCTGGTCTTCATGACGGGCACATTATTCATCACCGGGCGCTCCGCCCACGAGCTTCCTGTGCCTGTCTGCTTCCGGATGACGTATCGTTTCACCATGCGAATCACCAGCCCGGCCTTCCAGGATGGAACAGCGATTCCGGCGAAGTACACGTGCGACGGGAATGACGTCATCCCGCCGCTGCGCTTCGAGGAGATTCCCGAGGGGACGGTGTCGCTCGCGCTGATCGTGGACGACCCCGACGCGCCCCGCGGCACGTGGGACCACTGGGTCCTCTGGAACATCCCGGTGGGCACGACACAGGTGAGCGAGGGAACGGAGCCTGGCGGCGTACCCGGCAAGAACAGCTGGGGCCGCACCGGCTGGGGCGGCCCGTGTCCTCCCGACCGCGAGCACCGCTACTTCTTCCGCCTCTACGCGCTCGACAGCGTGCTGGCGCTCGCGGAAGGATCGACGAAGGTCGATCTCATGAAGGCGATGCAGAGCCACATCCTCGCGGAGACGAAGCTCATGGGGCGCTACGACCGCATACGGTGATGCAGTTCCACACGCTGATGCCCGGCGCGGGATCCTCGGCGATCCACGGCAGCGTGCTCTCCGAGCGCTCCAGCAGGCGCGCGGTGTCGGGATCGACTCCCGCCAGCCACATCACGCCCCCGGCATGCTTCATCTCCTCGGCCAGCTGCTCGAACGCGCGCAGGGCGGCGAAGCGGATCTCGTGCGCGTGCGAGAGGTCGATGATCAGCGTGCGCGCCGACGGGGGAACGATTTCCTCGACCTTCTCGACAAAAGGCGCGACCGCGGCGTAGTGCAGATTGCCGCTCACCTCGAGCACGACCAGCTCCGGCCTTTCATCCCGGCCGAACGGCACCAGGTCCTCTCCTTCCAGGCGGAGCACGCGCAGCCGCGGTGCGGACGTGTTCCAGATGTGAATCAGAAGAGCCGTGCCGGTGCCGAGGAGGATGGCCCACTGCAGCGGAAGCAGCAGCGTCGCGGCGAACGTCTCGACGAGCAGCAGCCGTGTCTCCCTCGAGGCGTTCCACAGACGCCGGATGCCGCGGAGGTCGATCATGCGCGCCGCGATCACCAGCAGCACGCCGGCCAGACTGGCCTGCGGAATCCAGCCGGCCAGACTCCCTCCCGTCACCAGCACCACACCGGTGAAGATCGCCGCGAACGCCGGCGCGACGCGCGTGCGCGCGCCCGCGATCCGCAGCACAGCGGAACGGCCCAGGCTCGCCGACGCCGGGAAGGCGCCCGCGAACGCGCCGGCCACGTTGGCCCAGCCCTGGGCGAGGATCTCCCGCCGCATGTCCGGACGCTGGCCGCCGGCGCGAGCACTCACCGCCAGCTCGAGCGTCCCGAGGAGAACGATGGCGGCGGCGGGAACGAAGAGGGACTGGATGAGACCGAGGCTCGGATCGGGGAGGGCCAGCGGCGACCAGCCGCCGCCGACGGCGTGACGGTCTCGCACCAGAGGGAGGCCGCTCGCCGCATCGAGCTTCCACAGCCACGCCGCGGCGGTCGCGGCGAGGACGGCCATCAGCGCGAACGGCACGCGCGGATTCCAGCGGCGGCCCAGGCCTACCACCGCCGCGGTCAGCGCGGCAACGGTCAGGGCGGGCCACTTCACGTCGCGCAGGAAGGGGAGGATCTCGCCGAACTGAGAGAGAAAACTCGTGGCCCGCGCCGGTTTGAGTCCGAGCGCCTCGTCGAGCTGCATGACTCCGATGAGAATCGCCACGCCGGCGGTGAATCCGATCAGCACCGACTCCGGGATCAGCCTGATCAGATGCGCGCCGCCAGCGAGCGCCGCGACGATGCGGATCGCGCCGGCCAGCAGCGTCAGCGTGGCCAGGACGCGGATCGCATCCGGGCGCAGCAGCCCGTTGGAGCCGATGAACGGCAGCAGCGCAGTGAGAATGAGAAGCCCGGTCGTGTTCGTCGGGCCGGTCACCACCTGCGCGCTGCGGCCGAGCAGGGCCGCGACGAACCCGGCCACTGCCGCGGTGGCCAGACCGTACGCCGGCGGGAGGCCGGACATCAGCGCGTAGGCGAGGCACTGGGGGAGGCCGATCAGGGCGACCGTCAATCCGGCCGTCACGTCAGATCCGAGGGGACGAAAAGCCGGGCTCGGGCTCGGGCTGGAGGTGCTCATCTCGGCAGTTTGTAAACCTCACGCGATGGCTTGAGCGGCCGCAGCATCCAGTACGGTCTTCTCGTCCCGTCGGGCGAGTGCGTGGATGCCGGGCGCGTCCTGGCCATCCATTCCTGGTACGCCGCCCGCGACTTCTCCGCGTCGACCGAGATGTCGCCGTACTTGTCCGTCGGCTCCGCCTTTTTCACGCGTACGGCCTGATGCCAGCAGTGCATGCCGGAGACCGGATCGGGCTGCACGGCAAAGGTCAGGTTCTGATGCACACCGGCGTCGGTCCACCAGATCCGCCCGGTGTCCGCGTCGCGCGATGGGAAGGGCGCGACGCCCCTCTCGCGCTGCAGCTTCCACTGATTGCCGGTGTGGTCGAGCGTCACGGTGGCCATCATCTGCTTCTGGCCGTTGTCGGACGTTTTCCAACGTCCCATGTGATGGCTGCACGCGACGACGCCGGGGCGGATCCCTTCCGTGACCCACGCCTTCACGACGAAGTGTCCGATGCGCGTTTCCACGCGAACGAGCTCTCCGTTGGTGACCTGGATCCGCTCCGCATCGCCCGGATGGATCCAGAGCGGGTTCGAATGCGCGATCTCGTCGAGCCATTTCGAGTTCGCGCTGCGCGTGTGAATCTGAACGGGCAGACGGAACGTGGGGATGAGCGGCATCTCGCCCGGCTGCAGGCTCTGGCGATGGACATGGCTGCGGATGTATCCCGGGACGGCCATCTCCGGCCAGCCCCATTGCACGAGCGTCGTCGAGTAAAACTCCAGCTTGCCGCTCGGGGTAGGGAAGCCGCGCCGCATCACGCCGTCGACCTCCACGCCGGTGCGACCCGGTGTCGGTACGGGAACGATGTTCGCCTGAGCCGGTTTGGCCACGAGCTCGGCAGGCGGGACTTCCTCCTCGTGAATCGCTCCGACGCCCTGCTTGAGCTGGAACGCTCCGGAGCGCCGCATCCACTCCAGAGGCGTGAGGCCGTCCGCGGCGGCCTTTTCCGGGAGTCCGGGGACGGAGTTCTCGAAGATGTATCCATAGTATTCATCGACGGTGAGCTTCTGGCCGGGCTGCTTCTTCGACTCGAAGTACCTGCGGATGCCCATGCGGCCATCCGGGTCGATGCGCCAGGAGAGCTCGATCCAGAATTCGTTCTCTTCCCACACCTGTCCGGGATTGGTCTCGCGCGTGTCGGTGACCTTCTGGCCGAGCCGCTCCTTCGCGGTGCGGAGGACCGGCTGGCGGAAGCCGAGCCACTGCGCGTCGTGCGTCTCGTAGGAATGGAGGTCGTGGCGCTCCGAGCCGAGGCCGACCGGCAGGACGTAGTCGGCGAAATACGCCGTCTCGCTCCACGTCGGCGTGAGCGCGACGTGCAGCCCGACTTTGGCCTCGTCGGTGAGCGCTTCGATCCACGAGAAGCCGTCGGGATTCGTCCAGACCGGGTTGTAGACGCGGCTGAAGTAGACGTCCAGCTTGCCGCGACCTTCCCTCAGAAAGTGCGGGAGCAGAAACGACAGCTCGTTGCAGGCCAGCGGAAACTCGTCGGGCCAGGTGAGGTCGTTCCACTGCGGCGGATGCGGCGGCATGTGGATCGGACGCGGCACGAACTTGTTCCACGCGTTGGGGAACACGCCGCCTTCGGTGCCGACCGAGCCGGAGAGCGCGTTGATCATGAAGAGAGCGCGCGCGACCTGCCATCCGCCGAGGTTCCCGGCCGTGGCGCTGCGCCAGGTGTGCGTGCTGAGGCGCTTGCCGGCGGAGGCGACGATGTCCGCGACCTGCGCGATCGTCGCGGCATCGACACCCGATTCGGCCGCGGCGAATTCGAACGTGTACGGGTCGTAGAGCTCGCGGAGAGCTTGTTCGAACGCTTCGAATGAAGCGCCGGCTCCATTCCGCTGCTCCATGAATTCTTCCCAGTTCCACCAGCGCCGCACGAACTCGCGGTCGTACCTGCCGTTCTGAATCATGTGCCGGGCCATGGAGAGAAGGATGGCCGCCTCGCTTCCCGGCCAGGGCGCGATCCAGTGATCGGCGTGACTGGCGGTGTTGGAGAGACGCACATCGAACACGATCAGCTTCGCGCCGCGCTGCTTCCCTTCCATGACCCGCTGCGCGTGCGGGTTGAAGTAGTGCCCCGACTCCAGATGCGCGCTGATGAGCAGGATGACGTCCGCGTTGGCATGGTCGGGACTGGGGCGGTCGTAGCCCATCCAGAACTGATAGCCGGTGCGCGCGCTGGAGGAGCAGATGTTCGTGTGCGAGTTGTGGCCGTCGACGCCCCACGCCGCGAGCACCCGCTCGGTGTAGCCGTCCTCTCCTGGCCGGCCGACGTGATACATCACGTCATTGGGGCGTCCTTCGCTGAGAGCCTTGCGAATGCGCGCGGCGATGTCGTCCAGCGCCTCGTCCCAGCTCACTTCGCTCCACCGGTTCTCTCCGCGGCGGCCGGTCCGTCGCAGCGGAAAGAGGATGCGGTCCGGATCGCTGGTCTGGTTCAGCGTGGCCGGGCCCTTGGCGCAGTTCCGCCCGCGCGAGCCGGGATGCTCGGGGTTGCCCTCGTATTTGCGGACCTCGAACGTGTCGCGATCGACGTACGCCAGAAGCCCGCAGGCCGACTCGCAGTTGAAGCACGTGGTCGGCACGAGCATGTAGCGCCGCTCCACGCGCCTGGGCCACGCCTGCGAATCGAGCTCCGTCCAGTCATCCCACCGCTCCCGCGGCGGGTACGACGAGAGGCTGGTGCCGCTGGGTCCCGGGTAACGCATTTCCATCTCCTTAGGCGAGAGGCACTACCTGTCCGGCTCCGACGTGCGCGTGCTCGTACGCGAGAAGGCCGGCCAGCACGAGAAACGCCGCGGGAATCGGGAACTGAACCGCGATCAGGCCGAAGAGCTGGAGAAGCCAGCCGGCGGCGAACGCGGCCCGATATCTGCCGCGCACCATCTCGCGCACGGCCAGACGCGCGTGTTCCGTCGAATGCGGCGTGAGGACCTCCGCGGCGATGAGAATCAGATGGACGGCGGTGGCGATGGCCAGCGGCAGCCCCAGACCGGCCTGCCCGGCCATCAGCATCGCCGCGGTGCCGGCCACGATGGCCGCGACGAGATGCTGCGGAGGGAGCAGCGAGCTTTGCCAGAGGTCGCGAGCCTTCGCCTGCGCGAAGAGCCACGCCGTGTACGTTCCGGAGGCGATCGCCAGAAGGGCGCCGGCCGCGGCCAGCGCACGAGGCGGACTCGCGCCGGAGAGAGAAGAGAGCAGGTGCAGCCCGATGACGGCAGCGAACGCGGTCAGAATCACGCCGCCGCGCACGAGCCAGCTCCGCCATTGCGGGCGCGTCAGGACCATGTAGAAGCGCATCGGATGCTCGAGATCGGCGATCAGGATCACCAGCGTGGCCGCCAGAAAGAACGCCGACAGCAGAGGCGTGGTCCATCTCCACAGCACGCTCATCGTGTCCAGTTGCCCGAGGAGGACCAGGGTCGCGGCGACGAGATAGGAACCGGCGGCGATCGCTTTCGTCCAGACGTACGCGCTGACCGGGAAGCCCCACGGCGCGCGGTGCGGGACGTCGTACGCGAGCATCGCCGCGGCGACGTTGTTGGCCTGCCCCGGATGGCCCGCGAACACCTGGTGAGGCAGCGACTCTCCCTGCTCGCTCCACATGAAGATCCCGCCGGCGGGCCTCTGCGCCGCGAGCGGATCGAGAGTGGCCTGGTGCGCGCCTTTGTAAAAGAGCCTGGGATTCGTCTCCTTCTCCGGCCGGCGCACCGCCACGACGTCGCGATTGACGAAGCTGGCCACACGCGACTCCGGATCCCTCAGGTTCCCGATCATGATCGCCTCGGTCGGGCAGACCACAACGCAAGCCGGCTCCAGTCCGACTTCCAGACGGTGCGCGCAGAAGTTACATTTCTCGGCCGAGTGGTCTTCGGGGTTGATGAAGATCGCGTCGTAGGGACAGGCGGCGATGCAGGCCTTGCAGCCGATGCAGATGTTCTTGTCGAAGTCGACGATGCCGTCGGAGCGCCGGTACATGGCGGACGTCGGGCAGGCCTCGACGCAGGGGGGATGCGCGCACTGGTTGCAGCGCGTGACCTGGAAGGCGCGGCGGGTCGCGGGGAACTGTCCGACGTCGACGTATTTGACATACGTGCGGTTCACGCCGAGGGGGACGGCGTTCTCCGATTTGCAGGCGGTGCTGCAGGCGTGGCAGCCGATGCAGCGGGTCTGGTCGATGACCTTGCCCCATTGGACCGGCTGTTCGGACATGGTTGGGAAGGTATCACGGCGATCGGCGGCGCTTGCGGCGCCGGCGACCATCATCTCCCGCACGCTCTGCCAGGCGGCTCGGGTCGCGGTCTGCGGCGAAAGGCGTATCAGTCCATCGCCGGGTTGAAAACGGCGAGCCCGCTGAAGCGCAGGAAGTCATGGTCGGTGGAGACGAGCGTCCATCCGCCTTCCAGCGCGAGCGCCGCCAGATGCGCATCGGAAGTCAGGTTCCCGGCCGTTCCCGATGTCGTCATGAGTGCCCGCAGGATGGCCCAGTGATTCGGGCCGGGCACGACGAGCTCCACAGCAGGCTGCTGCAGCCAGGAATCGACATAGCTCACCGCGTCCTCGGCCGGCAACGGACGCTCCAGTATCCCGCGCCGTGTCGTGATGCGGAGAAAGGCCAGCAGCACGCCCCACGACATCCCGACCGGCTCGGTTGCCGACAATGCGGATTCGAGCCATCGTCGCATCCGTTCGTGATGGGGGGCGTCGGAGTTGACCGCGTAGATCAGAACGTTCGTGTCGACGAGCTTCACTTGCGCAGGTCCATCTTGCGAACGAGCTCCTCGTCCTCGAGGGAGTCGGCAAGGGTCAGCGACCTGTCGAGGTCGATGCCTTTCCTGACGGCTCCCAGCGAAGCGGTGCGGAGCCGATAGCGCCGGGGCTTCCGCGGCTCCCGTGCCGAGGCCAGGCCAGCCTCCAGCGTTTCGTTCACCACGACTTTGAAAGGCTTGCCCGAGCGTTGGGCGATCCGTTTCAGATCGCGCGCGATCCGATCCTCGATGGTCAGCGTGGTCCGCATGTGCAGCATCATAGCATCAGGGTCGAGAGCATCCAGACATCAGACCTGGTCCGTCCAGCCGTCGTGCCGATCGACCGGAACCTGTGAGGACCTGTCGTCCCGAGGGTGAGCGCAGCGGCTGGGTGGCCGGCACGAGCAACCGGTCGATGAACGATCGTCGTTGGACTTGTTCTGCCATGCGGGCGGGAGTCTGTTTGCACAAAGCGGTGGCGCGCCATCCGTCATCTGCAGTAAAAGGAGCCGATGCCGGCAGACGTCCGACCGCGCGCCACGCCGGAGGACCTGGCGGCGCTCCGCGACTACATCCGCCGGACCTGGACCACGCTGGAGCGATCGCACGGCGACATCATCGCGGCCACGCTCGATCCGAAGATCTCCGCCACCGGCAGGAAGGCGCCCCTCTACGTTCCCACTGACGAGGACCTCGGCGCCATCGAGCGGCACCTGCAGGAGGTGGCCGGTCATCGGAGCGATCTCGACGCCATCGAGATCCGGCCCCTCCCCCGTCGCTGGCAGGACATCGAACAGCACGGCCTGCTCTACCTCCCGCGTCACTACATCGTACCGGGCGGGAGCTTCAACGAGATGTACGGGTGGGACAGTTACTTCATCCAGATCGGGCTGATGCGGGACGGCCAGGAGCAGTTCGCATACGACATGGTCGAGAACGCGCTCTATCAGGTCGAGCACTACGGCGCGGTGCTCAACGCGAACCGCACGTACTATCTCACCCGCTCCCAGCCGCCGTTCCTCTCGCGGATGGTCCTGGCGGCGTTCGACCGCAACGGCGACCGGGCCTGGCTCCGGCGCGCGCTGGACCTGGTCGAGAAGTACTACCGCTACTGGACCAGTGGGAAGAAGCTGGTCGACGGCGCGGGGGCGGGGCTGTCGCGCTACTACGACTCGGGGGAAGGGCCGGCCCCGGAGGTGTTCGTGCACGAGGCCGACGAGCATGGACGCACGCACTACGACCGGGTGGGGGAGTTCTACCGGACGCGGGGCGGCGAGATCACGGAGTACGAGGTGGCGGAGTTCTTCGACGCCGGCACCGACGGCCTCACACCGCGCTTCTTCAAGGCCGACCGCGCCATGCGCGAGAGCGGTCACGATCCCTCGAACCGCTTCGGCCACTTCAACGCAGCGATCCTCGACATGCTGCCGGTCGACCTCAACTGCCTCCTCCACCAGATGGAGGTGGACATCGCCGAGATGCACCGCCTCCTCGGCGACCGGGAAGAAGTCAGCCTCTGGCAGGAGCGCAGCGCGCGCCGGGCCGCGGTCATCGACGCGTTGATGTGGGACGAGCGCGACGGTCTCTACTACGACTTCGACTTCCGCCGCGGAAGCCGCCGCCGCTATCCGTACGTGACCACCTTCTTTCCCCTCTACGCGGGCATCGCCGGCGAGGAGCAGGCCGCGCGCGTGGTGGCCTCCCTCCCGCTCCTCGAGCGAGGCGGCGGCCTGCAGACCTCGACCGAGGCCAGCGGGAACCAGTGGGACGCGCCCATCGGCTGGGCGCCGATGCAGTGGATTGCCGTGGAGGGGCTGCGCCGGTACGGCTATCACCAGGAAGCCGACCGGATCAGCGCGCGCTTCCTCTCCATGATCCTGAAGGAGTTCCTCGAGCACAACGTCGTGCTGGAGAAATACGACGTGGTGCAGCGCGAGTCGCGCGTGGAGGGGACGATCCGTTTCGGCTACGCCGCGAACGAAATCGGTTTCGGCTGGACGAACGCCGCCTTCGTGGAGCTGTACGAGGCCCTCCCGCCGGCCCGTCGTGACGCCGTGTTGCAGATCGCCCTCTGAGGTATCGCACTCGTAGAATGTGGCGGATCGCCGCGCCCGGAATGACTTCCGGCCGTTGACTGTATAAGCAATGAGTCATACAGTCGGAGCGATGAACGTGAAGACCATTGCCAGACGGAAACGTCACGCCAGGCTCTCCCCCGAGGCCATCGACATGGTGGCGGCCCGGTTCCGCGTGCTCGGCGAGCCGCTGCGCGTGCGCATCCTGGAAGAGCTCCGCAACGGCCAGAAGAACGTCTCCGAGCTCGTGGCCGCCGTCGGCTCCACCCAGCCGAACGTGAGCAAACACCTGCGCACCCTGCAGGAGTCCGGCCTCGTGGCCCGCCGCCAGGATGGCAACCAGGTCTACTGCTACATCGACGACCCCTCGGTCTTCGATCTCTGTGACGCTGTCTGCACGAGCCTGAGCCGGCGCCTCGTGCGCGATGCGCGCCTCGCGCCGGAGCTTCACCGGGCCCGCTGACCCCCCAACAACAGGAGGTGCTCATGACCACCCTCACCGAACCAACGACCGCGGAACTGGTCCGGCAGATCGAGATTCTGCGAAGCGAGATCGCCGAGCTGCGCGAGCGCACGCCGCAGGACAAGGCGGCCATCATCGTCTTCAGCGGCGATCTCGACAAGCTCCTGGCCTCGCTCGTACTGGCCACCGGCGCGGCGGCGTCCGGCCTCGAGACCACCATGTTCTTCACGTTCTGGGGACTCTCCGCACTGAAGAAGAAGGGAGCGGCCGCGCTTTCGGGCAGGACCCTCAAAGAGAAGATGTTCGCGGTGATGACCCCCTCCTCCACCGAGTCGATGGGCGTTTCGAAGATGAACTTCTTCGGCGTGGGCGCATCGATGCTGCGCACGATGATGAAGGAGAAGAACGTCTCCTCCGTGGAGGAGATGATGGCCATGGCCCGCGACCTGGGAGTGAAGATGATCGCCTGCACGATGTCCATGGACGTCATGGGCGTCGAGCGTGAGCAGCTGGCCGATGACGTCGAACTGGGCGGCGTCGCGGCGTTCATGGCCGAGGCGGCGCATGCCCGCGTGTCACTGTTCCTATGAACGTGGAGGAGCTTCTCCGGAAGATCGACGCCGGCGAGCGGTTCCTCCTGCTCGACGTCCGCAACGATGAGGAGTTCGAGCGCTGGAAGGTGGAAGGGCGCGGGCCGGTCGACACGATGCACAGGCCGTACTTCGACTTCCTCGAGGACGAGTCGTTGCTCGACTCCGTCCCGCGCGATCGCGGGCCGGTCTTCGCCATCTGCGCGAAGGGCGACTCCTCCGACCTGATCGCCCGGCAGTTGCGGGAGCGCGGCACCGACGCGGCGAATGTCGCCGGCGGCATGCTCGCTTACGGCCAGTACCTCGAGCCGGTGCGCGTGCCGCTCGACGCGGACGAAGAGGGGAGCTTCGAGATCTGGCAGATGAACCGGCGCGGGAAAGGGTGTCTCTCCTACGTCATCCGCTCCGGCCCCCAGGCCATCGTCGTCGATCCATCACGCAACCTCGGAGAAACCGAGCGGTTCATCAAGGAGCTCGGCGCGGACATCGTCGGGGTGTTCGACACGCACGTGCACGCGGATCACATCAGCGGCGGCCCCCAGCTGGCTCCGCGGCATCGGGCCCGCTATTTCGTCGCGGCCGGATCGGGTGCCGACCTTCGCCATCGGATCGATCCGGCCCGGGACGGCGAGAAGATCCAGCTCGGCGGTGCCAGAGGCGTCACCGTCACCGTGCGTCTTCTCTCCACGCCCGGCCACACTCCAGGTTCCACGTCGCTGCTGGCCGGGAAGCGGCACCTCCTCACCGGCGACACCCTCTTCGTGGGCAGCGTCGGCCGCCCCGACCTGGGCGGTCATGTAGTGGAGTGGGGGAAGATGCTGTACCACACGCTGACCGAGAAGATTGCGAAGCTCCCCGATGACATGGTGATTCTGCCGGCGCACTACGCTTCTCCGTCGGAGATCGACGGGCAGGGCGTGGTCCGGGGGCGGCTCGGAGATCTCCGGCGCACCGTTCCGGAGCTGCAGATCCACAGCGAGTCCGAGTTCGTGGAAGCGATGGAAAAGGCGCTCCAGACTCCGCCCGCCGTCTACGACCGGATCATCCGCGTCAACCTCGGTCTGGAGACCGCGAGCGAGGAAACAGCCGCGGAATGGGAGCTGGGGAAGAACCAGTGCGCCGCCAGCGTCCGGGAGGAGGTGGCTGCTTCATGACGAAACGGCTCGATGTGCGCGGGATGAAGTGCCCCATTCCGATCGTCAGGGCCAAAAAGGAGCTGGACACTCTCGCAGTCGGCGACATTCTGGAAGTGATCGCCACCGATCCCGGCTCGATGGCCGATTTCCGCGGATGGGTGAAGACGGCAAAGCACGCCGCGCTGCGTGAGCAGCGCGAGGATACGGACGAGACGGGGACGAAGGTCTTCGTGCATGTGCTGGAGAAGACGGCCTCACGCGATGCGGACGCGGTTCCGCGCTGATACGCTGCCCTGACAATTCGAAAGCATGCCTACGAAGATTGGTGAAGTAGAGGCTCTGTTCCGCTATCCCGTGAAGTCGATGAGCGGCGAGCTTCTCGACGTCGCCGATCTGGGCTGGCACGGCCTTGATGGTGACCGGCGTCTCGCCTTCCGTCGGGTTGACGATCGCAGCGGTTTCCCCTGGCTGACGGCGAGCAAAGTTCCGGAGCTCATTCTCTATGCCCCACAGCGGCGAGAACCGGCTGTCGCCGGAAGCTTGCCGACACACCTTCGCACGCCAGATGGACGGGACCTGGCGCTTTTTGGCGAAGAATTGGCGGCGGAGGTTGGTCTCCGCCACGGCTCACCCGTCGAGATGATGCATCTCAACCGCGGCATCTTCGACGAAGCGAGCGTCTCACTGATTACCTCCACCACGGTGGCCGAAATCGGGAAGCTCAGTGCGCGGCCCGCAGACGTTCGAAGGTTCCGGCCGAACATCCTGATTGCAACCCTTCGATCCATCCCCTTCGAGGAGGACGAGTGGGTGAATGGCGTGCTCACGTTCGGAGAAGACAAGGACGGCCCAGCCATCAGCATCACGAATCGCGACGAGCGTTGCTCGATGGTCAACTTCGATCCTGACTCGGCTCGGATCGACTCGGAGGTGCTGAAGGCGGTTGTTCGGGAGAGGAACAATAAGGCCGGGGTTTACGGTGCCACCACACGACGCGGCCGCGTCGCGGCGGGGCAGCCCGTTTTCTTCGAGCCACGGTGAGTTCCGAGTACCGGCAACAAGCGTCAAGAACTCCGCTACAGTGTCCGCGGTGAAGACCGGCGACCGGCGTAGAGAGTTCCGGCGCGTCCGCGCGCTTGCGGCCGCCCTTTTGTTTTGCCTCATCCAGCCGGCGCACTCCGCGCCGCGCCCGTACCATCTCGAGCTCGACGCGAACCTCGGCGCCGTCTTTCCGACGTTTGGCCGCTTCGGCGACATCAGGATCCATGTCTACCCGGCCGGCCTCCGCGCCGACAGCTCGCTGCTGAACGCGTTCAGCCGCAACGGCGCGCGGACCCTGACGGTGCTCAAACCGATGGTGCGCATGTACACCGACGTCGCGTTTACGGAGATGACGGCGATGATCGCGGCTGGTACCGACGAGTTCGAAGATGTCCCGCGCATCGTCGGCCCGACGGCCGGCAAAGTCGGCTCACTCGTGGCCATGCGCTACCGTCTGCAATACAACAAGACGGAGTGGATCGACGTCTGGACCACCCGCGACGTCCCCGCCAACGCGCAGTTCCGCGCGATCATCGACGCCGCCATCCGCGGCCTCTCCGGACGCTCCGCCGACGTCGTCCGCAAAATCCCCGGCACACCCGTCTACATCGAGCTGAACTTCCGCGGCCACCACAAAGTCGTGCTGCTCAAGCTCCGCCGCCTCACCTGGAACAATGCTGGTGAGACCGCCGCCCTCAACCTCGGCAACTACTACTTGAAGGTGCCCATTCTGGATGCGATCTGGCGATGAAGGAGCTCATGCCCGGCTCAGCGCAACACAACGCCCGGCCGCGTGTGATCAGGCGCGCGTGGAGCGGCGTTTCGACTCCGCTTTGTGGATGGAGACGGCCAGGAGATTGCCCGCCGCGTCCCGCCTGACGATCACGATGACCGTGTCACCGACCTT
The DNA here is from genome assembly GCA_035544675.1 of Thermoanaerobaculia bacterium. Classification (GTDB taxonomy): domain Bacteria; phylum Acidobacteriota; class Thermoanaerobaculia; order Gp7-AA8; family Gp7-AA8; genus DATKCA01. The sequence goes on along the minus strand of DATKCA010000148.1, from coordinate 14,414 downwards.
CACGGCCGGGTCGATCTTCGTGTTGCGGTCCACGGTGATCGTGATGTCGCCGCCGCCGGTCGTGATCACCCACGATGTGGCGCCGATCGATTGGACCGTCCCCTCCAGCCCCGGCTGGCCCGGCGGTTCTGCAGGCCTCGGCCTGGCGGCGTAGATGGCGATGGCGGTGATGCTGCCGGCGGCGTCGGCCATCCCGATGACGTGCACGGGATCGCCGGCCTTCACGGTGGGATCGATCCGGGTGTCGGGAGTGACGGTCACCGTCACGTCGCCCTGCAGAGTCGTAATCACCCACGATGTGGTGCCGATCGACTTCACGGTGCCGTCAACGGCGGCGTTCGGAATCGGCGGAAGCACGCGGATGCTCTCCGCGATGAGCGCTGAGCCGTCGATGCTCACTTCGATGGAGACGTGGTCTCCGGCCTTGATGTCCTCGAGGGTAGCGGCGCCGTCACGGCTGAACGAGAGAATCCGCGTGTTCGCGGTGACACGCACCTGTGCGCCGAGGATGGTGAGCGCGCTGCCGGCCACGTCGACCGACTGAACCGGTCCGCTCAGCGATCCGGCGGGCATCTCGACGATCAACACGCTCGCTGCCAGCAGCATCGTTCCCGGCGCCGCCTCGGGATTCCTGATGGCGGCGATGATCTGCTGGCCCGGCCTCACGTCGGCGATCGTTCCGTTTCCTTTGCGGCTGGGAAAGACGGCGCCCGTTGCGTCGATCGTCACCGCGCCGTTGAGAAGCGTGATCAGGTTTCCGCCCACGGTCGTCACGAACCCTGTGATGGCGGCCGATGGCGATGGCATCGGCATCGGCCGGCCCGATCCGCCGTCCTGCGCGGTCGCGGACAAAGGGAGCAGAAGACAGAGGGCCAGAGCAGTCGCGCAGCGGTTCGACATGGGGGGGATTTTATCAGCTCACAGAGCGGCAGAGCCCAGAGCCAAAACGTCGCCGCCCCCCCGCTTCTGTGGAGGACAGACAATCCTGTCTGTCCTCGGCTGGACAGGCAGGATTGCCTGTCCTCCACTTCAGGTCCGGGGCACGGGACTCTGGCTGCTACTTCTCTGGCTGCGAGTCGTGGATCCAGGTCCAGACCGCGACCGCCGACGGCATGCCGATGATGCTCGCGGCGAGCGCCACGACCTGGTTCATCTCCTCTTTCGACGCCCCGGCCGCGGTCGCTTTTCGGGTCGCCGAGTGGACCGCGCCTTCGCGCATCGCGCCGATGGCGATGCCGAGCTTGACCAGCCGCGCCGTCCTGTCGTCGAGCGGACCTTCCTTCGCGGCGTCGCCGAGGAGGTCCCAGGCCTTGCGCAGAGTGGGGAAGGTGGCGCTGAACTCCTCGTACGCGCGCGGCGCTTTGGGCAGCTTCTCTTTCATGGGCGTCTTATACCGCAGCGGGAATGCTCGACCGGGACAAAAAGGGCGAGTGAGCCGTACGATGAGTCCTCTTGTGCTGAGTCGACCGGTCTTCCTCTGCGTTCCGCTGCTCGTCCTGCATGCTGCAGGAGCGGTGGCGCAGGAGCCTCTCGCTCAGGCTCAGGACGAGATCACGGTGACCGCGACGCGCACGGAGACGCGCGTGGGCGACACGCCGGCGAGCGTGGTCGTCCTCTCGCGTGACGTCATCGCCACGACCGCGGCCGCGACGCTCGACGACGCGCTGCGGCAGGTCCCCGGCTTCACTCTTTTCCGAAGGACAGGGAGTCGCGTGGCCAATCCGACGACGCAGGGCCCGTCGCTCCGCGGGATCGGGGCCAGCGGCGCGAGCCGCGCCCTGGTCATCGAAGACGGCGTCCCGCTCAACGACCCGTTCGGCGGCTGGGTCTACTGGGGCCGCGTCCCCAGGCCGGCGGTCGAGCGCGTCGAAGTCGTCCGCGGCGGCGGCTCCGAGCTGTACGGCAGCTCGGCCATGGGCGGCGTGGTGCAGTTCATCCGGCGGCGGCCGCGCCAGGGGGCCGTGAGCGCGGAGATCTCCGGCGGATCACAGTCCAGCGGGAACGCCTCGCTGTTCGCCTCCGCGGCGAAGGACGCCTGGCGCGGCGCGGTGTCGCTCGACCTCTTCGACACCGGCGGCTACACGCTCGTCGCTTCTGAGGATCGCGGCCCGGTCGATCGGGCGGCCGACTCATCGCATCGCGCCGTCGACGTCACCGCCGCGCGCCACTCACTGTTTCTCCGCCTCTCGCACTACGACGAGGAGCGCAACAACGGCACGCCGCTGCAGGTCAACGACACAACGATCCGCCAGCTCTCCGCAGGCGCGGACATTCCGGCATGGGGCGGCAGTGTGCAGATACGGGGATGGCTGAGCGACCAGGACTACCGCCAGACGTTCTCCGCGATCGGCGCCGGCCGCGCCACGGAGCGGCTCACCGTGGACCAGCGCGTGCCGTCGCGCGGCAGCGGCATGAGCGCGCAGCTGGCCCGTCCGGTGGGCGGACGTCACGCGCTCCTCGCCGGCGTGGAGGCGCGCCAGGTCACAGGAGCGAGCGACGAGGGAACGACGCGCGTCGAAGGGAAGCAGCGGACGGCCTCCGCGTTCCTCGAGGACATCTTCGTCGTCACGCCCGGCCTGAGCATCACCGCGGGCGTGCGCTTCGACGGCTGGCGGAACTTCGACGCGGAGCGCGACGGCGCGGTCCTGGCCAGCCGCGGCCACTCGGCGTGGAGTCCGCGCGTCGCCGCGCTCCTCCGTCGCGGTCCCGTTGCGTTCAGCGCCTCGGCCTACAGCGCGTTCCGCGCGCCGACGCTCAACGAGCTCTATCGCAACTTCCGCGTCGGCAACGTCGTCACGTCCGCGAATCCCGCGCTGACGGCCGAGCGGCTCGACGCCATCGAGCTCGGCGCGCGCGGCCGCAACCTCCGGGCCACGCTCTTCTGGATGTCGCTGGACGACGTCGTCGCCAACGTGACGCTGTCCGCAACGCCCGCGCTCATCACACGACAGCGGCAGAACGTGGCCGCGAGCCGCTCCCGCGGCCTCGAGCTCGAAGGCGACTGGCGCCTGGGCAATCGCTGGCGCGTCTCGAGCGGCTATCTGCTGTCCGACGCGATCGTCACCTCCGGCGCTCTCGATGGCAAGCGGCTGCCGCAGGTGCCGCGGCACCAGGCCACGGGGCAGGTGCTGTTCTCGTCGCTGCTCACGGCAGGCCTGCAGGCCAGATGGTCCGGATCCCAGTTCGATGACGACCTCAATGAGCTCCCGCTGCGTTCGTTTTTCGTCGCGGATGTCTTCCTGTCGCGCGGGCTCGGAGAACGCGTCGAGGTGATCCTGGCCGCCGAGAACATCTTCGACGAGCGCGTCGAGGCGAGCGCCACCCCGGTCATCACCCGCGGCCAGCCCCGCTCGATCCGCCTCGGCCTCCGCTACGAGCGCTGAGCCAGCCGCGCGTAGATGGCCACGTTGACGACGATGACCACCACGCCGATGGCGACCTGCATCGACCGCGTCAGGCCCTCCGGGTAGATCAGCGCGAACAGGTAGTGCTCGATGAATCCGTTGGAGTAGCCGGCCTGTCCCGCGCGCCGAAGCAGCGTGTTCTCCCAGGTCGTGAGCGGGCAGTACCAGCCGGCGAATTCGATGAGCACGCCCCACACCGCCGCCGGGACGTGAATCCACGCCAGCCGCGGCCATCGCAGGACGAGCAGCCCGCCGGCGATCACGAACATGATGAACGCGAAGTGTGTGAGGGCGACGAGCTTGGCCAGAAGGCTGTAGATCATGACTCTAGGCCTTAGGCCTTAGGCCTTAGTCCTTAGGAGGACCAGTGTACGCGCGGTGAAGGTCTCTGGAGCCTACGCCTAAGGCCTAACGCCTAAGGACTAAGGACTAAGGACTAAGGACTAAGGACTAAGGCCCGCCTATAATCGCCTCTCGTGAAACGAACACTGCTCCTGGGCACGCTCCTGCTCGCGGCGTGCTCCACGATCAACCCGCCGCTCGAGCCGGTGCACGTGGTGCTGGTCGGGACGACCGATGTCCATGGATGGTACGCCGGACACGTGGAGACGCCGGAGGGGGGAGGAGAGCCTGTGCGGTACGGCGGCGTGGCGACGCTGGCCGCCTACGTCGACGCACTGCGCGCCGCGACCGGCGACAACGTGATCGTCGTCGACTCCGGCGACATGTTCCAGGGGACGCTGGAGTCGAACCTCTTCGAAGGCGAGCCGGTCGTGCGCGCCTACAACGCCATCGGATACTCGGCCGCGGCAATCGGCAACCATGAATTCGACTACGGTCCGGCCGGTGCCAGGACGATTGCCAGCGATCCGGGCGACGACCCGCTCGGCGCGCTGAAGAAAATCTCCGATCTGGCGACGTTCCCCCTCCTGTCCGCAAACATGACCGAGCGCAGCACCGGACAGACTCCGGTCTGGGCGAAGAAGTGGACGATGGTGGAAGTGGACGGCGCGCGGATCGGCATCATCGGCCTCAGCACTCCCGACACACCGAACGTCACGATCGCGCTGAACGTCCGCACGCTGGCGTTCGGCGATCCGGTGGCGGCGACGGTGGAGGCGGCGCGCGAGGCGCGTGCGGACGGAGCGGATGCGATCGTCGTCATCGCGCACATGGGCGGCCGCTGCGGCGACATCTCCGACCCCGCGGATCCTTCGAGCTGCGAGCCTCAGCAGGAGGTCATGGAGTACATGGGGAGGCTGCCGGCCGGAACGATCGACGCCTATTTCGCCGGCCACACGCACTCCCGGATGGGCCACTTCATCAACGGGGTGCCGGTGGTTCAGGCCTGGCCCTTCAGCTCGGACTTCTCCAGGGTCGATCTATGGGTCGACACCCGCGCCAACCGCGTCCAGTCCGAGCGCACCGTGATCATGCCGCCCACGATGATCTGCGCGGAGGTGTACAGCGGCACCGATCGATGCGATCCGCGCCGCCCGCCCGCCGACGCGACGCTCGTGCCGCGCGAGTTCGAGGGAAAGACGATCACCCCCGATCTGATCGTAGCCCGCGCCGTCGAGCCGTTTCTGGAGCGCACCGCCGCCATGCGCAGCGAGCCGCTCGGGGTCACCGCCGCGGAGACGATCACCCGCAACTACCGCAGCGAGTCGGCCCTCGGAAATCTCTTCACCGACACGATGCGCGAGGCATTCGGGACCGACTTCTCGGTCATGAACTCCGGCGGGATCCGCGCCAACCTGCGCGCCGGCGACCTGGTCTACGCTGACATCTTCCAGGTCAGCCCCTTCGATAACTATCCCACCGTCGTCACGATGACCGGAGCGCAGATTCGCGAAATGCTGCGCGTCTTCGCCGGGAGCGGTCGCGGGGTGATGCAGGTCAGCGGCCTGCGGTACACCTTCGACGCGGCCATGCACCAGGAGAAGCCTCCCGCCCAGCGCGACAATCTGATCTCGGTGACCACGGATCAAGGCCTGCCGCTCGATCCGGCCAGGACGTATACCGTGGTCATGCCGGACTTTCTCGCGTACGGCGGGGACGGACTGGAGAGCGTGATGACTGCCGTTCCGGCGGAGCGGAAACGCTTCCATCAGGAGCAGCCGATGCGCGACGTCTTCGCCGCGGTGCTGAAGAAGCGCGCGGTGCCGGTCACCCCGCGGCTGGAGGGGCGCATCACCATCCTCAACGAGAGGCCGGCGACGGGGGACTGACCCGCTCCCTGGCCAGCGAGATCTGCCGCTCCAGGAACTCCCGGAAGTCGATCCCTTCCTCCCGCAGCTCCTGGGGGACGAGCGAGCTGGTGGTCATGCCCGGCAGCGTGTTCAGCTCGAGGAAGTACATCCCGTCCGCCGCCGCCATCAGGTCCGTGCGCGAATAGCCTTCACAGCCGAGCGTGATGTGGGCCGTGAGTGCGGTGGACTTCGCAGCGCGCGCCATCTCTTCCGGAATGTTCGCCGGACAGATCTCCCGTGTGCCTTTACCGAGGTATTTGCCTTCGTAGTCGAAGGTGAAGCCGGGGTCCACTTCGATCTCGATGACCGGCAGCGCTTGCGGACCCTCGCCGAGATCGGCGACGCCGACGGTGAGCTCACGGCCGGTAATGAACTGCTCGATGATGTAGGGCAGCTCGAGCGCCGCGACCTTGTCGACGACCTCGTCGAGCCTGTCGCCGCGGCCCAGAAAGAAGAGCCCGCGGCTCGAGCCGGCTGCCAGCGGCTTGACCACGACGCGCTGATGCCGTCGCAGCAGCGATTCGATGGCCGCGCGGATGGACTGGCGATCCGACTTCGGCACGATGCGCGACTCGGCGGTCTTGAGCTCCTCCTTGACGATGGCCTTGGCGCGCCCCTTGTCGAATGCCGCCGCGCTGGCCGCGGAGCCGGAGCCGGTGAACGCGATGCCGCGCTCCTCCATCATCCGCTGGACCGTTCCGTCTTCCCCTTCGCCGCCGTGCAGCGCCAGCAGGAAAACGGGATCGTCGACCGGAAGCGTGTCCAGCGCCTGCTCGAGGTCGGGCCAGATGGCCGGGCGCGAAGAGACGAAGTCGACCTCGAAGGGACGCTGATGCGCGAGCAATTCCTGCACCCCCACGTCGTGGACCGCGCCATTCGGAGCCCAGAACCACGCCAGAGGCGAGCCGAGCGCGCGCACCACATTCTGCCCCGACGCCACGGACACCTGCCGCTCATCGCTCCGGCCGCCGAACAGAACGACTACCGTCATGGGAGATTTGCTACTGCAAAGTGAAGTCCTTAGTCCTTAGGCCTAAGGCCTTATCATCCGCCGGCAATGCGCAGGCACGCGGCGGTGGCGGCACTCTTCATCGTTCTGGCGATCCTCATGACCTGGCCGCTGGCGCGGAACCTCGAGCGCGCCGTCGCCGATCCCGGCGACCCCTACGTGAACATCTGGGTTCTCGACTGGGGCTACTGGTCGACCATTCACCATCCTCTGAGTCTCTTTCACGCAAACGCGTTTCACCCTTCGCGCTACTCGCTGGCATTCACGGAGAACCTCTACGGAATCACGCTGCTTCTGATCCCGGCCCGCCTGGCCGGCGCGACGCCGATGCTTGCGCACAACCTGGCCGTCCTGGCCGGCTTCGCCTTCTCCGGCTTCGCCGCCTATCTCCTCGGCCGCTACGTCAGCGGCTCGTATCCCGCGGGCCTTGCCGCCGGCGTCTTCTACGCGTTTGTGCCATTCCGGTTCACCCACCGGCCCCACGTGCAGCACATCTGGGGCGGATGGCTGCCGCTCCTCATCCTGGCGCTGCTGTTCTACGCCGCGCGGCCGTCGTGGAAGCGCGCCGTTCTCTTCGGCGCCGTGTTCCTCATGAATGGTCTGACGAACATCCACTGGCTGCTGTTCGGGTCGGTGGCGATCGCTCTGACGGCCTTGCTGCTCAGCGGAGCCCTGCCGCGGTGGCGGCCGCTCGCCGCCGCAACGGCCGTGAGCATGGTCCTGCTCGTCCCGTTTCTCTATCCATATATTGCGGTCTCGAAGCTGTACGGGATGGCGCGCACTCCCGGAGATGCGATGACGTACTCGGCGACACCGGGGGACTGGCTGGTCAGCAACGGGGAGAACCGGCTCTACCGTTCGCTGCACTCCGAGGCGGTGGACCCGGAGCGGCGGTTGTTCCCTGGGGCGCTGGGAATCGCCCTGGCCGCGGCAGGTCTGGTGGCGCTGCGCCGCGACCGCCGCACCGTCTCGGTCGCCCTTCTCTGGATTCTCCTCGGCTTCATCGGCTCGCTCGGTCTCAACACGTTCTTCCACACGTTTCTGTACGACTACGTTCCGGGGTTCAAGGCCATACGCGCCACGGCGCGCTGGGCGGCCATCGCACATGTCGGGATGGCGATGCTGATTGCGTTGGCGGTGGCCCGCGCGCGGCTCGGGGCATGGATCGTCCCGCTGCTCTTCGTCGCGGAGCTCTGGTCCGCTCCCATCCGCTGGTTCATCGCCTCGCCGGAGCCGCCTCCGGTCTATGAGTGGCTCGCGCGCGAGCCGCTGCGGGGAGCGGTGCTGGAGCTCCCCATCGATATGGCCGGGAGCGAGTACGTCTATCTCCTTCGGTCGGCGGCGCATCACAAGCCGCTGGTGAATCCGCCCCACCGGCGCATGGACATCACCGGGATGTGGAAGTCGCCGGCCATCCCGGATGCATTCATCGGCGTCCTGCGCTCGATCGGGTGCGAGCTGATCATCGTGCACAACGACTATCTCGGCCCGTACGAGGCATCCACTCACGAATGGATCGCCCGGGAGATGAAACGGGGGCGGCTGTTCTTCGTCCGGCGTTTCGACGGCGGAGTGAGCGGCGACTGGGTGTTCTCGCTGGAGCGGGGAGCCTCCACCATTCCGACCGACCTCCAGAACTCGGACACGTTCGGGCGCTTCGATCCACCGCCCCGCGTCATCGACGGGCCGGCGTTCTTTACCGGGTTCGCGCTCTCGCCGCATGGGATCCGCGGCGTCGACCTTCTGTTCGAGAGCGGCGGCGTGCGGGTTCCGGCAGAGCTTTTCGAAGACGAGGCGCTCTCCACGCGATTCCCCGGTTATCCGACGGGCAAGCCGCGGTTTGCGTCCGGTCTGTCGCAGCGTCCGGAGGGCGTGCGCCGCGAGACGGACGTGCAGCCGGAGATCATCGACGGCCGCGGCGTCCGGAAGCGGCTGGAGCACTACTGGATCGACTGGAATGACGCTGCGCCGGTGTCCTCACCGGCGATGAGTGATAACGTCCGCAAATCAAAAAACGAGGAGTGACTATGCGAAAAACAGGTTTCATCATCATTGCGCTGCTGGTCGTGACCACGGTGTACGGCCAGCAGGCGCTGCGGCTGCCGGCCGCCAGCCCGAAGGGCAGCCTCATGCAGACGGTCGGCATCACCGATATCACCATCGATTACAGCCGTCCCGGCGTGAAGGGCCGGCAGATCTGGGGCGGGCTCGTCCCGTACGATCAGATGTGGCGCACCGGCGCGAATGCGGCCACCACGATCGAGTTCAGCGACGAGGTCATGGTCAACGGCCAGAAGCTCGACAAGGGCAAGTACGCGCTGTTCACGATCCCCGGGCGCGATCAATGGGCGGTGGTCTTCAACAAGCAGGGCGAGCAGTGGGGCGCGTTCAACCATGACGCGGCGCAGGACGCGCTGCGCCTCACCGTCAAACCCGAGCGAGCCGACTTCCGCGAGTGGATGGGATTCGAGATCACGGAGATGACCACGGACACGGCCAAGGTCGTCCTGCGCTGGGAGAACGTCGCCGTACCGTTCACGGTCGACACGCAGTCCATCCAGCGCTCACTGACCGCGGCCGACCGCGCCATCACCCAGGCCGCGAGCGCGCGCTGGCAGACACCGTACCGAGCCGCCGACTTCGCCTTCACGAACAATCGCATGGACGAGGCGCAGAAGTGGCTGGACATGTCTCTCAAAGAGAGCGAGAACACCGCGACGCTGTGGCTGAAAGCGCGGATGCTCGCCAAGCAGGGGAAACGCGCCGATGCAGTCCGCGCCGCGGACGCCGCCATCGCCAAAGCCCGTCCCGACCAGGCAGACTTTGCCTCGGAGATCAAACGGCTGTCGGCGGAGTGGAGATAGGCGACACTTGACTGGCCCGTGGCCCGGCTTTTCTCTCACGAAAGTCAAAAGCCGGGCTCGGGCACGGGCACGGGCACGGGAAGAGAGGCGGGCACCGGAACAAGCACGCGTTCGGGCTCGGGGCTTCTTGAGTGTCGTGACTTGATGAGCTTGGTCAGCATCTGCACGATCCTCGAGAGAAGCGATTTGTTCTCGGCGATCACGGCGATCGGAGTCAGTTGAAGCTTGGCGCAGACGTCGAGGACGGCTGCGCTTTCCATCGCTGACGCCTTCGCTCGCACGTAAAACACGCCCTTGTCAGCAGCCGAGTATTTGCCAGCGCCTTCCGCAATATTCAGGACGATGCTCAGAGAGGCTCGCTGAAGCTGGTCGGTCAGGTATCCGCGCCCGCGCGGCAACTGCTCGATGATGGTGTTAGCCCGAGCGATGAAGTCGATCGCCGCGTGGTAGACGTCCAGCTTTTCGTGATCGAACGGCACAGAAGAATTATGCCTCGGCCTCCGCTTTTCCCGAGCCCGTGCCCGTGCCCGTGCCCGAGCCCGGCTTTTGATTTTCCACAGCGTGTAGAGACGGCGGTAGAAACATCTGGATGACAAGCGCCGCAATGACCGAAACCCCGCATCCCACAAGGTTCCACCACAGCCAGGCCATGTCGCTGAAGATCGCGCAGAGGATGACGGCGATCTCGCCGATGACGGCGCCCCAGAACACGGCCACGCCGCCCACGTGCCTGGTGTAGAACGCCAGGAGGAAGATCGCCAGGATCGTTCCGTAGAACAGCGAGCCGAGCTTGTTCACCGCCACGATGAGCGAGCCGAGCTGGTTCGCGTACATCGCGAATCCGATACAGAACGCGCCCCAGACGATGGTCATGATCTTCGAGAGCCGGACGTAGTCGCGCTCGCTGCCGTTGCGCCAGAGCAGCCGCTTCCAGATGTCGATCACGCTCGTCGAGGCGAGGGAGTTGATCCCGGAAGCCGTCGCCGACATCGCCGCGCAGAACACCGCGGCCAGCAGCAGTCCAACCAGTCCCGTCGGAAGGTTCCCCATGACGAAGGTCAGAAAGACGTAGTCGGTATCGGCCGCATCGGCGCGCGGGTCGTTCTGGCGGATGATGGCCGAGGCGGCTTTGCGTGTCTTTTCCTCTTCCACCTGCAAGGCCTGCAGCTCCGCCGAGGCGCGCCGCGCGGTCGCCTCGTCGTCGCGATCGAGCGCGCCGGCCAGCTGCACCGCGGCCTGGCGCTTGGCCGCGAAATTCTGGAGATGGGCAGCCTCCAGCTCGTTATACGCGGCGGCGTACTCGCTGTTGGCGACCTTCTCGCGCTGCACCGGATTGAAGAAGAGCGGCGGCGCCACGAACTGGTAGAACACGAAGACCATCGCGCCGACGAACAGGATGAAAAACTGCATCGGTACTTTGACCAGTCCGTTGAAGAGAAGGCCCAGCCGGCTCTGCGTGACGGTCTGGCCGGTGAGATAACGCTGCACCTGCGACTGGTCGGTCCCGAAGTACGACAGCGCCACGAGCAGGCCGCCGAACAGGCCCGACCAGAAGTTGTACGGCGTGGTGACGTCGAACGAGAAGTCGATGACGTTGATCCGTCCCATCCGCCCGGCCACGTTCACTGCGTCGACCAGGCCGACGCCCGCGGGCAGCGACCGGATGGCCACGATCATCGCGATCAGCATGCCGCCCATGGCGATGATGAGCTGGTGGGTGTGGGTCCAGCTGACGGCTTTCGTCCCGCCGGCGGCCGTGTAGATGATCACCAGCACACCCGTCACCAGCGTCGTGAGGTGAATGTTCCACCCCAGGATCACCGACACGATGAGCGCCGGCGCGAACAGCGTCATCCCCGTGGAGAGCCCCCGCTGAATCAGAAAGAGGATCGACGTCAGGCTGCGCGTGCCCACGCCGAAGCGCGTCTCCAGGTACTCATACGCCGTGTAGACCTTCAGGCGGTGATAGATGGGGACGGCCGTGATCGACAGGATGACCATGGCCACGGGCAGCCCGAGGTAGAACTGCACGAAGCGCATGCCGTCGACGTAGGCCTGCCCGGGCGTGGACAGAAACGTGATCGCGCTGGCCTGTGTGGCCATGATGGAGAGAGCGACCGTGTACCACTGCAGCTGGCGCCCCGCCAGCAGATAGCCCTCCAGGTCCCTCTGCTTGCGGCCTTTCCAGACGCCGTACACGACGATGGTCAGCAGCGTGCCGGCCAGGACGATCCAATCGGCGCTCCTCATTCAAATGCTCTCGTGAACCAGTAGAAGAGCGCGATCAACACGGCCAGGTTGATCAGCACCGCGGCGTAAAGGCGTTTCCACGTTCTGAGAATCGGAGGCGGATCTTCTTCGGTCATCACTGCGCGGACACCAGGTTTGCAAACAGCTTGTACGCGCCCGGAACGCCGGCCGGAAGCTGCCGGAACCATGAGTACGACGTGTAGACGAACACCCCCTTGCCGTGGCGCGCGAAGATCTGGCCGCCCGGTTTCTCCGGCTCACCCGGGTCGTTCGACGAGATGACCGTCTCGTATTTCGGGTCCCAGTCGGACGTGAAGTAGAGGCCGCGCTCCTGCACCCACCCTTCGAAGTCGCTGGCCGTGATGCGGTTCGGCCTGGTCAGCAGGGGATGCGACGGCATCAGCATCTTCACGGGCGCCTCCTCCACGGAGACGCGGTCGCGGGAGATCTTGAAGGGATAGGGGCCCAGCGCCGCGCCGGCCAGATCGTCCACCGTGTTGTACTGCACGACGAGCGTCCCGCCCTCTTCGACGTACTGCATCAGCTTCGGCTGCGCCAGCCGCAGGCGCCGCCGCGTGTTGTACGCGCGCACTCCGGCCACCACGGCGTCGAACTTCGAGAAGTCGCCGCGATCGAGGTCGGCATCGGTGAGCAGCGTGACGGTGTACCCGATCTGCCGCAGAGCGTCGGGACCGTAGTCGCCGGAGCCCATGATGTAGCCGATGCTCGTCCCGCGCTTCTTCACGTCGACGCGGACCAGCCGCGCCTTCGGCTCGCTGAACAGGCGCTGCGCCGGGATGTGCGGATAGTCGATGGCCGTGACGCCGGCGCGGATCTTCCTGCCGTTCTGCAGCTCGACTTCCGCCACCACGTCCGCCGTCGACTGGCTCGCCGGCGGTGTGACGCGGAACGTGATCTGCGCTTCATCCTCCAGCTGCACCGGCGCGGAGACCGGCTCCGATTTCCATCCCGCGGGAAGAATCAGCCGCGCGGTCACCGGCCTGCCGGCGCTGAAACTGCGCAGCCGCACCGAGACCGGCCGCGGCTTCGCGTCGGGAAACAGGTAGACGCCGGAGTCGAAATTGGCGACGACTTCCGGGACGATGTCGACCGTTCGGATCTGCCCGCCCTGCACCGGATCGGTCCAGCGAAACACGGCCGGAACGGTGAAGACGAGCGTGTGCATGGCGTTGTCGTCCAGCGACACCACGATCGGAATGGCCGGAGGATTCTCCGGCCGCCCGATCAGCGTCTGATCCGTCACCGTGAACATCCCTTTGGTGGGAGGCTCGCCCAGCCAGTACGGCTGCGAGTAGGTGAAGTCCTCCGGCACCTTGATGGTGATGTCGGTCTTCACCGGCTGGTTGTTCCGCAGCGGCGTGCCGGGCGCCTGGCCCGGGTTTGCGTACGGAGAGGCGACCGTCGAGAGGCTGAACGGGTAATCGGAGCGGTTGACCACGGTCACGCTCACCGGAATCTCCGCGCCGGGGATGACCGTCGATGCCGCCGCGCTCACGTCGATGGAGATGCCGGCGCACTCGCGGATCGCCTCTTCGAGATCGCGCCGCTTCAACTCGATCCACGGGTTGCCGTATCGGGCCCAGGCGTCGGTCGTTCCGAGCCGCGTCAGCTCGTCGCTCGCCTCGAGGAGCAGCGGGATGGACTTCGCCGGGCTGGCCGGATCGAATTCGTCGTGGGCTCTCTGCAGCAGTCCACCGACGCGCTCTCCACCCGGATAGCGCGACCAGCTCAGATCGATTCCCTCGAAGATGTCCTTCTGTGCCGGCGCGCCTGCGGTCTGTTTGAAGTAGTTGATGACCGTGCCGCGGCGCTCGGCCGAGCCGAAGCCCTGGCTCTTGTGCTCGCTGCGGCTCTCGGCCGCGATCTCGGTGTAGGCGCGCCCCATCAGCGGGTTGTAGGTCCCCAGGTCGATGCGGATGTCGTTGGCCAGCTCGGGGGCGTTCGGGTCGAGCGGGCGGAAGGAGAACCGGTTCCAGAAGATCCGTTTCGGCTGCCACAGCGAGACGTACCGGAGCTGCTCCGGAAACTTCGTCGGGTCCGCCGCCGCATTGAACGCCTCCTCGGCCAGAATCGCGGAGGCGGTGTGCTGGCCATGGCCGCCTTCGCCGGTGGAGGGGAAGCGGGTGACGATGACGTCCGGCTGGAACTTGCGGATGGTCCAGACCACGTCGGCGAGCACGGAGTTGCGATCCCAGATCGAGAGCGTCTCGGTCGCGGTCTTCGAGTATCCGAAGTCGATGGCGCGGGTGAAGAACTGCTCGGCGCCGTCGATGCGGCGCGCCGCCAGCAGCTCCTGGGTGCGGATCACGCCCAGGAGCTCGCTCTTCTCTTCGCCGATGAGGTTCTGTCCGCCGTCGCCGCGCGTGACTGAGAGATAGCCGGCGCGCACGAGCCGCTCGTTCGCGAGCCAGGCCAGCATGGCCGTGTTCTCGTCGTCCGGATGCGCCGCCACGTACAGCGCGCTGCCCAGGACCGTGAGTTTCTTCAGAGCGAGCTGGAGCTCCGCGGCGGTGCGCGCGCCAGCCGCGGCGGGGAGGAGGAGCAGGACCAGGACGATTCGCAGAATTCGCATGGGCGGGCGCGAGGATAGCAAACCGGGTGACCGGTGACCGGT
>DATKCA010000147.1:0-5077 GCA_035544675.1 Thermoanaerobaculia bacterium | reverse complement strand
TTGGGAGGAAATTCGACATGAACCTGTTCGGCCTGCGGTGCCGATTCCTGCGGCTTCAGTTTGTCTCCCGCCATTCTCTGGTGCGAAACGCTGCAAGAATTGTGTCCGGGAGATTCATTTCAGGATCGGGGCCTTTCTGCGCTGATCACGAGAACGACGTCAGGTCCCTCTTCACCGGAAAGATAGCGGCGAAACGAACTCGTGTCGATCGCGATCAATCACGGTCCTTACGGAGGTGGTCGAGGCTTTCGGTGAACTGAACCGTTCCGCGCAATTCGAGAGCCTGTCGTAGATTTCGTTGCCGGCGAGCTCTTCGAGCGCTCTTCGAACTGTTGCCGTTACTCCTTCCCACGAAACTCTCTGCGCACGTTTGAGCACGTCGGCAGGGACCTCCACAGTGATCGGCCGTCGACGAGATCGCGGCGACGAATCCGTGGCTCGCCAAAGGCGGCGATCAGATGACCACGCTGAAGAACAGCTTCAGCGGCCTCGGGGATCTCCTCGGGGAGTACATCGGCCACGAACGGGTCGTCGTGCAGCCTCTCGGAAACCGTTTCGTATACGTGATGGAGCTCGCGTACTTCGAGCGGGAGCCGCTCCAGTTCCACTTCACGTTCTACAAGCCGAAGGGGAGCTGGCAGTTGTTCACCATCTCGTATGACGAAGATGCCGACGTGACCGCCGGGCAGCTCGCCATCGACGCATCTAGACGGCTCGCCGCATTTCTTCCAGAACGTGAACGCCCCCGCGAAAGGCGATGGGGTTTGTGCCTCTCGCGGTTCCCCATTAAGCTGGGGCCAAACCCAAATGCGTTTTGCTACCACTCAGTGGAGTCTCGTCGTCGCCGCGGGACAGCGCGGTTCGGCGGAGGCGGAGGCGGCGCTCGAGCGCCTTTGCTCGCAGTACTGGTATCCGGTATTTGTGTTCGTCCGGCGTCAGGGACATTCGCTCGATCAGGCGGAGGACCTGACACAGTCGTTCTTCACCCGGCTCATCGAAAAAGAGGTTCTGCATGAGGCCGATCAGAGCAGAGGGCGATTTCGCAGCTTTCTTCTGGTCTCCTGTCAGCGTTTCCTCTCCAATGAGCGGGACCGCACGCTCGCGGCGAAGCGAGGAGGAGGAAAGACTCCGCTTTCGATCGACGCCTCTGCCGCCGAGGCGCGTTATCAGCACGCGCTGGCGCACGAGGAGACGCCCGAGCGCCTCTACGAGCGGCAATGGTGCGTCACCCTGCTCGAGCGCGTGCTCGATGATCTGCGTGAGGAGTACGTCACGGAGGGCAGGCAGCAGTTGTTCGAACGGCTTCGAGGCTTTCTGACGATCGACGGGGACTCCGGGAGTCAGGCCGAGGCGGCACGCGACCTCGGGATGACCATCGCGGCGGTGAAGGTGGCGGTGCATCGCCTCCGCCGCCGCTATCGCGAGGCGCTGCGGGAGCACGTCGCCGCAACGGTCGCCTCTCCTGATGAGGTCGAGGACGAGAGGCGGTATCTTCTGAATACTCTCCGCAACCTGTAACCACGGCGCTGCGGTTTCTTTACTTACCTCGCAGGAGGAGTGTCATGGAACACGAGAAATGCCCCAACTGCGGTAGCGAGCTGGATCCCGATCACGCTCACGGTCTTTGTCCGGCGTGTCTGCTCGAAGATACGATGCAGCCGGACTTCTCGGAGCCGGTCATCGAGCCGGGGGCCGGCGGCGATCCGATCAAGCGCGCCCTGGAGGAGAAGCTGCGCAGCCAGTACCGCATCGTCCGGCTGCTCGGACGCGGCGGCATGGGCACGGTCTACCTCGCCCGCGACCTGACGCTGGAGCGGGAGGTGGCCATCAAAGTACTCAATACTGCTTCGAGCTCGCGTGAGCAGTACGATCGATTCCGCCGTGAAGCCAGGACCGCCGCAAAGTTATCCCATCCGAACATCGTACCGCTGCACGCGTTCGGTGAGGTGGAAGGGATGCCGTACTTCGTCATGGGCTACATCCGTGGCGAATCGCTGGCAGCGCGGCTCGCCCGCGAAGGAAGGGTCGATGAGGACGAGGCCCGGCGCATCCTCGGCGAGATCGCTCACGCTCTCGATCACGCTCATCGCATCGGGGTGATTCACCGGGACATCAAACCCGACAACGTTCTTCTCGACGACGAAACGGGGCGCGCCCTTCTGACCGACTTCGGCGTGGCGAAGGCGGTCGGGCTCGGGGAGACGCTGACCCAGTCAGGCGGGGTGATCGGTACTCCTCACTACATGTCGCCCGAGCAGGCCTCCGGCGAAGGAGCCATCGACGCTCGCAGCGATCTCTACTCGTTAGGCGTGATGGGCTATGCCATGCTCGCCGGACGGCTTCCCTTCGAGGGAAAGACGGCCGCGGACGTTCTCACCAAGCATCTGACGCAGCAACCGCCCCCGCTTCGATCGCTTGTGCCGGCGGTTTCCGATTCGACAGTGCAGGTGGTGGAGCGCTGTCTGGCCAAGGATCCGGCTGCGCGATGGCCCGATGCGCGCTCACTTTCCAAGTCGCTGGGCGCGATGGAAGTGAATCAGCTTCCCGACTCCCTCCACGCCGTTGAGGGACGTGGCATCCCGGCGGTCGTGTTCGGTGTGTTGGGGTTAGATGCCTTCTACTTCGCGACGATGTTGGCTGCGCGGGCGCTCCGCGATGAAGGTGGTGTTCAATTCCTCGGGGCTTGGCCGCTCGAGTCCGGCCTCGTGAACGCCATGTTCATCATTGGTGTGTGGTCTTCGTACTACGCGTTCGTCATCATGCGCCTCAGACGCGAGGGCTTTTCCGTCAGGCAATCGCAGAGCGTGATCTGGAGAGAGCCATCGTGGTGGCTCTTCTGGTATCCGCGGGCGCTGCGGCGGTCCGGCAACATCTGGGACAGGCTGCCGGCAACAGTGCGGCATTTTCGCGTTTGGAACATCGCGCTGGTCCTGCTCCTTCTCGTGGCGCCGTTCATCGTCTTCCACACCGGGGGAAAGAGCCTCTCCTACGATGAGGCCAACATCACGATGGCCGTCATAGCTGCCATCACCGTGCTCTGGTTCGTGCTTCGGAGCGTGGCGATGGGCGAGGTGAGACGCAAAGGCCTCGATTCGCTGGACTCGTTTCGCGTTCTCCTTACCGTTGCTCCAAGCCGCGTGGCTTTCTGGGCGAGACCGCACATTGCCGCGATCCTCGCGCCTGTCGAACGCGCGGAGCAGCCCGGCTCGGGCTCACCGCACGATCATCTGCAATCAATCCTGCGACACGGCAACGAGCTCTCCGGCCCTGTGCGTCCTCTCGGCGTGCAGGCTGCCGTCGCGGCCCGCCAGCTCATCGCCGCCATCGAGCAGAGCGACCGGGAGATCGCCGATCTGATGCGGAATATCGAGCCTAACGAAGAAACGCGGCTCGTCGACAAGATCGAAGCGCTCGCCGGAGATGAGGCGGCGCCACTGCGAACGCTGCTCGAACAGCAACTGGAGCTGATTCGCGACCTCTCCGCCCGCGTGGAAGAGGCGAATCAGCGCCGCAACCGCCGCGTGGAAATGATAAAGATGCTCTCGCTCCACATCGCCTCGCTTCGGGCACGGGTGACGGAGACTCCCTCGGAGATCCGTCACCTCAGCGAGAACGTTCGCGCGCTCTGCGAGGAGATCAGACGGCAGGGGCCCGCGCCCGGCATCGGAAGCGATGAGATGGCAACAAGGCCGAAGATATCCGTGTGAAAAAGACTGTCATGTGGAACTCGCGGGAGGAGTTCGGCAGATGGGCCATACGTAAGATTAAGGGGCGAAGTCAAGTTGGGGTCACACAGCAAGAAAATCAACTTGACGCCGATCGAATCCTCTTCAGAGATTCCCGGCATGTGCGATCGCCCCGTTTCAGCTCGTCTGCCGTCTCGAAGCGGGCACGAAGATCAGGGTCCTCTCCTCACGACCTTGAGCGTCGGGTCTTGTGTGATGTTGTCGGTGTAGGTGCCGTAGACGATCGCGGCACCCGATTCGACGATCACGGTGACGCTGTCGTTCTCGCGCGGAGGGAGACCGAGGAGCGTGGAGGCCGGCAGCTGGGTGAAGAAGGCCGGTGCGAGCTCCCGCGTGGTTCTGCCGACCTCGCGGCCGATGCTGTTGCGGACGACGAAAGTGATGGTTACCCCTTCATCCAGCGTTCGGATCCCGATGTTGAAACGGGCGCCGTCCGGGTTGGCCGGCGCGAGCAGTACCCCGCGGTCACCACCACGCAGCGCCGACGCCAGCGGTACCTGTTCCTCGGTCATGCCGGTCGTCCCAGCATCTCCGGCATCGTTGTAGATCCGGGTGACGCTGAGCGGCAGCGGACCGGTCGTCGAAACGAGGTCGACGCTCCCGAGCCCGGAGAGCCCCATCGCCGGCAGCAGATCATCGTACGAGATCGTCTCACCCGGTGCGAGGTGGTAAGGGAGGGCCGGGTCATGATCGCCTCCCCGAATCCCGGCGGGATGAAAGACGAGGCGTCCTTCGATCGCCTGCTGCGTCGCGTTGTGAAGCTGGACTGCCGTTTTGAAGAACGAGCCGAGAGCGCCCGGCGTTGAGCCGACCACGGGCAGCACGCGCCGCTCGCCGGCGACCGAGTCGACCGGCCGGGCGAGCTGAAGACTCGGATCCTGGGTCAGATTGTCCGTCGTGGCGCCATAGACGACGACTGAACCGGCATCGACCCGGATGGAAATCGAATCGTCGGCAGCAGTGTCGCGCCCGAGAAATGCAGCAGCGGTGAGCTGTTCGAAATAGTTCGGAGCGTAGCTACGGGTGATGCCGTGCAGCACGGCTCCGCTGCGATCGCGCTGGGTGACGGTCAGCATTGCACCGGATGCTGCAGTCCTGACCCCGATGTTGAAGCGTGAGCGCGCCGGATCGATCGGTGCGATCAGCACGGCGCTCATCCCTTCGACCAGGAGCTCTTCGGGCGCCAGAGCGTCCTGCGACATTCCGGTAGTTCCGCGTGCGCCGGCGTCATTGAAGATCCGGATTACCGACTCGGGCGCTTCGCCCGGCCTGGTGATCAGGTCGGCCGAGCCGATCCCCTGCCGTCCCATCGCCGGCAGTAGATCGGAGAA
>DATKCA010000146.1:0-15760 GCA_035544675.1 Thermoanaerobaculia bacterium | reverse complement strand
GATTACGGCGTTCTCTCGCTCACCGACTACCGCACACCCGACGTCCTGGAGTCGATCTATCTCGACAAAGCCCTGCAGGTGGTGAACGAAGACTCCCGGCAGCGCATCGTCAGCCGCCGCGTGTTGACGCCGAAGGGTGCCTCGGATGGCGGAGGCGGCGGACGCGACGCCGGTCCCGGTACGCTGCGCCGCGACTTCCGCGTGCTGGCGTTCTGGCTCGGATCGGTCGTGACCGACGCGCGCGGCCGTGCGCGCACGGAGGTGAAGCTGCCCGAGTCTCTGACCACGTACCGGATCATGGCCGTGGCCGGCGACCGGGAGTCGCGCTTCGGCTGGGCGCAGGACGAGATCCGCGTCAACAAGCCGCTGATGATCGCGCCGGCGTTTCCGCGATTCCTCACGCCGGGCGATACGGCGCACTTCGGCGGCGTCGTGAACAGTCAGGTGAAACGGGCCGGCCGCGCCACCGTCAGCATCACCAGTCTCGATCCGTCGATCGTTCAGATCACGGGAGACGAGCGCAGGCAGATCGAGGTCCGCCCGAACGCGGCGACCGAAGTGCGCTTCGATGTCGTGGCAAAAGCAATCGGTACGGCGCGCATCCAGATGCGGGTCAGCATGGGCCGCGAGAACGACGCGTTCGAGGAGACCATCCCCGTGCGGGTGCTGGTCTCGCCCGAGACGATGGCGGCATACGGCGAAGCAAAGCCGCAGGCGGCCGAGACACTGGAGCTGCCGCGGAACATCGTCCCGAACTTCGGCGGCCTCCGCCTCGAACTGGCCTCCACGGCCATGGTCGGCCTCGGCGAGAGCGCCCGCTATCTCGTCGAGTATCCGTATGGGTGCGCCGAGCAGCGCGCATCGTCGGCGCTGGCGCTCATCCTCGCCTCAGACCTGGGCGAAGCCTTCAAGCTGCCGGGCATCGACGCGGCTCGCGCCCGCGCCGCCGGGCAGACCACCCTGCGCGAGCTCGAGCAGTTCCAGTGCGGCGACGGCGGCTTCGCGTTCTGGCCGGGCCACTGCTCATCGGTCTCACCGTATCTGACGAGCTACGTCGTCCACGTCTATCAGCGCGCGCAGAGACTGGGATACGCGATCGGTCCGGACGTCCTTCCTCGCGCCTACGACTATCTGGACCGGAGCCTGGGCGAACAGCGTCCTCCGAACGAGGGGTGGTGGCCGGCGTTCAGCGCGTGGCAGGCGTTCGCCACGAAGACGCTGGCCGAGGGAGGCCGCAACGTCGACAGCCACCTCACTCGCGTTTACGGGTACATCGACCGCATGCCGGTGTTCGGCATCGCCTATCTCGCCGACGCGATGGTCGCGAAAAACGAGAAGGGCCAGCGCCTCGAGGAGCTGCTGCGCAGGATGCGCAACTCCATCCAGCCCGAAGGCGGATTCGCGCACGTGGGCGAGCTTTCCGATCCCTATCTATTGTGGTTCTGGAACTCGAACATCCGCTCGACGTCGATCGTCCTCGGCACTCTTGTCCGGATCGGCTCCGACGAGCCACTGGTGAACCGGATGGTGCCGTGGCTGATGCGAGTGCGGAAGAACGGGCGATGGGGCAACACGCAGGAGAACGCGTGGGCGATGGAGTCACTCGTCGATTACTACCGCAGGTACGAGGCCGAAGTGCCCGACTTCGCGGCGGTGGTCACGATGGGAGCGGAGGAGTTGGCGCGCGAAGAGTTCCGCGGCCGCTCCACAGAAGCGAAAGTTCGGGAACTTCCAGTGCCCAGTGGAGGACAGGCAATCCTGCCTGTCCTTTTCTCTCGCGAAGGGACCGGCACGCTCTATTACCTCATGCGCCTGCGCTACGCGTCGGCCGAGCGGAACCTGGCGCCGATGAATCAGGGGTTCGAGATCACGAGGAGTTACGCAGCGGAAGGGACGCCCGGCCCGATCACGTCCTTCAAGGCCGGCGATCTGATCCGCGTGACGCTCAGCCTGCGCAACACGAAGGAGCGGCGATTCGTGGCGGTGACCGATCCGATCCCTGCCGGGACGGAACCGGTCGACAGCGCGTTCGCCACGACGGCGACCGCCATCAGCGAACAGCCATACAACGAGCGGAGCGGGTGGGCGTGGGCGTGGTGGCAGAGGGGTGGGTGGGATCACGAGGAGCGCCACGACGATCGCATCGAGGTGTTCGCGACCCGGCTCGCCGAAGGGGAGCACACATACACGTACCTGATTCGCGCCACCACGGCCGGGACGTTCCTGACCGCGCCCGCTCACGCTGAAGAGATGTATGAGCCGGAGGTGTTCGGGCGCACCGGGACGGTGAGCGTCGAGGTCACGAAGTGAAGCGTGCCGCGGTCATGGCCACGATGGCGATCGTTGCGCTCGCGGTGTGGGTGCGCTGCGGCGGGATCGCAGCGGACGTCCTCGACGGCAGCCGCTTCGATTCCGTGAGAGTCGTCGATCGCAACGGGGTGGTGCTCTACGAGTCGCTCTCCGCGAGTGGCGGGCGGGGGAATGCGCTCGACGCCACTCGCCTTCCGGCGAACGCCGCTGCGGCGACGCTGGCCGCGGAAGACCATCGCTTCTTTCGCCATCCCGGCGTCGATGCCCGGGCCATCGTTCGCGCCGCCGTGCGCAACGTGCGTGAGGGCCGCGTCGTCGAAGGCGGGTCCACGTTGTCGCAGCAGGTCGCCAAGCTGTTGCTCCGGTCGCCGGAGCGGTCGGTCACGGCGAAGCTCCGAGAGACCGTCCTGGCGCTGCGGCTCGAGCACCGCTTCACGAAGAACGAGATCCTGGCGATGTACCTGAGCCTGGCGCCGTACGGGAACCGGATCCACGGGATCGATCGGGCCAGCAGAACCTACTTCGGCTGCGCGCCGCACGATCTGACGCCCGCGCAGGCCGCGTATCTCGCCGCGCTGCCACAGCGGCCGGGCGCGTTCAATCCGCAGCGCGATCCTCATCGCGCCGTGAAGCGGCAACGCGCGATTCTGGTGAAGATGAATCTCCCGCGTGATGAGTATGAGCGCGCGATCTCCGAGAGAGTGGAGGTCAGGCAACCCTGCCTGACCTCGGACAGGCAGGACTGCCTGTCCTCCATTCTCTCGATGCATTTCGTGGAACGAGTGCTCGCGTCCACGAGCGTTCGCCGCGGCACGATCCGCACCACTCTCGACGCCGGCCTCCAGCGCGACGTCGGCGGCATCATCGCCGCGCAGCGCGAGCGCCTTCTCTCGCACCGCGCCACCAGCGTCGCCGTGGCCGTCCTCGACAACCGCACGGGCGGGTGGCTGGCGTGGGAGGGATCGGGGGACTACTTCGGGCGGACATTCGGCGGTGCCATCGACGGCGTGATCACGCCGCGACAGCCGGGCTCCGCGCTCAAGCCGTTCACGTACGCGCTGGCATTCGAGAAGGGGCACTCGCCGGCTACCGTGCTGGCCGATATCCCCTCACACTTCCCCACTGCGGAAAAAGGCGTGACGTATTCGCCTCGCAACTACGACGGCCGTTACCGCGGGCCGCTGCGCGTCCGGTACGCTCTGGGCGGATCGCAGAACGTTCCCGCCGTGGCGATGCTCTCGCGCGTGGGAACGGGCGACGCGCTGCACCTGCTGCGCAAGCTCGGCCTCTCCACCCTCGGGCACACATCGGATTACTACGGTCTCGGGCTCGCGCTCGGCGATCCGGAGGTGCGGCTCGATGAGCTGATCGTGGCGTATTCGGCGTTCCCGCGCGGGAAAGTGTTCTCGCCGCGGACGGCATTCTGGATCAGCGACATCCTGTCCGATCCCGAGGCGCGCGAATACGCGTTCGGCTCCGGCGGCAGTCTCGATTTCCCGTTCCGCGTCGCCGTGAAGACCGGAACGTCGCAGGCATACCGCGACAACTGGACGATCGGGTACACGCGTGACGTGACCGTTGGCGTCTGGGTGGGCAACTTCGGACGCGAGGAGCTGCACAACTCCAGCGGCGTCACCGGCGCCGCGCCCATCTTCAACGCGGTGATGCTCGCGGCGATGAAGCGTGTGCGCGGGAAGCTGCCCATCGGCGACGACGCACCGATCGTCTCCGCACCTGCGGATGTCGAGACGGTACGCGTGTGCGGGATGTCGGGATTGCGTCCGTCGCCGTATTGCCCGTCGCAGGATTCGGAGTGGCTGGCGACCAGCGCCCCGGCGCAGTTCTGTGACTGGCACCATGACGGGTATGTGGATTACCCGAGCGAGTATCGGGGATGGAGTGGAGGACAGGCAATCCTGCCTGTCCGGCGGGGCAGGCGAGATCGCCTGCCCTCCACAGAAGCGTTGCGCATCGCCAATCCTCCGGACGGAGCGACGTATCTCATCGATCCCACACTCCGCGCGTCATTTCAGAAGCTGCGCTTCAAGGCCAACGCCGCGGTGACATGGCGCGTGAACGACCAGGGCGTGCAGGACGAGTGGCCGCTCGAGCCAGGCCGCCACACCATCACCGCTGTCGATGCCAGGGGACGCCGGGACAGCGTCAGAATCTTCGTGAAGTAGTCATTCCGACACCTACACGCCCCAGCGCGCCGTGTAGCCGCGCGCGTCGATGTGCAGGTACGGGCCGTGCGCGGAGTTGGCCTTATAGATTCCCGCGCCGCCCTTCAGCCAGCCCCACTCGCGCGAGTTGTCGATCGACTCCGCCACCCGCATCAGGAACCGCGCATCATCGGTGTTGACCTTGCCGTCGCCGTTGATGTCGTCCATCCCGCCGGAGTTGTCCCGGTCGATGTAGATGTCCAGCCCGTCGCCGTACAGATGGCGCGAGTACCCGGTCTTGTTGCCGATCATCGAGTTGTAGTACGGCGTGCGGTAGCCGGACATGATCGTGAAGCGGGCGAACTTCACTCCGTGCTTCGTCGCCAGCTCGTGCTGCAGCAGCTCGAGCTTGATCAGCACCTCGGGTCTCACGATGAGGAACTTGTTCTTACCGTCCAGCTTGCACTGGAAGTCGCGCAGCCGGTAGTGATCCGAGATCATGAGGTCGGAGTTCGCTTTGGTGAGCCGGATGAATCCCTTCGGGACCGAGTAGGTGAGCAGCCCGCGGAGCGGCTTCGGCATGTACTCGCCGATCCGGTAGCCGTCCAGCCAGCCCTTCCGGACCCGCGAGTACGGCACCAGATTGACCAGGGTCAGAGTGATCTCGCGCTTCCCGGCCCGGACTCTCGCGTATCCGCCGGCTTCACCCGCTGGAGCCTCGATCCGGAGGCCGCCTCTGTGCGGTGTGAGCGTGTAACCTTTGGGCGTCTCGAGAATCTGATCAATGGTGACGTTCTCGATGACAAAGCTGTTCTCCGCCCCCGCCACGACCGGGACGAAAACCCTCTGCAGAAACTGGGGGATCGCTTTCAGCTGGAGACGGGTACCATCGTTCCTGCCGAAGACCGATTTGGCCAGGTCCGAGGCGCCCGCGGGAAAAGCGAGCACAAGCGTGAGGAGCGCGATTTTCGTCGTTGGTGAAAGCATCGTTGCGGTTTCCGAGTTTGGATATCCGCAATAACAGCCTGCGAGGGGCAGAATTTCGAATAGAGGGTAATGGAACTCATGACCAAACCGATCATCGGCATCGGGTCCGATGTGAACACCACTCCAGGCGAGCGCGACCGTGCCTTCGTGTACACCACCTACGTCGAGTCGCTGCGCCGGGCGGGAGCGATCCCTCTGATCATCCCTCCCCAGCCTGAGAACGCGGCGGACATCCTGGAAGGGCTCGACGGGATCGTGCTCGCCGGAGGGGAGGACTGCGATCCTGCCGTGTACGGCGAGGAGCCGCATCCGACGGTCGAGCCGATGGATCCGCGCCGGCAGAACAACGACCTGACCCTGGCCGCGCTGGCCCGCCAGCGGGGGGTCCCCACCCTCGGGATCTGCCTCGGCCTGCAGGTGATGAACGTCGCTGCCGGCGGCACTCTGATGCAGGACATCAACTCGGCGGTGGAAACCGACATCGAGCATGCCAGCGAGCCCAGCGATCGCGCGCGTCATGCCGTGATCGTCGAGCAGGGGACGCAGCTCGCCGCGATCATCGGCGCCGGGGAAAAAACCGTGAACTCCTCCCACCATCAGGCCATCAAGAAGGTCGCGGACGGCTTCCGGGTGACGGCGTATGCCCCGGACGGGGTGGTCGAAGGCCTCGAGGATCCACGGCACCCCTTCTACGTCGGCGTGCAGTGGCATCCCGAGGACATGAATGGGGAGAGGAACGCGTCGGCGCTGTTCGGCGCGTTCATCGAAGCAGCCCGTGCGTATTCCGCCCGGAAGGGCGGTCGCAGTTCGACGGAAATGTCACCGGCCGCCGCTGTAGCGACGGAATAGGATGCGAAAGGACGCGTTGTGACCGCGACGGAGGAGCTCCTTTGAAGCGAACGATTTGCGCCGCTTTCCTGGTGGCGCTGCTTGGCGCGCCGGATCTGCTGGCAGGTACGTGGCACAAGACGGTGGCCGCCGCACAGAAGGCGGCTTCCGCGCAGAACCAGCTCATCTTCGTCGACATGTGGGCCGACTGGTGCGGGTGGTGCCATCGGTTCGAAGCGGAAGTGGTTCCCTCCGAGGCGTTTCAGCAGGCCACGGCGAAGATGGTCCTGCTGCGGCTGAACACCGAGGACGGTGGGGAGGGGACGCAGTTCGCGCAGAAGTACAAGGCCACGCGGCTGCCGATGTTCCTGATCCTGAATCCCGATCTCACCATCGCCGGCGTCATCAATGGGTACGCACCCGCAGCGCAGTTCGCGTCGATGGTGACCCAGACGGTCATCCGTTACCGGACGTTCGAGAGCACGGTGAAGCGGGAAGCGGAGATGGCCGGGGACTACCCGCGCCGCCTGCTGCTCGCCAAGGAGTTCCGCGAGCGCCAGAACTATGCGGGAGCCGAGTCGCGGCTCAGGAAGCTGACCGCGGAGAAGGGTGTTCCCGCCGCCTTCCGCGATGAGGCCTATCTCGAGCTGGCGTCGATCTACCTCGACCAGAACCGGCTCACCGACGTCATGACCGTGGTGAACGACTTCAGGAAGATCCAGAAGCAGGGCGAGTCGTTCGAGCGCGCCACTCTGCTGGTCTTCGACGTCTACGTCAGACAGGGCAACCTGGCCAAGGCGGCCGACGAGCTGCGCACGTTCAAGGCTCGCTTCCCCGAGTCGCAGTTCATTCCGAGCGTGGACAGAATCCTGCCCAGCATCGAGAGGCAGCTGAAGCAGTAATGCGCCTGGTCCGCATTCTTCCTCTTCTGCTTCTTGTCGCGCCAGGGGCGTTCGCGCAGTTCGGTCTGGGCGGAGACGCCCTGCCGAAAGCGTCGATCGAGGGCGCCATCCGGAGCGCGAGCGGCGACACGGTCGAGGGCGTGGTCACCGCCACCATCGAGGAGGGCTGGCACGTCAACTCGTCCACTCCGCTCGACGAGTTCCTGATCCCCACTTCGCTCGCTCTCGACGCCGCCACAGCCGATCTGGTGAGCGCGTCGTATCCCCGGCACAAGTTGCAGGCCTTCTCGTTCAGCGGCGGCAAGGAGATCGCGGTCTACGACGGCACGATTCAGATCCCGTTCACCGCGAAGCTGAAGCCGGGTGCGAGCACGATCCGGGCGTCGCTTCGCTATCAGGCCTGCAACGACAGCGTCTGCCTTCCTCCCACAAACGCCACGGCCGAGTTCTCCGCCGCGTCCGTCGGGGCGCCGCCGGCTTCACCCGGGCAATCCACCGGTTTCATCCCTCTGTCCGCCGCCCCCAAAGACTACAAGCCCGAGCCGCAGGACCGCCTGGCGAAGACGTTCGCCTCGAGCGGTCTGCCCCTGACTCTGGTGCTGCTCTTCATCGGCGGCCTGGCGCTGAACCTGACGCCGTGCGTGCTGCCGCTCATCCCGATCACGCTCGGGTTCTTCGCCATGCAGAGCGACGGCCGCCGCTCCCGCCGCTTCGCTCTCTCGTCGATGTATGTCCTTGGCCTGGTCGTCATGTATTCGGCGCTCGGTGTCATCGCCGCGATCGGCGGACAGATGTTCGGCGCCTGGCTGCAACTGCCCGCCGTGCTCGTCGGTTTCGCGGTGCTGATGGTCGTGCTGGCCACGTCGATGTTCGGCGCGTTCGAGATCCAGCCGCCGCGGTGGATCACCAACCGATCGCAGGGGCGGGCCGGTCTGGCCGGCGCTCTCTCGATGGGGCTCGTGGTCGGAATCGTCGCCGCGCCTTGCGTCGGTCCGGTCGTCATCTCGCTGCTGACGCTCGTCGCGGCCATCGGCGACCCCCTCACCGGCGGCCTGATGTTCGCCGCCCTCGCATTCGGCCTCGGATTCCCTTACCTGGCCCTGCTCAACGTGCTGCCGAAGCCGGGTGAGTGGATGGTGCAGGTGAAGATGGCGATGGGATTCGTTCTCGTGGCCATGGCCTTCTATTTCCTGCGGCCCCTCACCGGCGACGGCGTCTTCAAGTGGGGCGTCGTGGCCAGCCTTCTGATCGGCGCGGGGTTCCTTTTCCTCTCGCGCGGAGTGGCCGGACGGGCCATACGGCTGGCCTGCGCGTCGCTGCTGCTCATCGCCGGGGCTGCCTTCGCTCTTCCCGGAAAGCGCGGCGCCAACGTCCAGTGGGACCAGTACGACGCGAAGGCGATCGCGGCCGCTTCGGCATCCGGACGCCCCGTGGTCATCGACTTCTACGCCGACTGGTGTCTGCCCTGCAAGGAGCTCGACGCGAACACGTTCAGCGACTTCGCCGTGGCGCGCGAGCTCGATCGCTTCGTCCGGGTGAAGGTCGACCTGACTCTGGCCGACGACCCGAAGGCCGTGGCGCTGGCCAGACAGTACAGGGTGATCGGAGTGCCTGCCGTCGTCTTCCTCGACGCCTCAGGCCAGGAGATCCGGGAGCTGCGCCTCAATCAGTATGAGAACGCAGAGAAGTTCCTCGCGCGCATCCGCCAGGTGAAGTAGTGGAGCGCCGCCCGCGCGGCGCCCCGTCCTCCCAACCTACCGCATCCGGTAGACGAAGCTCACGAACACGCGGTTCGTGTCCAGCTCCAGCCCGAAGTCCTCGTCGGTCTGGATCTTCTCGTACTCGATGCCCGGCACCGCGTACCAGCTCGACGTGCCGAGGCGGATGCTGATGCCGGTCTCCAGCCGGAAGCCGGTGGTGTCGGGGTTCACTCCCAGGCCCGCGACATCGAAGTCCGCCGACCCGAGGTAGCCGCGCCCCACGCCGTACCAGCCGATCGGGTTGCCGTCGCCGGTATGGATCTTCACGCCTGCCGTGATGGCCTGGTGCTGCACTTCCAGAGCGCTGAACAGCGGATTGCCGAAGAACGAAGCGCCGCCGATGCGGACGCTGTCGAAGCGGATGCCGCCCTGCAGATCGAGGTTCGGAGTCACCGCGTACCCGATCGTCGCCTCTCCGCGGTCGCGTTCGTAATTCCCGACGTCGACGATGATGTCGGCCAGGCTGAATCCATTCTCGGGGTCGTGGTCCCACATGAAATCGAGGACGAACTGTCCGGAACGATACTCGCCGACCAGACCGAACCCGGACTGGCGTCCCGTGTCGACGCGCGCGCCGGCGCGGAAGTCGGTCGAGTAACTGGCCAGACGCGGTCCGATGCTGAAGCTGCTCGTTCCGCTCCCGCGATTCGGCGTGGTGATGATCCTCGAGATCTGCGCCGAGGCGGTTGTGGCCATGGCGAACAACAGCGCTGCGATCAGGGTGTTTCTCATAACGCTCCTTAGGGGCTCAGGGCTCCGGGCTCAGGGCTCAGGGCTCCGGGCTCACGAGAGTCGCGGCGCGTTCCAATCCCCCGAGCCCTGAGCCCGGAGCCCCGAGCCCCAACTCCCGCTGTGCACACGAATTGCCATATCGTCTTAGTCCTTAGTCCTTAGTCGTTGGGATGGAGCGCCGGTGTCCTCACCGGCGCCCCCGCCGTCCACTAAGGCCTAAGGCCTAACCTTTAAAGCCTAGGGACTAAGGCCTAAGGACTAAGGACTAAGGCCTATTTTTGCGCTCCGCCCGTGGCGGCCGAAATCGTGGCGGTCTCGACCGGTTCTTCCGGCGGGTCTGGATCGGGCAGCTCGAACGTCCACGAGGCCTCGACACGGCGGCCGGTCTTCAGTTCCTCGGCCCATACCACCGCGCGGTGACGCTTCCCTTTCAGCGACGTCAGCGCGTCGGACATCACCAGGCTGATGTCGCCCGTGCGCGCGTCGTACGAGTAAGGAAGCGGGGATCCGAGGCTGAGCAGGGCCATGCCGACGGATGTCGGATCGATGGTCTTGAAGTTCGGAATCTTCGCGGTGATGGCTCTCTGCTCCAGGTCGACGACCGTTCCCGGCGTCGGCGTCACTTCGGCGAGATTCATCGAAGCGGCGCCCATGTATCTGCGGAATTCGGCGAAGTCCATCCGCTTGTCGATGACGAAGCGCTTCATCCGGTGCGGATCGCTGCCCTTGCGCACTTTGCCGTATTCGCAAGTCAGCGCGGCATCGTAGCCGGCCTTGCGCGCGGTCCTGGCCACGCGTGTGTCGTAGTCGCCGTACGGGTAGGCGAGGTACTTCACGTCCTTGCCGGTGTGCTTCTGAATGAGCCGCCGGCTTTCGCTCAGCTCCTTGCGCAGCCATTCGTCGTATGCGGCATCGTCTAGCGAGGGGTTTCGCCCGCGGGTGAGGAACGGGTGCGACAGCGAGTGGCTCTGGATGTCGACGCCCGCGTCCGACATCTCCTTGATCTGCTCCCAGGTCAGGGCGATGGACGTCCTGCCGATGATCTTCGGATAGATGAACAGGGTGAACGGGAAGTTCCGCTCCCTGAGCTCCGGCCAGGCCTCGGAGTAGGCGCTGCTCCAGCCGTCGTCGATGGTAATGACGACGGCATTCTTGGGAATGCTGGCGCGCTTGCCCGAGACGTACTCGTAGAGGTCGCGAAGCGGGATGACGTTGTAGCCGGTCATCTCGAGGTAGCGCAGGTGCTGGCGGAATGTTTCCCGGCTGACCTCCATCCGCTCGTCCTGCGGCGCTTCCACGATGTGATAGCAGAGAACGATGGCGGCGGGCTGGCCGTCGTCGGCGGTGGCTGGCCTGGCGAAGCAGAGGACCGATACAAGAATGGCGATCGCTGTCGCCACTAACCCACGCGCGGTCATGATCTCCCCGAGTGACAACATCAGATATTTGCTGCTTCCGGCCGGTGCAACATCAATGCCCCTGCCCCCGCGACGCTCCGGTCCGGATCGTGCGGACGATTGTACGCCGCGCCCGTCAAAGAGGCCCCAATCCGCGGGAATCCCCTGATTTCATTGACGGTTGAGGGGCCCTGGAATAGAGTCACGCGCTCGCTGCCCCTTCGGCGGCGCCTGTGCCCTTCGGAGGCAGTCTTCCCATGGATCGTCAGCATCGCAGAGACCTCAAACACGACAAGTTCGTCGACGAGATGGGCATTCTCTCCTCGAGAGCCCGTGACAACCAGCGCCTGTTGTACCTCATCGGCGTCAGCGCGATTGCGATCGCCGTCATTGCGTACGGCATCTACTTCTATCGCAGCACACAGGAGCGCAAAGCGCAGGCGGTCCTGGCCGAGGCCATCACCGCGATCGAGTCCCCCCTCATCGTCCCCGATGCGCCGCAGCAGGATCCGGCCGCGAAGTTCAAGACCGAGGAGGAGAGGGCGGCTGCGGCCGAGAAGCAGTTCCTCGAGGTCAAGAGCAGGTTCGGCGGCACGGACGCCGCCGATGTGGCCAACATCTATCTCGCCCAGATCGCCTCCGGGAAGAAGGACGTCGCCACCGCCAGGAAGCTGCTGCAGGAGTTCGTGGATGGTCACTCCCGCCACCTTCTCGTCGGCGGCGCGCGCTACAGCCTCTATCAGATCCGCATCGACAACGGCGAAGCCCAGCAGGTTGCGGCCGAGCTGACGACCGAGGTGCAGAAGCCCGAGCCGGTGCTGCCGGTGGACTCGCTGCTCGTCCTGCTCGCGCACGCATATGAGGTGCAGGGCGACGACGTGAAGTCGCGCGAGACATATCGCCGCATCATCACCGAGTTCCCTGATTCGCCGTTCGCGCTCGAGGCGCAGCGGCGCGTGGGAGCGTAGAGGCGGGCCTCGGGCCTCGGGCCTCAGGGATGATCGTCGTTCTCGACTGGGTCGTCCTCACTGCCTGGCTGCTGTCGCTGGCGACCACGATCGTCAATCTCCGGGTGCTGCCGCGGCTGCGGCGCGATGCGCCGGCCGGCGGGCCGCTGGTCTCCATCCTCATCCCGGCCCGCAACGAGGAAGCCGCCATCGAGCGGACGGTCCGCGCGTTCCTCGCCCAGACGCACCGCGCTCTCGAAGTCATCGTCGTCGACGATCGCTCCACCGACGCGACGGGAGCCATCCTGTCCCGTATCGCCGATCCGCGCCTGCGCGTGATCACCGGCGATGAGCCGCCCGCGGGATGGCTCGGCAAGCCGTGGGCTCTGCATCAGGGGAGCCTCCTGGCGCGCGGCCAGTACCTGTTGTTCGTCGATGCGGACATCGTCTACGAGCCGGCCGCGGTGGCCGCGGCCATGCGCGAGACCTCGAACTTCGACGGGATGCTCAGCATCCTGCCTCACATCGAGATGCGCGGCTTCTGGGAGAACGTGGCCATGCCGATGCTCGCGCTGACGGCCTTCACGTTCCTTCCGGCCTGGCTGTCGAACCGGACGCGATACGCCATCCTGGCCTTCGGAGGCGGAACCGGGAATCTCATCTCCCGCCGCGACTACGACGCGGTCGGCGGGCACGAGGCGCTGCGAGACGCAGTCGTCGACGACGTCGCGCTGGCCCGTCTCATGCGCCGCTCCGGCCGTCGCTCCTTCCTCATTCGCGCCGAGGATCTGGTGTCGGTGCGCATGTACCGCGGTGGCGGCGAGGTCGTGGCTGGATTCACCAAGAACGTCTTTGCGGTGTTCGGCCGCAGCTACGTCTCCGTCCTGCTCTTCATCCTTCTCGGCGCCGCCTTTCACGTCTATCCCTACGCCGCCGCCGTGACCGGAAATGCGATCGCCATCGCCACGGTGGCGGCAATTACGGTGACGCGCTTGATCCTGTTCGTTGCGCTGCGATACAACATCCTGGCCGCCGCGGCCGCACATCCGCTGATGGTGCTCATGTGGGCGTGGATCGCGCTGCGGTCGATGTGGAAGACCGGAGTCCGCCGCCAGCTGGCGTGGAGGGGCAGGGTGTACGACGCGTCGGGAACGCGGTTCGGCGCCGATCGGTGAATTTCTTGCACCCTGCGCTGTGCGAAGGAGAACGAATGACCGAGAAGCCGTTTCTGACCGACGTGACCGAGCTGCGCCGCCGGGCCCGGCAGCACATCGAGGAGGGGGCCGTCACCGACGGCTATCGCGCGGACCGCGACACGGTCGTGAAGATCCTCAACGAGGCGCTGGCCACCGAGATCGTCTGCGTCCTCCGCTACAAGCGCCACTACTTCATGGCTCAGGGGATTCACGCCGATCCGATCGCGAGCGAGTTCCTGACGCATGCGAACGAAGAGCAGGGACACGCCGACCAGATCGCCGGACGCATCGTCCAGCTGGGCGGCTCGCCGAACTTCAGCCCGGAAGGCCTGCTGTCACGCTCGCATTCCGAGTATGTGGAGGGGACGACGCTGGTCGACATGATCAAGGAGGATCTCGTGGCCGAGCGGGTGGCCATTGACTCCTACACCGAGATGATCCGCTACGTCGGCGACGACGACATCACCACGCGCCGGATGCTCGAGGAGATTCTGGCGGTGGAGGAGGAGCACGCCGACGACCTGGCCAGCTTCCTCGCCGATCTGGACAAGGATTGGAAAACGCGCGACCGCAAGTCGGGGTGAGTGGGCCGGGCCTCAGGCCTCAGGGGACCGCGACCGAGTTGCGTACTCCGAGGCGGTGAGCGTGTCGAGCGTCGCGCGATCTCCATCGAATTTCTGACGGAGGAAGAGGCCGGCGCGCCGTCGGACCTGACGGTGATTCGATCGACGGAAAAGCTTCAAAAGAGAGTAGTTCCGGCTCGAGCGGCTGGCCGGTGAGTGGCGGGGGAAGTATGATAGATTCGAAGAGGTTCTAAGCGCGAGAACATGTCACGACCAGCAGAGCGATACGCTCAACTCCTCGACGAAATCGTCTCCCCGTTCGATCTCAGTCATGACTTTGGACGGAAGCGCGCGTACGAGGCCGCGATCGATTACGCGCGCCAGAACCTCATCGACGATCCGCACTGCAATGAGTTCCTGCACGCCGCCGCCAAGCGCCTCGACTTCGCCGCGGTGACCTTCGACACGCTGGAGAGCCGCGTCAAGGTTCCCAAGAACGCCTGGCTCGATGTCTGGATCTCCGACGAAGACGACGAGGTGGCGTTCACCGGGACGCGCGAAGGCATCCAGTACATGATCGACCTGCTCACGCAGCTTCGCGACGCGCGCGATCCGGAGCAGCACATCCATCTCGACCGCGGCTTGCTCCCGATGACCGAGAACTCCGCGAACCTCGTCCTGTTCAAGGAAGAGGAGACCTGGTTCACCGGAGCAGGAGCCGAGGGGGCGCAGGAGTTTCCGCAGCGGGAGATCGATCCGAAGGCCATCTACGCGATCCAGTTCATCCACTATCCGCCGGACGATCTCCCCATCAGCGCGCACAGGCTCTATCGCGTGCTGAAGGCCGAGCAGGACGGCGGCTCGACCACGAACGTCAAGGAGTTCGGCGACGGTGGCGACGGGCGGTACTACCGCTTCACGTTCATCGCCGACAACGACGAGAAGTTCAACTACAGCTTCCACCTCGACGATCCGGCCGTGAACTACTTCACGCATCGCGAGATCCTCTCCCTGGCCATGAAGAAGGTGTAGTCGAGCGCCGCCGGCCCGGCGGCGTTTCTCGATCCCATGCCGCCGAGTCGGCGGCGCTCCACCCCGGCGGCGCTCCACTGCGATAGACTCCGCCGCCCATGGCCATTCGCCAGCTCGCCGTCATCGGCACCGGGACGATGGGACGCGGCATCGCCTACCTTTCCGCCGTGGCCGGTTACGACACCGTGATCCACGACATCGACCAGGCTGCCCTCGATGCGGCCAGGGCGTCCGTCGACTCGATGCTCCGCAAAGCCGTGGAGAAAGGCAGGCTCACCGACGGCGCCGCGGCGGAAGCGGCGGCTCGCGTGCAGGTCGCCTCCGACCTGGAGCCGGCCGTGCGCGCGGCCGACCTCATCATCGAGGCCGTCCCGGAGAGCTTCGACCTCAAGAAGGACCTCTTCGCGCAGGCCGACCTTTACTGCAGCGCCGAGACGATCCTGGTGTCGAACACCTCGTCCATCTCGATCACGAAGCTGGCCTCGAACGTCGAGCGGCGCGATCGCTTCGCCGGCCTGCATTTCTTCAACCCGCCGCATGCCATGAAGCTCATCGAGATCGTGCGCGGGGAGAGAACCTCGGACGAGACCATCGAGCAGTTGCGCGAGGTGGCGGCCAGGATGGGGAAGGAGCCGATCGTCGTCCGCGACAGTCCCGGCTTCGCCACATCCCGGCTCGGCGTGGCCATCGGCCTGGAGGCGATCCGCATGCTCCAGGAAGGCGTCGCTTCGGCGGAGGACATCGACCGGGCCATGGAGCTCGGCTACAACCATCCCATGGGACCTCTCCGGCTCAGCGATCTCGTCGGCCTCGACGTCCGCCTCGGCGTCGCCGAGTATCTCGCCTCGACCCTGGGAGAGCGGTTCGAGCCGCCCCAGCTGCTGCGCGACAAAGTCGCCGCCGGAAAGCTCGGGCGGAAGACGGGCCAGGGCTTCTACCGATGG
>DATKCA010000145.1:0-2607 GCA_035544675.1 Thermoanaerobaculia bacterium | reverse complement strand
GTCACGGTGCACGGCTCCAACCGTTCGCCGGCACTGCTCAAGTAGAAGGAGAGGAATCATGAAGAAAACGCTCAGCGCTCTCTCACTCCTTCTGCTGATGGCAGCGGGGGCGAACGCGCAGACCACCGAGCTCGAGATCGGGTTCCGCTGGACCGACATCGGCGGCAACGAGCTGATGTACCGCTCCCAGGTCAACGAACAGCAGGGCTTCCTGCTCCGCTCCTTCACCATGCTGGGCGGGACCGAGGGCGGCGCGCTCGACTCGTACCGGATCGACGCGTTCGACATCGGCAACAGCCCGTACGGCGCGTTCCGCGTCGAGGGCGGCCGCGAGGGCGCGTACCGCCTTCGCATGAACTACCGCACCGCGGACGCGTTCAACTCACTGGCCACGTTCGCCAATCCGCTGCTCGCGCAGGGCGTCATCACCGGACAGCACACCAAGGACCGCACCCGCACGTCGCTCGACACCGAGCTGGAGCTCATCCCCGGCCGGAAGTTCAGCCCCTTCGTCGGCTACACGTTCAACCGCATCGACGGGCCGGGCCAGACCACGTATCACGTCGGCCAGGACGAGTTCCGCATGCTCTCCGAGCTGCGCGACACCGACCAGGAGTTCCGCGGCGGCTTCACATTCACCACGCCTCGCTTCTCCGGCCAGGTGACGCAGGGCTGGCGCGAGTTCCGTGGCAGTGAGTCTCTGACTCTCGCCGCCGGCGCCGGCTCCGGCAACAACCTCACCCCCATCCTGGGAGTCCCCATCGAAGTCTCATCGCTGACGAGTTTCTCGAAGACCAACGTCAGCACGCCGTTCACCAACGCGTACGTCGTCGGGCAGGTCACCAGCGGCGTCCGCGTCATCGCGAACTTCGTCCGCTTCGCCGCCGAGACTGACGGCAGCGGCGGCGACGAGGGCACCGGCACGCTGGTCTCCTTCCCGCTCAGCCGCTACTTTGCCGGCCTCAGCGAGCAGGTCGGCTCGAGCGCGAACAACGAGACGTGGCGCGGCGAAGGCCGCGTCGAGATCGAGCTCTTCGACGGCGTCGATCTCCTGACCGGATTCCGCCGCGAGCACCGCGAGCTGGACGGCGCCTCACTCATCAGCTCCGTGCTGATCGAGAGCGTCACATTCGCCGGCGCCGACAGGCGCGACCTCACCACCATCCTCAATACGCAGAATGCGCTGACCCGCGACGAGAACGTCATCAGCGCCACCCTCTCCGCCCGCGCCCTCGGGCCCTTCGCCATTCGCGCCGGCTACAGCGAGAGCGATCAGGAGCTGACCGTCACTCCCGACATTTCCGAGGTGGTGATCGATGGGGGGAACGCCGGGACGTTCGACCGGAAGATCCGGACGTTCGACACCACCGGCACCTTCGCGAAGAAGGGGCTGACGGTCGGGCTGACGTATCGCGCCGATCGGGCCGACGAGCCGATCTTCCGCACCGACTTCACCGATCGCGACCGCGTCCGCCTCCGCGCCACGTATCTCGGCTTCGGGAAGAAGGTGCGCCTCGGTGCGACCGCCGAGAGGACCGAGCAGACCAACGACGCCACCGGCATCGGCTTCGACGGGAGCGCGCAGCAGTTCGGCGGCGACGTCGAGTACATGCCGTTCGACAAGCTCCGTCTCCGCGCCGGCGCCTCGCAGTTCAAGGCCGACAGCTCGGTGCTGGTGCGCCGTCCGGAGAACTTCGGCATGGAGCAGTCGGTGTATGCCGAGGAGGGGACGGGGTACGAGGGTGGAGTGACGGTGCTGCTGAGCAGGTTCTCGGTCGACGCCGATGTGGCGCGGTTCGAGAACAAGGGGACGATCCCGTTCACGATCGACCGTTATCGCGCGCGCCTGGTGTACGACTTCGCGGCGCGGGTAGGGATCGCGGCAGAGATCGCCCGCGACGAGTACCAGGAGTCACTGACGACGATCGGCGACTTCGACGCCACGAGATACGGCCTGTACCTGAGACTGCGCAGATAGTGTGGAGCGCCGCCGACCCGGCGGCGTTTTTTCTTTATCATCGCGGCGCTTGAAGCGCCTTCCGCTCGACGCCGCGATCGCCCTCTTTCTGTTCGGCTGCATCCCCGTGGCGGTTCGCTATGTCTCCGCGAACCCGTACACGATCGGCATCTTCCGCCTGGGGATCGCCGCGACGGTCCTCTTCGCAATCTCGCGGACGAAGATCCCTCCCCTCAACCGCCGCGACCTGGGCGGCCTGGCCCTCATCGGCTTCATGTTCTTCGGCCACTGGCTGACGTTTTTCCTCAGC
Organism: Thermoanaerobaculia bacterium; assembly: GCA_035544675.1. Lineage (GTDB taxonomy): Bacteria > Acidobacteriota > Thermoanaerobaculia > Gp7-AA8 > Gp7-AA8 > DATKCA01. The sequence goes on along the minus strand of DATKCA010000145.1, from coordinate 340 downwards.
ATCAAGACGTCGTCGGCGTCGATCGCGGCGATCGGTCTCTCGACGTACGGAATCTTCCTGATCGTGTTCGGCGCGATCTTCAGTCATCACCGCCTGCGTGCGGTCGAGATCGCCGCGGTGATCGTCGCCGCGGCCGGCGCCATCCTGGTCGTCCCCGCCTTCGACGTCACGAACGACATCACGGTGGGCGTGATCCTGGCGATCGTCAGCGCGATGTTTTACGCCTCACTCCCGCTCCTCCACCAGCGCTTCTCGCACCTCGGCACCAGCGCGCGGGCGGTCGGGCAGTTGGGATTCGCGCTCCTCTGTTTCCTGCTGTTCCTGCCGAAGACGAACTGGG
>DATKCA010000144.1:0-12694 GCA_035544675.1 Thermoanaerobaculia bacterium | reverse complement strand
GTTGTTTGCCCGATGTGCATCTCGGCGCCACACTTACGAATTTGACAGCCGCGCCCGCATGGCCAGCGCGGCGCGCTGCGCCTTGCTTGCGACCGCCGGCGCCGCCAAACGGCCGGCAGCTTCTCAAGACGCGTTACTCGTCAAGTAGGCGCAGGCAGAACAACCACCTTCGTCGTCAACCCAACGTATCACGCGTTCACCCGCGCGGCCGGTTCCACCTGCCACGAGCGCTGGCGTTCCGACCTGCGAAGGACGAGGCGCGCAAGCGCCGGGCCACAAGCGGGCCGCGTCGGGTGCTACGCGCAGTTGGGTTGCGGCTCACGACGAAGTGATCACCAGATCCGAGATCGTGATTTCACGGAGAGCGCGATTATCGTTTCTCGATGATGTAAGCTACGGAGACGCGGCGCCGGCCCGCGTGATGTAGGTCGCGCGTCCGTGCTGGCCAACGACCCGCAGCTTCAAATCACTCGCGCGGTCAGGGCGCGGCGACGCGATGTATCCGACGGCGCCGACACGAACCGCGGTTGTTTGCCCGATGTGCATCTCGGCGCCACACCACGACTTTGACAGCCGCGCCCGCATGGCCAGCGCGGCGCGCTGCGCGTCGCTTGCGACCGCCGGCGCCGCCAAACGGCCGGCAGCTTCTCAAGACGCGTTACTCGTCAAGTAGGCGCAGGCAGAACAACCACCTTCGTCGTCAACCCAACGTATCACGCGTTCACCCGCGCGGCCGGTTCCACTTGCCACGAGCGCTGCCATTTCGAGCCGCGAAGCACCAGGCGCGGAAGCGCCGAGCCACGAGCGGGCCGCGTCGGGTGCTACGCGGAGTTAGCCCGCTGTTTGCCACATGCGTCTTCACCAGTTGTTTCGTCATTCCAACGCGAGAGCGATACGAGCGGCTCCATCTGTTTCGATGTAGCGCCGGTCGGAGTTAACCCGCCTGAGAGGTCAAGGTCCATTCGCCAGTACGCAGGCGAAAGTCGCCTCACCCGATTCAGAACGAGTCGCGGGCGAACATGGCGAGATTGCGACGCGAGAGGTGCATCTGGACGTGCGATAACGAGCCCCGCAAATGTTGCTGTCGTAAAGCATGTGGAGAAATCGGCCCTCAGGAGTCGCGACGATCGCTACCTCAATTTCAGAGTCGACGCCTTGCCGCTGACGGAAGCCGAAGAACGGTTGCTTGTCCGCGAACGCGGCGGCAAAGCAACGATCTTGATTTGAGGAGTCGGTACCGACGGTGACATATCCACAATCGCGCGCCGTCGGTCCCGCGTGTTCGCGCGCCGATGCACGAAACTCATTCTTCGATGGGCCGAGAGCACATGCGAATAGACAGAAGGTAAGAACCAGGAACGTTCGCATTTTTTTCCATCGTCGCGCGCGGTCGGGCTAACTATACTTCGACAGCTCTCCCAGTTCGTTTGCTGCTCGTTTTCCCCGGCCTGCTCTCCCCTGCGTTCGGCAGTGTTATCTCACACCGGATCCAGCGGGCTGCGCACTCCTCGCGCGCCGTGACGCAGTACGTGGGTGTAGATCATCGTCGTCGACACGTCGCGGTGACCCAGCAACTCCTGCACCGTGCGAATATCGTGGCCGCGCTCCAGGAGATGCGTTGCGAACGAATGACGGAACGTGTGACAGGTCACCCGCTTCTCGATCCCCGCCGCCGCCGCCGCTTTCGTGACCGCCCGCTGCACGAGCGACTCGTGCACGTGATGCCTCCCCTCCTTGCCGTCCTCGGCCTTCCAGCGCGACGATGCCGGGAAAACCCACTGCCACTTCCAGTCGGTGGCCGCATTGACCAGCTTTCGCTCGATGGCATTCGGCAGCCAGACACGGCCGAACCCCTCCGCGAGATCCTTCTCATGGAGCATCTTTACACCCAGCAACTGCTCGTGTAACGCATCCGTCACGGCACGAGGCATCATCGTCGTACGATCTCGACGGCCCTTGGGATCGCGCACCATGATCTGCCCCCGCACGAAATCGACGTCCTTGACCCGCAACATCAAAGCTTCCAGAAGACGCAGCCCCGATCCGTAAAGAAGCTGCGCGACGAGCCTCGGCACACCCTGCAGACGATCGATGACGCGACGGACCTCATCGATCGTCAATACGACGGGAAGACGCGCCGGCCTCTGCGCGCGCACCAGCTCGTGGAGCCAGGGAAGCGGATCATCCAACACCACCCGATAGAGAAAAATGAGAGCGCTGAGAGCCTGGTTCTGCGTAGCCGCAGCCACGTGCTTCTCCGTGGCCAGACTGCTGAGGAACGCGTTCACCTCGACCGCGCCCATCGCAGAGGGGTGCCGCTTCCCATGGAAGAGTATGAAACGGCGGATCCAGAGAACATACGTCTCTTCGGTGCGCGGACTGTAATGACGCGCACGCACCGCGGCGCGGACACGATCGAGGAGCTTCGGCGGCTCGGCTGCCATGGCGCACCGAGGGTCCCTCGGATCGATCCGAAGCGCAAGTTTTCTACGCAGGGTGGATTCCGCACGATTCGCCGTGCCGGCGAATGGATTCGACGACGCGCGCCGGCGCGACGCTGCCGAATCGATTCGGCGACAGAATCCGCCAAGCAACAATAAAAAGCGCCGCCAATGAAAAAGCGCCGCCGGGTCGGCGGCGCTCCACCAGGCGGCGTCCATCGGGACGCGTACCGCTAATTCGGAATCAGGTCGACATCCTTCGGCGCCGCGATCAGCATGATCTCCTCGCCGTTCATCGTGAAGTCGATCCGCTCCGGCACTGTGTCCTTGTGCCGGATCATGAACTCCGACAGCTCGTCCTCGATGTGCCGCTGGATCGCCCGCCGCAGCGGCCTGGCACCGGAGTTCGCCTCCTCCTCCGCGCGCTTGAGCAGCCAGTCCACCACACTGTCGTCGATGGCGATGTGCACGTTCTTGTGGATCAGGGCCTGGTTGACGTCGTCCACCAGCAGCCGGCACACCTGACGCAGCTCCACCTGCGTCAGCGGGTTGAAGATGATGATGTCGTCGATCCGGTTGATGAACTCCGGAGAGAACTCCTTCTTGAGCTCCTGGTTGATCATCATCTCCGCGCTCTTCTGATCCCCCTCGGCCGTATTCTCGCGGAAGCCCATGTGCCCCTTCGTCGTCAGGAAGCGGGTGCCGAGGTTCGAGGTCATGATGATGAGCGTGTTGCGGAAGTCGACCTGGTTGCCGAGCGAGTCGGTCAGGATCCCGTCCTCCAGGATCTGCAGGAGGATGTTGGCGATGTCCGGATGCGCCTTCTCGATCTCGTCCAGCAGCACCACCGAATACGGATTGCGGCGCACACGCTCGGTGAGCTGGCCGCCCTCTTCATGACCGACATACCCGGGAGGCGATCCGATCAGCTTCGACACGGCATGCTTCTCCATGTACTCCGACATGTCGAAGCGGATGAGATGCTTCTGCGACCCGAACAGGAACTCGGCCAGCCGGCGGGCCACTTCAGTCTTACCAACACCGGACGATCCGAGGAAGATGAACGAGCCCATGGGACGGTTCGGCGAGGCCACGCCGAGGCGTGAGCGGCGGATGGCGCGGGAGATGGCCTTGATGGCCTTGTCCTGACCGACGATGCGCCGCATCAGGATCTCTTCCATGTTGATCAGCTTGGCGGCCTCGTCGGCCTCGATCGACGTGACCGGGATGTCCGTCCAGGAGCTGATGATCTCCTCGACGTCCTTCTTGGTCACCTCCATCATCTCGTCGCCGACGGTCTCGCGCTCGGACTTGAAGCGCTCGATCTCGTCCTTGAGTTCGATCTCGCGCTCGCGCAGGAACACGGCCTTTTCGAAATCCTTGTCCGAGATGGCCTTCTTCATCTCCTTGACGATGGAGCGGATCTCCGATTCCAGCCGCCGCAGATTCTGAGTGTCGGCCACGCGGCGCAGCTTCACCTTGGCGCCGGCCTCGTCGAGGATGTCGATGGCCTTGTCGGGGAAGAAACGATCGGTGATGTAGCGGTTGGACTGATACACCGCGGAACGGATGGCCGTGTCGCTGTACTTGACCTTGTGGAAGCTCTCGTAGCGCTCCTTGACACCCTCGAGGATCTGCAGCGTCTCGTCCTCGCTCGGCGGCGCCACGTTGATGGCCTGGAAACGGCGCAGCAGCGAGCGGTCCTTCTCGATGTAGCGCCGGTACTCGCGGATCGTCGTGGCGCCGATGCAGGAGATCTCCCCGCGCGAGAGCGCCGGCTTGAGAATGTTGGCCGCGTCGAGCGAGCCCTCGGCCGACCCGGCACCGATCAGCGAGTGGATCTCATCGATGAAGATGATGATGTCCGGATTCTCTTTCAGCTCCTTGATGATGCCCTTGAGCCGCTCCTCGAACTGGCCGCGATACTTCGTCCCGGCCACGATCAGCGACAGGTCGAGCGACAGGATCCGCTTGTTGGCGATGAACAGCGGGACGTTGCCGTCGACGATGCGCTGCGCCAGCCCCTCGACGATGGCCGTCTTTCCCACGCCCGGCTCGCCGAGAAGAATGGGGTTGTTCTTCGTGCGGCGGGACAGGATCTGGATGATGCGCTCGACTTCCTTCTCCCGTCCGATCAGCGGATCGAACTGCGCCTGATGCGCCATCTGTGTCAGGTCGCGGGCGTACTCGGCGAGGAAGGGCAGCTCCTTCTTCTGCTTGTCCGCCTCGCGCTCTTTCAGAATGGAGATCGTCTCCTCGCGGACCCCGTAGACGTTCAGACCCTTGGCGGTGAGGATGCGCGCGGCCGTTGACGACTCCACGCGCAGGATGCCGATCAGCAGATGCTCGGTGCCGACGTACTGGTGCAGCATCGACTCCGCCTCGTGCGCCGCATACGCGAGGATCTTCTTCGACTCCTCGGATAGCGGCAGCTCGGCCGAAGAGGAGATGCGGTCGACGAACAGGCGGTCGCCTTCGACTTCGCGGCGGATCTGCTCCGGCTTCACATTGAACCGGGAGAAAATCTCCTTGATGATCTCCTCCCCCTCTCGGAGGACGCCGAGGAGGATGTGCTCCGATTCGATGACGCGACTGCCGAGCTTGGAGGCTTCGTAGCGGGCGAAGAAGAGGGCACGACGCGCTTTCTCGTTGTATTTTTCGAACATGGTCTTTGGCAGAACCTGGGTGCCGAAATCAATTGTATCGCTGCTTCATCTCGAATACCCGGTCACATCGGTCAGCCAGGTCGTGATTGTGGGTCACAATCACGGATGTCAGCCGTCTCTTGACATGGCACTCCCGCACTGCCTCGAATACGCGCTCGGCGGTCTCGAGGTCGAGATTCCCGGTCGGCTCGTCGGCGAGAAACAGCAGCGGATCGGTGAGCAGGGCCCGGGCGATCGCGACACGTTGTTGCTCCCCGCCTGAGAGCTGGCTGGGGTAGTGACGACCTCTCGCTTCCAGCCCGAGCTCCGAAAGGAGTGCGGACGCCTTCTGCAACGCCTCACCGGCGGAAACTCTTCCGATCCAGCCCGGCATGGCCACATTCTCCACGGCCGTGAACTCGGGCAGAAGATGATGAAACTGAAAGACAAAGCCGACATTGCGGTTGCGGAACCGCGCCAGCTCGTCGCTGGTCATGGATGTCACCTCATCGTTACCGACACGGATGGTTCCGGAATCTGGCCGATCGAGGCCGCCCAGCAGATGGAGGAGGGTCGATTTGCCGATGCCGGAGGGGCCGACGATGGCCAGCATCTCCCCCCGCTCCACCTTCAGGTCCAGACCGGCAAACACCTCCACCGGCACCTCGGCGTTCCGATAGGTCTTGGAGAGAGCGCGCCCTTCGAGAAAGGCCATGCGGGCGGGATTATGGATGATGATGTGCGGCATGCGAAAAACGCTTGCCACCCTCGTTCTCGCGTGGATGTATGGGGCCACCGGCGCCCCAACAGCCACTGGCGCCCCAACAGACGCCGGCGCGCCAACCGATCTCGCGGCGGCACGAGCCGTCTTCGACCAGAACATCGACGCCATCCGCCGGCGCGACCGCGCCAGGTACCTGTCGCTCTACCTCAACAGCGAGCGCCTGGTGCGAGGCGGACCGGCCGGCTTCTCCACCGGTTACGACGAGTTCGCGCGCGGAGCCGGCGCGCAATGGCCCGACACGATCGAGGCCACCGACATCCGGCTGACGCCGGTGCAGCCGGGCATCGTCTACGGGACGTACCGCTATCGCGTCCGCTACGGCAGCGAGGAGCACTCCGGAATCTCGGAGAGGCTGTTCGTGAAAACGGACGACGGATGGAAGATCGCGCTGACCGGCGCGATCGACTCCCCGCCCAACACGCCCGCCCCGCCGCGTGCGATCGCCGGCGCGACGCTCATCGACGGACGGGGCGGCCCGCCCCTCGCCGGCGCCGTCGTCGTGACCCGCGACGGGAAGATCGATTGCGCCGGACAATGCGACGTGCCGCCGGGAACCGACGTGGTCGACGGGAAGGGCATGTGGATCACGCCGGGCCTCATCGACGCGCACGTGCACTTCTCGCAGACCGCGTGGGCTGACGGGCGGCCGGACGCGCTCGACGCGCGGGCCACGCATCCGTACGAGAAGACGATCGGCGAGCTGAAGACCGATCCGCACCGCTACGGCCGCTCGTACCTCTGCTCGGGCGTCACGACCGTCTTCGACGTCGGCGGATATCCGTGGACGCTCCAGATCGCCAATCGATTCGCCGGAGACATGAGCGTTCCGCGCGTCGTGGCGGCCGGTCCGCTGCTGTCCACACTCGATCACTGGGTGAACCTGCCGGCCGAACGGCAGTTCATTCATCTGAAGGACGAGGAGTCGGGTCGCAGCGGCGTGCGGTACCTGGCGGCGCAGAACGCGAAGGCCGTGAAGGTCTGGTATCTGAACGAGAATGCCGCGGCCATTCGCGCCGCCGGCGACGAGGCGCGGAAACACAATCTGCCGCTCATCGTGCACGCCACCGACCTCTCTCAGGCCAAGGAGGCGCTGCGCGCCGGCGCGAAGCTTCTCGTGCACAGCGTGTGGGACGTCCCCGTGGACCAGGAGCTCATCGACCTCATGAAGCGCAACGATGCGATCTACACGCCGACGCTCACCGTCGCCCGCGGATACGTCCGGATGTTCCAGGGCGTCGTCGATCGCAAAGCGCCGCGGATCGACGACCCCAACGGCTGCGTCGACGCGGCCACACGCGCGCGCGTTGCCGCCACGGCGAGCGTATCCGCCCCGAACGTGAAGGCGGAGGATGTGGCGCGACGCGATCAGCGGACCGCCGAGCGCGAGCGGGTCTTCGACGCGAACCTCAGGACGCTCGTCGCCGCGGGTGTGTCGATCGCGACGGGCACCGACGCCGGCAATCCGATGACGCTGCACGGGCCGTCGATCTTCGCGGAGATGGAGGCGATGCAGCGCGCCGGCATGACGCCGATGCAGGTCATCGTGGCCAGCACCGCCGTCGCGGCACGCGCCGCGGGCGTCCAGAACGACACCGGCACGATCGAGAAAGGCAAGTCCGCCGACCTCGTCCTCCTCGGCGCCGACCCGTCGAAGGACGTCGCGAACTTCCGGAAGACCCGCTATGTCATGCGCGGCGGCGTGTTGCGGTCGATGGAGGATTTGAGCGCACTGGCGAAGTAGTCATTCCGAGCGTAGCGAGGAATCCGGGTGGCCGGGCGGCAGGGTGAACGATCATCGCACCTCCCTTCGCCCAGATCCCTCGCTAACGCTCGGGATGACCCAGCGGCAGCCGCACGATCCCGTACTGCTTCGATACCTCGTCGAGCACGCCGACGGAGACGTGCTCCGCGGCGCCGTCGGTCATGACCGTGAGCTCGTAGCTGTAGTGCGAGGCACGAGCGCGCCCGAGGTCGGAGGAAGGAATCTGAAACGCCTGCGTCTTCCGGATGACGTCGCTGACCACGCCCACCCGCCCGCCCGCGGCGGCAAACACCGTGAACGCGCCGGCGTGATGGCGCCCGTCGGGCAGCACGGTGAGATTCCCGATCGGGATGCGCACCTTCAGCTTGATGGAGACTCTGCCGCGCTTCACGGCCGGCTCGCCCAGCTCTGCGTGCACGGCGAGTGTGTTCTGCAGCTCGGGCCGAAAGAGCGCCGCCACCACCCGGTCCGCCATCCGGTCGCTCTCGCTCTTCTCCACGTAAGCGCTTCTCGAACGGACCTGGTACTGGCGATCGATCGTGCGGACGGTGATGCGGTGCTCCTTCTTCTTTCCGGGGCTGGCGCGGAACGCGAGCGAATAGTAGGTGCTCATGTCTTCAATGACCTTCGGCATCAACACCGTGATGCTGCCGGCACCCCAGGCCGAGAGCCCGCCGGTGGCGCGGGCGATCTCGTCCAACGCGACCGCCTCGTTCGCCAGGACGTTGTAGTCGAAGGCGTTGCTCTCCAGATCGCGATCCGGGTTGTTCATCGTCGAGATGTCCGGAGCGAACTCGGCGGAAAAAGCAGAACCCGTGCGAAGACCGGGTGGATAGACGGCGTAAACAGTCACGCCGGCGGCATTCGCGGCGTCCTGGACGGACTTTCTGATCTCCGACGTACTCAGCTCGATCCGGTGATCCTGGGGGACCTGGCCTCCTGGAAAGAACTCGGCGCCGGCGAACTCGGAAAAGCGCCGGGTGGCCATCAGCAGAACCTTTTTCCCCTGAGCCGGCGCCATCAGATTGATCAGCGACTTCAACGAGTGGACCTTGAACCTCATCCTGGACAGAGCGCGCCGCGCCAGCATGATCGAGTCGGTGAGCATCTGGTCGGGCGGCCCGACACCACTGCCCGCGTACAGGACCGCGAGCCGATCCTGCTCTTCCTGGCGCCTCTGAATCGACTCTGCATCCGGGAGCATGACGCGCTTGCTGACCTCGCGCAGTTCCCGGATCGTCGACGAGAGCGCCTCGACATCGTCCGTGAAGTCACGCACGACCTTCATGGCCCGGTCCCAGGTGACGATGGCCACGGCGTCACCGGGCCGGACGACACTCCGCACCGTCTCCTCCATCGAGGCGAAGAGGCGGTCTGCATCCGGCGGGAGAAGCTGGACCCGCTCGACGAACAGCACCATCGTCCGCGGATTCTGTGGAGGGCGGCTGTCCTCAGCCGGCGGCCGCGCCGCTGAGGACACCGGCGCCCCAACGGACACCGGCGGCCCATCGACCGTGTACTCCGCGAAGTTCGTGATCGTCTGCAACTTCCCGTTCTCGCGAACCTCGAAGTCCGACGGCTTCAGTCCCCGCACACGATTGCCCTGACGATCGGTAACGATCACGTCGAGACTCACGATCGATACTTCGATCGTCTCGCCGAGGATGGGGAGGGCGGGCTGCTGCTGGGCCAGAAGGGGCGCTGCGAGCAGGAGTGAGACCGCCGGAAGGACGCGCATCAATATAGTGAGAGCCGAACGATTCCATACTGCTTCGACAATTCATCGAGCACGCCGACGGAGACATGCTCCGCGGTTCCGTCGGTCATGACCGTCAGCTCATAGCTGTAGTGCGAGGCGCGAGCGCGTTCGAGGTCGGACGAGGGAATCTGAAACGGCTGCGTTGTCTGCGTGACCCCGCTGACCACGCCCACGCCCCCGCCCGCTGCGGCGAACACGGTGAACGCGCCGGAGTGATGAGCTCCTTCGGGCAGGATGGTGAGATCTCCGATGGGGATGCGGATCTTCACCGGAATGGCCACTTTCGCGCCGCGGCTCATCGCCTCTCCGATCTCGGCGCTCACCGCGAGCGCATTCGCCCCCTCCGGCCGGAAAAGGTGAGCGACGACGCGATCGGCCATCCTTTCCGCCTCCGTTTTTTCCACGTACGACTGCCTGGCGCGAACCTGGTACTGGCCATTCACCGCCCGGACCTCGATCCTCCGCTCTTTCCTCTTCCCCGGCGTGGCCCGGAATGCGAGCGAGTAGTAGCTCTGCATGTCGTCGCCAAGCGTGGGCAGCATCTCCACGATGCTTCCCGCACCCCACGCCGACAGCCCTCCGGTCGCGCGGGCCAGATCCTCCAGCGCGCGCGATTCGTTGAGCAGCACGTTCCACTCGAAGGCGCTGTTCTGCTCGTCACGCTCCGGCTGCTCGTCACGGGTCGAGCCCGCTCGATTGATATTAGGGGCTTCCTCGGCGGAGACCGCGGTCCGCTTCGGCAGGCCGGGAGGATAAACGGCGTAGATCGTCACTCCTCCGGCGTTCGCGGAATCGGAGACTGACTTTCGCAGCGCCAGGGTGTTGTACTCCCTCTGCTCGACCTGCGGCATCTGCGCGCCCTTGAAGAACTCCGCGCCTGCAAACTCGGAGTAACGCCGCGTGGCCATGAGGAGGATCTTCTTCCCTCTGGCCGGCGCGATCACGTCGATCAGCGATGTGAGCGCGTACGTCTTCGCCTTCATCTGCATGAACGCACGGCGCGCCAGCATCGCCGAGTCCGCCGCCATGACGTCGGGAGCCGGCATATCTGTGCCCTCCAGCATTTCTTCCCAACTGTCCTGCTCCTTCTGACGCCTGCCAAGCGACTCCGAGTCGGGCAACATGAGCTTTTTGCTCTCCTCCCTCAGGTCGCGGAGCGTCCTGGTGAGCAGCGGCAGATCGTCCGTGAAGTCCTGCCTGATCGTCATCCCGCCATCCCACCAGACCACAGAAACCGCGTCGCCGGGTCTGACCACTCGCACCAGGACCTCTTCCAGCGAGGCGTAGAGCCGGTCCGCATCGCGCGGGTGCAGGTTCACACGCTCGATGAAGACGACCATCGTCTTCGCATTCGCTGGAGCGCGGGTCTCGTCCGTTGCAGCCGCCGGTGAGGATACCGGCGCCGCATCGGACGAATACTCCGCAAAGTTCGAGATCGTCTGCAGCTTTCCGTTTTCCCGAACCTGGAAGTCCGACGGCTTCAATCCACGCACGCGATTTCCCTGACGATCGGTCACGATCACGTCGAGATTCACGATCGATACTTCGATCGTTTCGCCGAGGATCGCCAGGGTTGGTTTCTGCTGGGCGGGAAGGGTCGCCGCGAACAGGAGTGAGACCGCCAGGAGGAGTCGCATCAGGTCAGTTCATTCATCCGCTTGGTCAGCGCGGCAACGGAACGCTCATCGGGGCAACATGGTAGCGCGCCAGCCGCGGGGATTCTTCTCGATGCCCCTCATCCGCCCTTCGGGCTGCTTCTCCCCGCGCGGGAGGGACAAGGGCCACCGCCCCCCTACCGCGCCGGTCAGGGGCGTGTCTTGGCGCAAAATCCGCAGCTTTTCATGGAGAAATGACGTCCGAACCTCCTGACGACGCGAGGGCGAGCTTCGCCTTCTTCAGCACCGAGTACGCTCAGGCGCTCCAGGCGTACAACGCCATCGAGGAGCAGTCCTCCACCCTGCTGGAGCTGGGCGTGACCGACGAGCTGCGCGGGTTCATCGAGCAGTTCATCGAAATGTCCACCCGCGTCCGGCTGCTGGCCCTGGAAAAAGGCGAGCCGAACTTCGCCGACTGGTTCGGGGAGCTCATCGAGAAGGCGGAGAGTCTCCGCGGCGCGATCGTATGATTGCGGCGTGAAAACCGCGACCATCGCAGTCCTTCTTACAGGAGCCGTCATGCCCACCACTTCCGGAGCAGCCACGCTCGAACAGCGAATCCACGACGCCGCGGCCGCCGCCGAGCAGCGCGTCATCGCCGTGCGCCGCGACATCCACCAGCATCCCGAGCTCGGCAACCGCGAGGTGCGCACCGCGAAGATCGTGGCGGACCGCCTGCCCCAGCTCGGCATCGAGACGCGCGAAGGAGTCGCGCACACCGGCGTGGTCGGCCTGCTTCGCGGCGGAAAGCCGGGGAAGGTCGTCGCACTGCGCGCGGACATGGACGCCCTTCCCGTCACCGAGCAGGTCGACATCCCCTTCGCGTCGAAAGTCCGGACGACCTACAACGGACAGGATGTCGGCGTCATGCACGCCTGCGGGCACGACGCCCACGTGGCCATCCTCCTCGGCGTGGCCGAGGTGCTGGCCGGGATGCGCAGCGAGATCCCGGGCACGGTGAAGTTCATCTTCCAGCCGGCCGAGGAAGGGGCGCCCGAGGGGGAGGAGGGGGGAGCGGAGCTGATGGTGAAGGAGGGGGTGCTGGCCGATCCGAAGGTCGACGCGATCTTCGGACTGCACGTGACGTCGCGGTTCGCGGTTGGGGAGCTCGCGTACAGGCCGGGCGGGATGATGGCGGCGGTCGACACTCTGAAGATCGTCGTCCGCGGGAAGCAGACGCACGGCGCGTATCCCTGGCTCGGCGTCGACCCGATCGTGGTGGCCTCGCAGATCATCCTCGGACTGCAGACCATCCCCAGCCGTCAGCTCGACTCCACGGTAGCGCCGTCGATCGTGACGATCGGCATGATCCGCGGCGGCGTGCGCAACAACATCATCCCCGACGATGTGGAGATGATCGGCACGCTCCGGGCGCTCGACAAGACGATGCGCACGGAAATTCACGAGCGGGTCAAACGAACCGCGGAGTCGATCGCCACCGCCGCAGGCGCATCCGCCGAGGTCACGATCACCACCGGCTATCCGATCACGTACAACGATCCCGCGCTGACCGAGAAGATGGCGGTGACGCTGAAGCGCATCAACCCGGCCACGACGGTGGTGAACCCGGTGCTCGGCGCCGAAGACTTCTCGTTCTTCCAGGAGAAGGTCCCCGGCCTGTTCATCTGGCTGGGCACGCGCCCGAAGA
>DATKCA010000143.1:0-6970 GCA_035544675.1 Thermoanaerobaculia bacterium | reverse complement strand
TCGGCGGCGCGTAGTATTCGCCGGCCAGCGTGGGGCTGGAGTCGGCGATGTAGAACCACGGCTTCACCTCCGCCGGGTCCGCCAGTCCCATCAGATAGAGATCGAGCCAGCTGAACCCGTACGCGCCGTACGGCCCCGTCGCGAACGCGCCGTCGGGCTCGGTCGTGAAGTGCCCGCCGCCCATCACCGACGTATCGGTGTCCGTGTAGACGCGGAACGCTGCGCGCGTGTCGACGTACTGCGCCGGATGCGGGGAGACCGGGTTCAGCGACCGCGTCATCGCGCCGTTCTCCTGGAGGGTCACGAAGAGCAGCCAGCGATGCCCGAGCTCGTGCAGCACCACGTGCGATGCGCCGCGCGGGGTCCGGTTGTGGCCGTAACCGACGGCGTTCATGTGCATCAGCGCCGGCACTCGAGGCTCCGCCGCCGCGGTCACGTCGCCCTGGTACAGCCCGCTCACTCCGGCGTTGCCGCCCGTCGAATACGCGCCCGCATACAGCACCAGGTCGGTGAGAAAGTTCTGGTAGATCGCCACGCCGTCGATCTCCCCGTCGGTGAGCGGCAGCGACTGCTTCACCTGCTCCCACACTCGCGCCACGCTCAGCACCGGCAGCGTGAACGCCTCGGCAATGGGACGGCGCTCGATGACCTCGTCCACCACCGTGCTGAAGTCGGTCCGCACGCGCCTCCCGCTGGTTCTGATCGGGACCTCGACCTGCGGGCCGAGGTCGATGACCCCGCCGTTCCACGTCGTGTACGCGCGGATCGGGATCGATCCGGAGGACGGCACGTGCTCGCCCAGGAACCGCAGCGTCACCGTCGACCCCTCCACCGTCACAGCCTTCGTTCCCGTCGCCACGATGCCGCCCGGAAGCCTGTACGTCATCGTTCCGTCTCTGGCGATGGTGAGGCGGACGGTCTGCGTGGCCTCGCCATCGCCGATGGCCAGGACGTAGCCCGCCGTTCCCTGCGGTTGCGCGGGCACGTCGCCGCGAAGCCGCAGACGAACCTCGTAGAGATCGAGATCGCTGACGCGGCTGACGGCCATCTCGGTGAGATCGGTCGATGCCGGGACGCCGGTGCGGATGTCACCGCTCGGGTCGCTGGCCGAACCGAGCGCCGTCCGCTCGTTGCGCCACGACTCCAGTCCGGACGTGATGACGATGGCGGACGCCGTCGGGTACTGCGTCACCAGCATGTACGAGAAACGGATCTCGCCGCTCTTCGACAGAACGGCCTGCACGTCGTAGCGCTCCTCCGAGGTCCAGGTGATGACGACCGAGTCGCTGCTCTTGCGGACCATGACCACCGGCCGCGCCGTGAGCCGCGAGCGCCCCGTCGACAGGAGAGGCGAGATGACCCCGCCGCTCTCCATCGCCAGATCGAGATCACTGTACTGCCGGAGGGACGAGGGCTGCGGTCTCTCCAGGAAAATCGCGCTGTGATTCGTGACGAAGAGATTCCGGACCACCCGTCCGAAGAACGGGAACTCGAAGTCGGCCGTCACCGTCGCGTAGTCCTCCGCCGCGTCGACCAGCTGAAGCCGGGAGCCGCGGTCGGTGTCGTACGCGATGGCCGTGTTGCGCACCGCATACCCGTCACCCGACGGCGTGAAGATCAGCGTCCGTCCGTGCAGATCGAACGGGCGGCGGAACGGCGCGTTGGTCTCGTCGGCCGGGAGGATGACCACGTTGTCCTGGAGCGCCGCCGTGGCCGGACGCAGACCCTTCGAGGCCAGCTGCTCCGCGCGCGCCCGCGACCATGCCGAAGCCTCCCGTACCGTCTCCGTGACTTCGTGGCCCGTTCCGCAGTGGAGCGGCTCGAGCTGCGCGGCGGCGGGAAGCGGGGCGAAGAGGGTCAACGCGATGAGTGTGTGGCGCATGGGTCACTCCAGAGATGAGCTCAGGTCCGCAATCAGATCATCAGGATGCTCCAGCCCGACAGAAAGGCGAAGCAGATTCTGCGGCGTGCCGCTACCCGGCCCCTCGCTGGAGGCGCGATGCTCGATCAGACTCTCCACGCCACCGAGGGAGGTGGCGCGGGTGAAGAGGGAGACTCGGGCGGTGACGGCCAACGCCTCCTCCCGCCCGCCCCGCACCAGCAGCGACAGCATTCCGCCGTACCCGCGCATCTGCCGGCGCGCCACCCCATGACGGGGATGCGACGAGAGGCCGGGGTAATACACCGCCTCGATGCGCCGATGCCGCGCCATCGACTCCGCGATGGCCGCGGCATTCTCGCTGTGGACGCGCATCCGCGCCGCCAGCGACCGGATCCCCCGCAGCACCAGCCACGAGTTGAACGGCGAGGCCACGCCGCCGATGAGCAGCCGCGCCTTTTCGGTGCGCTCGTACAGAGCGTCGCGCTTGCGAAACGTCAGCGCCCCGCCCTGCACGTCGCTGTGCCCGCCGATGTATTTGGTGGTGGCGTGCAGGACGATGTCCGCGCCCAGCTCGATCGGCCGCTGCACCGCCGGCGTCGCAAACGTCCCGTCCACCAGCACCATCGCCCCGGCCTTGTGCGCGACGTCTGCCACCGCCGCGATGTCGACGATCTTCATCAGCGGGTTCGAGGGGCTCTCCAGCCATACCAGGGCGGGACGCTGCCGGAGCGCGACGGTGACCGCGTCCGCGTCTTCCATCGCCACCACGTCGAGGTGCAGGTCCCATTTCGGAAAGTACTCCGCGGCCAGCTCCCGGTACGCGTAGTAGCAGTCGTCGGCCAGCATCACCCGCGACCCCCGCGGCAGCGTCTGCAGCAGCGCGGCCCCCGCGGCCATGCCGGATGCGAAGGCCAGCGAGGCTTCGCCCGAGTCGATCGCCGCAAGGGCGGCTTCCAGAATCGACTGCGTCGGATTACCGTCCCGGATGTAGCTGTAGCCGAGCGGTGTCTCTCCCCGCTCGTCGCGCTCGAACGTGGTGGAGAGGTGGATCGGCGGCGCGATCGCCCCGGTGGAGGGATCGACCTGCATCCCGGCGTGGATCGCCTTTGTCTCGAAGTGCATGCGCAGAATCATAGGGGAGGAGAACGCCGGTGTCCTCACGGGCGTCCCCCTCCCGGGAACGAGAAGCCGGGCTCGGGCTCGGGCACGGGCGCGGGCACGGGAAAACCCCCGGGTCGGCCGGTTGCTTGCAGATGAGTCCCCCTGGCCCCGGAGCCCGGAGCCCCGAGCCCGGAGCCCCGAGCCCCCGACCCCCATGTCTGCGCAGAAATCACACGCAGTCGTCCTGGTCCTCGATAACGAGGAGAGCGTCGGGACGTTCGTGCGCGGCTCGCTGCCGGAAGAGCGCTTCCGCATCATCTGGTGCGCCGACGTGCAGCGCGCCATCGCGGTGGCCGAGCGCGAGAAGCCGGACATGGCCATCATCGACATCGACCTGGCCGGCGGACGGCTGGGATGGGAGTTCCTCCGCTACGTCCGGGCCACCGAGAGCGGCAAGTCGATGCCGGTGGTCATGCTGACCGGGTCGGCGGACACGCTCGATCGCGAGAAATCGCTGCGCATGGGCGCGGACCGCTACCTGATCAAGCCGGTCCGGGAGGACTCCCTCCGGCGCGTGACGCGCGAGCTCCTCGGAGCGCGCGATGACCTCTGGTGGACGATGACCCTGGGCGGCGGGGACTCGAACCGGCTCCGCGAGCTGTTCTACGACGCCGCGACCGACCTGCCCACGCTGGCCATCATCGTCGACGAGCTCCGCAACATCATCCAGGAAGGCCAGCAGCTCGACGTCTACTGCATCGAGATCGAGCCGCTGTTCCGCGTCGGCGAGACGCAGCGCTGGGAAGCGTTCGACGCCTTGCGCCGGCACTTCGTCCGCGGCATCCGCGTCATGACCTCCAAGCTCCTCGGCAACGACGCCATCATCGCCACGAGCCACTCCGGCGCGAACGACTTCTACCTCTTCGTTCCGGCCGCCGGCGGAACCAGCCTGGGGCAGAACGCCCGTGAGCTGGAGCGGCTGGCGCGGCGCGCCCTCTCCGCCACGGAATTCGACCCGGCGATCGCGGACGAAGTGATCATCTTCGCCGGAGCGGCGTCGACGCAGAAGCTGCCGGTCTTCGCGCCCCGCGTGCTCTACAACGCCGTACGGGAGGCCAGGGACAGCGCCGAGCGGCACGAGTCGAAGTTCCTCCACGTGATGCGCGAGCAGCTCGTCCGGGCCATCAACGACCGCGCCATCCGCACCGTCTTCCAACCCGTGGTCGACCTCGACACCGGCGCGATCCTGGGGTACGAGGCCCTCTCGCGCGGGCCGGCCGGATCGGATCTGGAAAAGCCGGAAGTCATGTTCGAGCTGGCCCGCGACTTCGACCTGGTGTGGGACCTGGAGACGCTCTGCATCCAGAACGTCCGGCCCTGGCTCGACGAGATCTGCTCGAAAGGCAACCTCTTCTTCAACCTGGAATCGCACTTCATTCAGCAGCTCCAGCACCGCGGGACGGGCGTCTTCGAGTCGTTCTTCGGCTGCAGCAACATCGTGGTGGAAGTGACCGAGAGGAGCGCGATCCGCGACTATCAGACGTTCCGCAACGCGCTGCATCAGCTCAAGTCGATGGGCTTCCAGATCGCCATCGATGACTGCGGCTCCGGCTACGCCACGCTGGAGGCCATCGCCGAGCTGAAGCCGGACTATCTGAAAGTCGGTCACTCGCTGTTCAAAGGCGTGGAGCGCGATCCGATCCGGCGCCGTCTGATCGATCTGGTGGCGCGCAGCGCGGAGTCCATCGGCGCGAGCACCATCGCGGAGGCGATCGAGACGGAGGAACAGCTGCGAGTGACGCGTGAGCTCGGCATCAGCCTGGGCCAGGGATTTCTCTTCGCGGCGCCCGCGCCATGGGAGATGATTCGCAACTGGCAGCATGGCACAGCGCTGGCGTGAGACTTGAAGGCGTTTTCACGGGTTCTCACGCCCCGCTCACATCACAGCTCGGCATTCGTTTCACGACGACGTCCCCTGTGACCGTGAACTGTGAACTCCGTTACCGACAATGCCCGATACCCTGCGCCGCCGTTATCACGAGCAGGCCGGCGACCTCACGCCACTGCGCGCCCTCGTTGTCGATGACAGCGAGGCGTATCGGACTTTCATGGCCGCCCTGGTGTCCACGTTCGGATTCGAGGTGACCGCCTGCGCCGACGGAGCGGAGGCCTTCGGAGCGATCCGCGGCGGCTCGGCCTACCACCTGTTCATCATCGACTGCGAGATGCCGCGCATGAACGGGATGCAGCTCATCTCCGCGATCCGCGAGCTGGAGCAGCAGAAGGATGGCTACGCCATCATGCTCACCGTCCGCGACGACGTGGAGACCCGAATCAACGCGCTGCGCCTCGGCTTCGACGACTTCATGCCCAAGTCGGCGGGCGAGCCGGAGATCGCCGCGCGGCTGAGCGTGGCCCGCCGCCTCATCACGCGCCAGAAGAGGCTCGACGACACCGTTCGCACGCTCTACGGGCTGGCCACGCGCGACGAGCTCACCGGGCTCTTCAACCGCCGCTTCTTCTTCCATGAGGCAGAGCGCCTCCTCCAGGAGAAGGCGGACGTCAACCTGGTCTTCTTCGACCTCGACGAGTTCAAGAACATCAACGACACGCTCGGTCACCTGGCCGGCGACCGCATCCTCCGCGACATCGGCGGGCTGTTCCTGCGCCGTACGCGCAACGAGGACCTCATCGCGCGGTACGGCGGGGACGAATTCGTGATGCTCGTGCCGCAGCTGGCCCCTCCGGAGGTGGAAGCACTGGCGGTGAGGATGACGAGCGAGATCGCCTCCTGCCAGTGGACGTTCGGCACCGATACCCTCAACGTCGGCGTGACCTGGGGGGTGTCATGCTCGTCGCTGCTCGACAACCCCACCATCGCGCAGCTGCTCAGCGCCGGCGATCGCGACCTGTACAAGAACAAGTGGATGAAGAAGCACCCTCACGACGATCCCCACCTCTACACCTACGACACCAGGCGCGACGCGCGCGTCATCGAGCTTGTGACGAATGTCGATCGGCAATTGCGAATTCAGAGCGATGAGTGAAGAATGACGAATGCTTCACCTCGGCTCCATTCGCGGAACCACCATCGCGATCGACTTCAGCTTCATCATCATCGTCGGCCTCTTCGTCGCCAGCGCGTATAACCCCAACTACGGAGTTCACTACGCGCTGCTGTGGGCGCCGGTGCTCTTCATCAGCGTCCTGATCCACGAGCTGGCTCACGCCGCCGCCATCGGCCTCTTCGGCTATGGCCCCAGCGAGATCGTCCTGGGCGGCATGGGCGGCGTCACCATGAACGCCCGCCGCGCCCTCCCATGGCATGACGTGGCCATCAGCATCGCCGGCCCGCTGTCGAGCTTCGCACTGGCGTGGGTGATGACGCTGGTCCTCGTCCACGTCGACTTCGTGCGCCAGGACCCGATGCTGATCGTCTTCGTGCCCATGCTGCGGCAGGCCAACATCTGGTGGGGGATCTTCAACCTGCTGCCGGTCTCGCCTCTCGACGGCGGACACGCCGTCCGAAACTTCCTCCGGATCTTCCTGCAGGAGAAGACGGCCTTCGTCATCGCCGTGTGGATCGCCATCGTCGTCGGAACGGGCGTGGCCATCGCCGGGCTCATGCTCCGCTGGATCTTCCTGGCGCTCATCATCGCCTGGTTCGTCTTCACGAACTACCAGCAGTGGAAGCACTACCGCGAGCACGGCCTGCCGGGGGATTAATGCGGGCCTCGGGCCTCGGGCCTCAGGATGCATGGGGCTCAGGGTGCCACGTCTTTCCCGTGCCCGAGCCCGTGCCCGAGCCCGGTCTTTGACTCTCAAATTTCGAATATGTTTGGGCAGGTCTCAGGCAGGATGCATGGAGGCGCCGGTGTCCTCACCGGCGCGGTCCTCAGAGCATAGAATTCCTCCATGCTCCGCGACTTCATGCTGCACATGGAATGGGCCGACGCCCGCGTCTGGGACGCCGTGCTGGCGCACGGC
>DATKCA010000142.1:0-2226 GCA_035544675.1 Thermoanaerobaculia bacterium | reverse complement strand
AGTTCGACCTGCTGTCGGTGAGGCACGTGCACCGGACCGACGAGCGGCCGGAGTTCACGCACAAGCCGATGTTCGGGACGCGGCAGTACAGCGAGAAGTTCCTGTCGTGGCTGATGACCGAGGCGCAGCGCGACGAGCGATTCTTCGAGTCGGCCCGTCAGAAGTACGCGAGCAGGATCGTCACCTCATGAAACGTCACTTCTTCGTGATCGCCTGGAAGGACTTCTCCAGCAGCTCGCGCAGCACGGCCATATCCACGTCCCGCAGCTTCTTGATGTAGAGGCACGATTTGCCGGTCTTGTACTTGCCGAGCTTCTTCATCAGACCGGCGTAGCGATCGAGTCCCGGCATGATGTAGAGCGTCAGGTCGTTCTTGCGCGGCGAGAAGCCCGTGGCCATCCATTCGCCCTCGCGGCCGCTGTCGTACTTGTAGTGGTAGCTGCCGAATCCGACGATGCTGCCGCCCCACATCCTCGGCTCTTCGCCGGTGGCGTCGCGCATCAGAGCGAGCAGCGTCACGCAGTCGCTGCGGCGCTCCCCCTCCGTGACGCGCTCGATGAAATCCGCCACGTCCTCGCCGGTTGGCTTTGTTTTCAGCTCGGCCATCGGCGCGGATCGTAGCATCGCGATACGATTCCGGTGTGAAAGTCCTGCTGGCTGTTGCTCTCCTGGCTCTGACCGCCTGCGCGAAGAGCGATGAGAAGAGCGCGGCCATCGATCTCATCGACCAGGTGGCAACCGAGGTGCGCGAGAAGCCGCGGGTGCAGATGCTGATCAGGGTTGCGGGCGAGACACCGACGGATGAAGAGCTGCAGCTGCAGCGCTCGATCGAAGACGCGATCGAGACCGGGCGCATCGGCCGCCTGACCGCCTCGGGCACGCAGCCGGGGTACATCTTCGTCACGGTCGAGGCGGAATCGAGCGCGGACGCGATCGAGAAACTCCGCGCCATCGCCCTGTCGAAGGAAGTCATCGGCGACACCTCTTTCCGCGTCCTCACCGAGCAGTAGGGGAGCGACGGAATGGAGCGCCGCTCCATTCCAGGAAGTATCATCCCGGCGCAGATGCCGTCCTCGGTGATCGCCATCGATCTCGGTGGAACCAAAGTCGCGGCCGCCGCCGTGGACGGGCGCGGAAAGTTGCGCGGCCGCGTCGAGGAGCGGGTGGACACGAGCTCGCAAAGCGCGCCGGTCGATCAGATGGCGCGGCTGGTGAAGGCGATCGGCGCCGGGGACGCCGTCGGTGTGGCGGTGCCGGGCCTTGTGCGCAGCAACGGCACGGTTTGGGCGCCGAATCTGCCGGAGTGGGACGCGGTGCCTCTGGGGCGTCTGCTGCGAAAGAAGCTCCGGGTCCCGGTCGTCGTCGAAAGCGATCGCAACGCCGCGGTCCTCGGCGAAACGTGGCGCGGCGCCGCGCGCGGAAAACGCGATGTCATCGTGCTGATGATCGGAACGGGAATCGGCGCCGGAATCCTCAGCGACGGACGTCTGATCCGCGGAGCGCACGAGTTGTCCGGCTGCGCGGGCTGGATGGTCGTGACCGAGGAGACGAACGACAGGACGGCGCAGTCGGGGTCGCTGGAGGCGCTGGCCGCCGGACCGGCGTTGGCCGGCGATCCGGTGTGGCTGGCGAACAAGGCCCGCAACGGCGATCGCGGCGCGCAGGCCACGTTCAAACGCGCCGGCGCACTGCTCGGCTCGGCGGTGGCGAATCTGATCAGCCTGTTCGATCCGGAGACGATCGTCCTGACCGGCGGCCTCACCAACGCCGCCGATCTCTTTCTCGAGGAGCTCACGCGCGTGGCGCGTCTGCGCGCGCAGCCGCTCTCCGCGCCGCAGGTGGAGATCGTCGTCAGCAAGCTCGGTCTGGAAGCGAACCTTCTCGGAGCGGCGCACCTCGCGCTCTCCACACTGGAGTCTCGATGAGCGCAGAGCAGTATCGGCAGAAGGTGGGCGGAGTTCTCGATCGCATCTGGTCGACGCAGGCCGGCAGCATCCGGGAGGCCGCGCAGATGATGGCGGAGTCGGTCGCCAGGGGCGGCCTCGTGCACCTCTTCGGCAGCGGCCACTCCGTTCTCCCCGTGCAGGACGTGTTTCCGCGCTACGGCAGCTATCCGGTCTTCCATCCGCTGATGGACGCGCGGCTGATGTGGCAGAACGTGATCGGATCGGGCGGCGCGAAAGGGCTGCTGTGGCTGGAGCGGCAGGAGGGGTATGCGCGAGTCCT
>DATKCA010000141.1:0-4677 GCA_035544675.1 Thermoanaerobaculia bacterium | reverse complement strand
GTCGGCCTCGACGTCCGCCTCGGCGTCGCCGAGTATCTCGCCTCGACCCTGGGAGAGCGGTTCGAGCCGCCCCAGCTGCTGCGCGACAAAGTCGCCGCCGGAAAGCTCGGGCGGAAGACGGGCCAGGGCTTCTACCGATGGAATGAGGACTGAGTCCTACGGCGCATTCGCCTACGCGTACGACCGCGCGCTCGGCGAACGGTTCTTCCGCGCCGCGAAACGCATGCTCACCGGCGTCCTGGGGCGCTACGACACCCCCGCCGACAAGACGCATCTCGATCTGGCCTGCGGCACCGGCCTGGCGATGCGCTTCTTCACGGCCAACGGATACCGCTCCACCGGCGTCGATGCCTCCATACCGATGCTCGCGGTGGCGCGCGATCGCGTGCAGCGGCTCGCCGCCGCCGACTTCCGCGCGCTCCCGTTCCGCGGATCCTTCGCGCGCGTCACGTGCCTCTTCGACAGCCTCAACCACATGAAGACCATCGACGATCTCGCCGCCGCGTTCCGCGCCGTGCGGGGGGTCATGAACGCCGAGTCTCTCTTCCTGTTCGATATGAATCACCCCGACATCTATCCCGAGGTGTGGGGGACGAAGGAGCCGTTCGTGGCGACGGGGGAGGGGTATCACCTCGAGATCGCTACGGCGTTCCGCAAGCGGGACGCCACCGGCCTCGCCCTCGTCACGGGCTGGGCCCGTCTGCCCTCCGGCACGGTCTTTCCGATCTCTGAAAGGCACGAGCAGCGCGCATATTCGGAGCGGGAGATCTTCGATGCGCTCGCGGCAGCGGGGCTGACTCCGGCCGAGGTTTCCGACTTCGATCCGTATAACGAGTCGGACACCCTGGAGGCGCGCACCGTCAAGCTTTTCTTCGTCTGTCGCGCGCGTTGACGTTCCTCACGGCGCGGGCCTATAGTGCGCCCAATCGTTCCCTTCCATCCGAGCCGTCACTACGCTGAATAAAAGGAGACTCCATGCGCCGCTCCTTCCTGGTGCTTTTTCTTCTCCTTTCCTGTTCCTCCCTCTTTGCTCAGTCACAGGCCACGACCGGCGTCATCGAAGGCGTCGTCTCCGATCCGTCGGGCGCCGCGCTGCCCGGTGTGAGTATCACACTCCGCAACACGGCGACGAACTACACGCAGCGCCTCATCACCGACAGTGCCGGGCGGTTCCGGGCCGTCCTGCTGCCGCTGGGGCCGTACGAGCTCACCGCGGAGCTGGAAGGTTTCGCCCGGCGGGTGCTGCGCGGCTACTCGCTCAACGTCGGCCAGACACTGACCGCGAACGTGGGGCTGAGCCAGGCGGCGGTGGCCGAGTCGATCGTGGTCACGGCGGAGGCGCCGCTGGTCGAGACGGCCAGGACCGAGGGGTCGACGCGAATCAATCAGGAATCGGTGGAAGGGTTGCCGAACAACGGGCGCAACTTCCTCGAGTACACGAAGATGACGCCGGGCGTCACGATCGTGCAGGGTCCTGACGGCGACGAGCTCTCCATCAACGGGCAGAAGGGCATCTCCAACAACGTCTCCGTCGACGGCGCCGACTTCAACAACCCGTTCTTCGGCGAGCAGCGCGGCGGACAGCGTCCGGCCTTCACGTTCAACCTGGACGCGGTGAAGGAGATGGTGGTCATCGCCGACGGAGCGAACGCCGAGTTCGGGCGCTCCCAGTCGGGCTTCGTCAACGTCATCACCAAGTCAGGCACGAACGACCTCAAGGGCACTGCCCACTTCGTCTTCAAGAACGACTCGCTCAGCTCGAATCCGAAGCGGCCGGATGGCAGCGAGGCTCCGAAGTTCGACTCCAACCAGTTCCAGACCGGGTTCACGGTCGGCGGTCCGCTCCGCCGCGACAGCCTGTTCTACTTCGTGGCGTTCGACATGCAGGACGCCAGCACGACCAAGCAGACCGATCCCACGCGCATCGAGCCGCGCGTGGTCGCCGCGCTCGCCGCTTTGGGCAGCGCGAACGAGAACGCGCCGATCGAGCGGACCAACGACGCGCGCGTCCTTCTGGCCAAAGCCGACTGGACGGTGAGCACGCGCAATCTCGCCACTGTGCGCTACAACTACACATGGGCCGAGCAGGAGAACGGGACGTTCGACGTCGACTCGTGGGGGCGGAGCGCGAACGCGATCGAGAAGGACGACTCGAATGCGCTGACCGGCTCGCTGATCTCCTCGTTCAGCAGCGACCTCTTGAACGAGTTTCGTTTCCAGACCGCCAAGGAGCAGCGCCCCCGTCCGTACAACGGGCCGAACATCACCGGACAGAGCCGGCCGTTGCCCGACACGGCGTTCGACTTCGGCAGCGGCTACCGCTTCGGGATGCCGTTCTTCATTCCTGTCGAGTACTACGACACGCGCGTGCAGCTCAACAACAACGTCTCGTACCTGCGCGGCGCGCACTCATTCAAAGTCGGAGCGGAGTTCAACCGCGTCAACTCCGCCCAGACGTTCCTCGGATTCGCCAACGGACGCTACATCTTCAGCTCCACGGACGGCTTCCTCAACTATCTCGCCAACCCGAGCTACGTCGAGTGCTCCAATGGCACGACATCGCAGACCGGTTCGTGCGGCTCCGGCGCCTCGGTCACCGGCCCTGTTCTCCTCTATCTGCAGCAGGCCGGCGTCGGCAACATCTCAGTCGAGGAAGCCGGAACGCAGAGCATTCGCCAGGACGAGCCGGCGATCTTCGTCCAGGACAGCTGGCAGGCCACTCCGAACCTGAACGTGCAGTACGGCCTGCGCTGGGAAGCGCAGATCCAGCCTGACGTGATCACGCCGCCCGATCAGGTTTTCTACGCGCCCTTCATCGGGAAAACGGTGAATGGCCAGGAGTTCCCGTCTGACGGAACGATCCCGTCGGACCGCAGCATGTGGCAGCCTCGCCTGGGCATCGCCTGGAATCCGACCGGCGATGGTCAGAAGGTCCTTCGCGCCAATGCCGGCATCTTCTACGGACGCGTTCCCGGTCTCACGCTGGCATCATCGCGTTCGACGAACGGCAGCCGCGGTCAGACGCTGTTCCGCAACAGCGCGCTGACCGGCATCCTCGGGCCCGTCCCTGCCTACCCGAACCTGATCCCGGCCTCGGAGATCGGCGCACCGTTCCTTCCGGACGTCTTCGTCTTCGACGAGGATTTCCAGAATCCCAGGACGAAATCGGCGAGCGTCTCGTGGGAGCAGGAAGTGATCAGGGACTACGCGGTCCTCGTGAAGTACAACTATGCGAAGGGTGAGAGCATCACACGCTTCGTCAATCGCAACGATCCGCTTCTCGGATCTCCGTGGGGCAGCGGCCTCGCTCCCGCCGGCGTGAACGGCATCAATACGCTGACCACCGTCGAGTCGAGCGCGAAGAGCCTCTATCAGGGTCTGACGCTCGGCCTGACCAAACGGCCTTCGCGCAACTTCCAGTTCCAGGCCTACTACACCTATTCGCGCGACAAGTCGGACGACGACAACGAGCGCGACCCGTTCTCCTTCCGCTACGCGAAGGTGACCGATCTGGACGCCGAGTACGGCTTTTCGGACCGCGACCAGCGCCACCGCTTCAACGGCTGGCTTCTGTGGAGCGCGCCCAAGGCCTTCGACGTCAACGTGCGCTACGCGTATCGCTCGGCGCAGCCGAAGTCTCTGTCGTGCGTCGTCAGCGCGGCGTTCTGCGGGAATGACATCTTCGGCAATCCCCGGTTCATGGCGGACGCCGCCTCGCCGTCCGACCGCATCAACCCCGACGGCAGCGTGACCCGCCGCAACCTCGGGCGCAAGGACAATCAGTTCTCGTCGCTCGACCTGCGCATCGCCCGGGCGTTCGCGTGGTCCGGACTCACCATCGAGCCGGCCATCGACGTGTTCAATCTGTTCAACAGCAAGAACCTGCGCCGCCCCGAAGTGACCAACCTGATCTTCAACTTCGACGGAACGGTGCAGAGCGGCGTGGGCGACCCGCGCCAGATCCAGCTCGGCGTCCGCCTCCTTTATTGAGATGAAGAACGATGTGCGTGCCGTCCTCTTCGACTGGGACGGCACGCTCGTCGACACCGCCGACGCCTCATATCGCTGCTACGTCCGGATGTTCGCGGACCTCGGGATCTCCTTCGACCGTTCCCACTACGCCGAAACGTATTCGCCGAACTGGCACCACACGTACCGCTGCATGAGCCTGCCCGAGGAGAAGTGGAGCGAGGCGGATGCGGCGTGGCTGCGGTATTTCGCCGAGGAGACGCCGGCGCTGATCTCCGGAGCGCGCGAAGCGCTCGATGTCGTCGCGCAGCGCGGTTTCCGGCGCGGCATCGTCACCAGCGCCACGCGGGCCCGGATGGCGCGCGAGCTGGTGCTGCTCGACCTCGCGCACCACTTCGAGCACGTCGTCTGCGGCGATGACGGTCCGCGCCGCAAGCCCGATCCGGAAGCGCTCGAGGTGTGCCTCCAGCGCATGGGCATTGAGCCGGCCGGCGCGATGTACATCGGAGACAGCCCCGAGGACATCGCCATGGCACGGGCCGCCGGCGTGTTCGCCGTGGCCGTGCCGGGATCGTATCCGAACGCCGCGGCACTCAGCGCCGCGGGTCCCGACCTTCTGGCGCGCGACCTCGCCGACGCGCTCGCGCGGCTGATCGGGTGATGGATTTCGCGGACCGGCGCGGCGAGCGCGCTCGGACTGCGCCGCGG
>DATKCA010000140.1:0-11902 GCA_035544675.1 Thermoanaerobaculia bacterium | reverse complement strand
CCGACGAGGTCGGCGATCTCCTGGCGCGACAGAGCCATGGGGATGAAGACTCCGTCATCCCGCCTCGCCCCGCCGCGCTCGGCCAGGGTGCGGAAGAGGCGCGCGGCCCGTGACTCCATCGAGCCGGTCATGTCGGCGAGCCGCTTGTTGAGCATGATGAGGCGCATGGTCACGCCGCCGAGAAGCCGGCGGGTCATCTCCGGGCGGGATTCGAGGAGCCGGAAGAACTCGCGCTCCGGGATGGAGAGGATGCTCGTCGGCTCGACGGCGACCGCCGCGGCGGGGTAGGGGCGCTGCTCGAAAGCCGCCACCGCGCCTACCGGCTCGCCGGGGCCGAGAATCTCGAGGATGACGTCGCGGGAGCCGGTCGACTTCACGATCTTCACACCGCCCACGACCACGAAGTGGATGCGGTCGGCGGGCTCGCCTTCCATGAAAATCGTCTGGCCTTTCTCGTAGGCCCGGACACGGCAGAGCGGCTCGAGCGCGGCGCGGTCCGGCCCCCGCAGCGTCGCCAGAAGGGGAATGGAGTGGAACGGAATGACCGGTTGCATGGCCAAGGCGATGGCAGATTACACTTACGGCATGAGCGAAGCACGTCTGCGCGGAGCCGGTGGAACCGAGGGTGGAGTGGGGACGTTTCTGATCGGATTCGTGATGGCTGTGGCCGGCGGCTGGCTGCTGACGAATCAAGTCACGGTCGCCAGCGGCTTCTGGCGCTTCGGCGGCTACAACACGTTCGGGCTGTCGATCCTCCCGCTGGTCATCGGCATCGCCGTTCTCTTTTTCAACGGCCGGAGCGTCATCGGCTGGCTCCTCTCGATCGCGGGGGCGGTGATCATCGTGGCCGGCATCCTGACGAACCTGGCGATCTACTTTCGCCCGACCAGCCTGTTCAACACGGTGATCATGCTCGTGCTGCTGGCGGGAGGGATCGGGCTGGTGGCCAGGTCGCTGCGGCCGGCCTGACCCCAATCATTCTCATCCCACCAGGCTGGCCAGGGCGTCGCGCACGCGTTCGGCCGGCTGCGCGGTCAACGACCAGGGCGTGGCCTGCCGCACGACGTGAAGCTTTCCCCGTTTCTCGAGGATGCGATAACCGGTCCTACCGTTCGTGTGCCTGCGGAATCGAATCGTGACTGTGGCCTTGCCCACGCGAAGGTCGCGCAACGTGATCTCCGGCAGCCACTCCGGCAGGTGCGGATCGATGACCAGCATCTTCAGCGGAGCGTACGGGTACAGACCGAGCATCGCCTGGATCAGACAGAAGACGGACGAGGCCGACCATGCCTGCGGCGAATTCGCGTTCGGGTAGATGCCGGGGAAGGGATGCTCGCTGTCGCGCGGATGTCCGCCGAACAGCTCGGGCAGGCGATGGAACTCGAAGAGGGCCGCCGCGTCGAATTGGGCGCGAGCGAGCCTCTCCACGTGATCGTGCAGACCGTAGCGCATCAGGCCGAGGGCGAAGGTCCCGTGCTCGACCGGCCAGATCGATCCGAGATGATAGCTGAAGGGGTTGTAGCGGGGGTGATCGGCGGAGAGCGTGCGGATTCCCCATCCGCTGAAGAGATCGGGCCCGAAGAGGCGATCGGCCGTTCGCTCCACGAGGGAGGCGTCGGTGATCGCCGAGGCCAGGCAGTGTCCGGCGTTCGATGCGATGGAGCGCACCGGCCGTTTCTGCGGGTCGAGCGCCAGCGCGTAGAAGCCTTCCTCCTCCATCCAGAACGCCTCGTTGAAGCGCTTCTTGAGCTCGACCGCCTCGTGATAGAGCTTCCTCGACAGGTCGCGCTCGCCGAGCCACCACAGCGTCTCGGCGAAGTGCAGCTTGGCCACGTGAACGAACGCCTGCTCCTCGCAGGTGGCGATGGGCGTCTCGACGAGCGCGCCGTCTTCGTACACGATCGCGTCGGAGGAATCCTTCCAGGCCTGATTGCGCGGCCCCATCGGCGAACGGGTCTGATACTCGTAGAAGCCGTCGCCGTCGAGATCGCCGTCGCGATCGAGCCACTGCAGCGCGCGCAGCGCCGGCTCGATGAATGGCCGCACCAGATTCCGGTCGCCAGTCCAGTGCCACAGCTCCGCGACGATGAGCGCGTACAGTCCCGAAGTCGTGATCGAGCTGTAGCTGCGCCCGCGTGGATTGAAGCCGAGCATCGACAGCGGACCGGTGTGCGCCTCGTGCAGCATCTTTCCCGGCTGTTCGTCGCGCCAGGGGTCGTCGCGCGTTCCCTGCACCTTGGCGAGCGCGTGCAGCGTTCCGCTCATGATCTCCGGACCGATGATGCCGGCTTGCCATCCGGCGGTGAGCGTGTCGCGGCCGAAGAGCGCGATATACAGAGGAAGCCCTGCGGCAACGGTCCAGGCGCGTGGCGAGTGATCGAGGTCGAACAGGCGCAGCGCGGCCAGATCGGAACGCGCCTGCTCCAGTGTCGAGACCACGTCTGCGGTCATGGTTCCCGATTCCGCGCTCTCGAACTGCGTGCTCTCGGCGGGAACGGCGCGGCTGGATCCATAACATCCGTGTGCGCCGCTGCCGTCCGGAGTGATGCGTATGCACGTGTGCCATTTCTGTTTCGGCCCGAGCGCGACTTCGAAGATGAGCCGGCCGTTCCCAGATGAAGGTGGCGAGCCCGCGTTCGCAATCTCGATGACGACGGAACGCTGCAGCCGCGCTTTCTTGTGCTGAGCGGTGTAGTCGAATCGGAGACGCTGCCCGTCCCAGTCCGTTGTGACCTTGCCGTTCTGGACGCGCTCGACCATCTCAGTCTGATCGGCGAAGTCCGCGGCGAGCTCGATCGCGAATACGAACGACGTCCGCTCCATCGTGAAGTTCGTGAGATCGATGTCCTCGTGCAGCCCGTCGTCGATGGCGCGCCTGACGCGCAGCTCCAGAGTGTTGATCGACGCGAACGGGACCTGCCCGCTGCCTTCGTCGCGCGCCGTCGGCACTCCCGGCGCGGGGATGACGTAGTAGCCGAGCCAGCGGTTCTGACGCAGGCTCGAGAGCGAGTTCGGCGCCGGCGCTTCATCGTCGATGAAATACCGCCACGCTGAGAGCAGCCGCGTCTCGTGGACGAAGAAGCCGTTGTCGGGATCGGCGATCAGCCCTTCCCTGGTCGTGGCCAGCACACTGCGGCCGCGGCTGATGTACGACGTGAACGGCCGCGGCCGGAGCCGCACCAGCTCAGGCCGTTCGTACTCTGAATGCTTCACGAAACGCGTTCAATCCGGCGAGAGTGATCGGCTCCCGCCGCTCCATCAGCGCCTCCGCTGCCAGACTGATGCCGTCGCGACCGATCGTGGCGACAGCGATGACGTCCCGGCCGCGCTTGTACAGCACTGTCGCATCATTCCCTTCCAGCGATCCATCCACTTCATCCGTATCCCACCCGGCGCCGCTGCCAACGTAGGAAATAGTCACGTCATAGTGCGCGCTCCAGAAAAACGGGATCGCGCCGTAGCGCTCACGTTTTCCGAGGATATTGCGGGCCACGGCGCGGCCCTGGCGTCCGGCCACGACCCAGTGCTCGATGCGCGGGCCGCCCTTCGGGTGCGCGGCATCTCCGCATGCGAAGACGTTCGCTGCCGACGTTTCCAGATACTCGTTGACCGCGATGCCATCCGCGATCTCCAGTCCCGCGGCGCGCGCTAGCTCGACGTCGGGAGTGACACCGACGCCGGCCACGATGAGGTCCGCGTCGAGCCTCGAGCCGTCATCGAACGCGATGGCGTCGTTGCCGATCCGCTCGACATTGCGGCCGAGATGAAACTTCACGCCATGCGTTTCGTGAATGGAACGAACGCGCGCACCGACTGCGAGGCCGAGGATCTTTTCGAGCGGGACGCGCGCCGGCCCGGTGACGGTGACGTCGAGCCCCCGCTGGCGCAGCGACGCCGCCACTTCCAGGCCGATGAAGCTCGATCCGATGATGACCGCCCGCTTCGCCGGCGCCGCACGCTCCACCAGCGCCTCGGCATCGCGCTGCGTGCGCAGGTAGTGGACGCGTTCCGCGCCGGGAACGCTCAGCCGTCTCGGCGCCGCGCCGATGGCGAGAACCAGCGCACCGAACGGGAGGCGCTCACCGGAGGATGTCGCGATCAGCTTCGCCGCCGTGTCCACGGACGTCACTGTCACGCCGAGCCGCAGCTCGATGCGCTGGTCCTCATAGTAGTCAGCCGGATGAAGGGGCAGCCATTCGGGCTGCGCGTTTCCGGCGAGAAAGTCTTTCGAGAGGTTCGGTTTGTCGAACGGCAGATCGGTTTCGCGGCTGATCATCACGATGCGGCCCGTGTAGCCCTCGCCACGCAGAGTGTCGGCCGCGTTCACGCCGGCCGCGCCGGCACCGACGATGACCACGCTGTCGGGGGTTTTGAGTGGAGGGCCGCCGACCCGGCGGCCGCCGAGTCGGCGGCCCTCCACAGGCAGCGGCGTGACCGCGGGCCCGCTCAGAATCTCGCCCGTCTTCAAATCGAAACAGGCGTGGTGCCATGGGCAGCGGATCGTGCCATCGATGACGAGCCCTTCGGCGAGCGGTCCGCCGTAATGCGGACACTTCGCCCCGATCGTGTACACCTGATCGCCATCGCGGACGGACAGCATTTCGTCGTTCGATGTCATCTCTCAACTCCCGCTGAGGCGGAGGAACTCGCCGCGCGTCACGGCATCATCGCGCAGAGTGCCCATCATTGCCGATGTGACCAGCTCGGTGCCAGGCAATTTCACGCCGCGGCAGCCCATGCAGAGATGATGCGCGCGGACGACGACGGCCGTTCCGCGCGCCTTCAGATGCTGCTGGATGGCATCGGCGATCTGGCGCGTCAGGCGCTCCTGGATCTGCAGCCGGCGCGCGAAGCAGTGAACGAGGCGGGCCAGTTTGCTGATGCCGACGACCTCGCCGGGCAGATATCCGACCGACGCGACCCCGTAGAACGGAAGCAGATGATGCTCGCAGATCGAGTAGAACTCGATGCCGCGCAGGACGACGAGCTCGTCGCTCGTCTCATCGAACGTCGTGGAGAGAATCTCCGCGGGATCTTCGCCGTAGCCGGCGGTCATCTCCCGCAACGCCTGCAGCACGCGCTGCGGAGTTTGCAGGAGGCCATCCCGCTGCGGATCTTCTCCGACCAGACGGATGAGTGTGATCACGGCTTCCTCGCCGCTCAGGACATCGTCAACGAGTTGAAGCGTCATCGCGTCCCTCCGGTGCGCCGGCGTAGGAGATCAGAAGATGTGGCGCGCTGCACCGCGCCGGCGATGGCCTGACTCCGGCTGCGAATCCGATTGTCTTTCTCATGACGCGCTCCGCTCACACCGCACTGGTTCGCAGCGACCGCAGCGATCCGAACTCCTCCTGCCGGACCTCCGACAGCCGCGCCAGAACGAATGCGCCGCACGCCATCACCAGATCGCGGACAGCCACGTCCGTGTACGCGCCTGTCGTCAGCAGCGTGAGCGCGATCGCCGTCAGCCAGCCTGCGATCACGTAGCCGCCCAGGCGGGTGACGCCGGCCAGCACGGCCAGGCCGGCGATCATCTCGATCACCCCGGCCACCCGCATCAAAACACCGGCGGAGATCGGGACGATGTCCAGCACGAGCGGGCTGACGTACTTCTCCCAGTTCGTCAGCAGGTTCAGGAACTTGTCGAGCCCGGCCAGGAATGCCGTGAGGCCAAAGGCGATTCGAAGTGTCCAGAAAGCGGAATTGAGTCGCGAGTCCATGTTTCTTTCCTCCTGCACGATTGGAGTCGCCTTCCGGGCGTTTGGTGACACTGTCACCTTTTCCGCGAATCGTTCTCTAATGAGGTGACATGACAATCGCAACCGCAGCACTGCTGGGCGATCAACTCTCGGATGGTGAAGTCGTCAGCCGCATTCTTGGCGGCGACGCGGCGTTGTTCGAGATCCTGATGCGCCGCCACAACCAGAGAATCTACAGAGCGGTCCGCGCGGTGCTGCGCACGGATGATGACCTCGAGGATGTGATGCAGCAGGCGTATCTGAACGCGTATCAGCATCTCCATCAGTTCGCCGGCGGCGCGCAGTTCTCGACGTGGCTGACCCGCATCGCTGTCAACGAGGCTCTCGCAAAGAGAAGGAAACGCTTCGGCCAAGACGAAGTGACGATCAATATGGTCGATACGAAAGCAGCAAATCCTGAACAGCAGGCCGCCACATCCGAGCTTCGCGAAGTCATGGAGCACGAGATCGCCGGCCTGCCGGATGCATTCCGCACCGCGTTCATGCTCCGCGACGTCGAAGGCCTCAGCACCGCCGAAACCGCGGAATGCCTCGACATCTCCGAGGATCTGGTGAAGACCCGCCTGCACCGGGCGCGCGCCATGCTGCGCGAGAACCTCTACCAG
Source organism: Thermoanaerobaculia bacterium (assembly GCA_035544675.1). GTDB lineage: Bacteria > Acidobacteriota > Thermoanaerobaculia > Gp7-AA8 > Gp7-AA8 > DATKCA01. The sequence goes on along the minus strand of DATKCA010000140.1, from coordinate 5,538 downwards.
CGCGCCGGGGTGACCCTCGGCTCGATCTTCCCGTTCGGCAACGAGCGCTGCGACCGCGTCGTCTCCCGCGTCATGTTGGATATTGGAGTCAGGTCTGGAAATCCAACTTGAGCCTGCGCATGCGGCGGACGGCACCAAGGCACAGACGATGAATGGTTCAGGAGGAAACACCATCGCCGCTCCCGAAATCCCCAACAGCCCACGTCCCCGGTGACTGCCCCGTCACGCATCATTGATGTTCGCTCGCGCTTGTGGCTCGAGCGTGGAGCGGAGCTGGTCCACCGAGCCCGTCGACGTCAGCACGATGAGCCGGTCGCCACCGGCGAGCATCGTCGCGCCGTTCGGAACAAAGAACTCGTTGCCGCGATAGATGACCAGGATCAGCGCCTGGCGCGGCCATCCCAGCTCGACGACACGCTTTCCGGCCGCGCGAGAGCCTTTCGGCACCTCCAGCGTGATCATCGCGCTCTCCCCTCTGCCGGCCAGATGTGCCACCGCAGGTGAGTAATCCTCGACGACGGCCGTGTCGAGCCCGAGCCACCGCGCCACCATCGCGATCGTCGTCCCCTGCAGGATCACCGAGGCGAAGACGATGAAGAAGACGATGTTGAAGATGGCTCCGGCGGCGGGGATCCCGGCCACGAGCGGAAATGTCGCCAGGATGATCGGCACGGCACCGCGCAGACCGACCCACGAGACCAGCAGCCGCTCCCTCAGGGTCATCCGCGCCGCCGCCGTGGAGATGAAGACGGCCACCGGCCGCGCCACGAACATCAGCACGACCGCCATGACCAGGCTCACTCCGGCCACAGGTGGAAGCTGCGAGGGGAACACCAGCAGTCCGAGCGTGATGAACATCGCGATCTGCATCAGCCAGGCGATGCCGTCGTGAAACTTCGTCAGAGTCCGGCGCTGAACGAAGTTGGTCCTGGCCATGCTGATCCCGAGGAGGTAGACGGCCAGAAAGCCATTGCCGCCGATGAGGGCGGTGGCCGCGTACGTGAAGAGGACCAGGGCGACCGTCATCACGGGGTAGAGGCCCTGGTACTCCAGCCTGGAGCGGTTCAGCATCCGCACGGCGATCCATCCGAAGAGGAGTCCGACGGCGGCTCCGAACGTCATCTGGCGCACGAAGTCGATCGCCGCATTGAGGAGCGGCTGCGCCGGTGTCTGCATCAGCTGCAGAATCGCGGTGGTCAGGAAGACGGCCATCGGGTCGTTGCTGCCCGACTCCAGCTCGAGGGTGGCCGCGACGTCGCGGCGCAGCCTCACGCCCCGTGATCGAAGGATCGAGAAGACGGCCGCGGCATCCGTCGACGAGACGATGGCGCCGAGAAGCATGCCTTCGAGGAGCGACAGACCGGCGATGCGATGGGCGAACCATCCCACGACGAGGGAAGTGAGGAGCACGCCAAGCGTTGCCAGCGACGCCGACCTCGCCACAACCGAGCGTACGAAGAGCCAGTCCGTCTCCATCCCGCCGGCGAAGAGGATGAAGATGAGCGCGACCACGCCGAGCCGCTGCGCCAGTCCGGCGTCGTCGAAGTAGATGCCCCCCAGACCCTCCGATCCCGCCAGGATGCCCAGACCCAGGAAGAGGATGAGCGCGGGCACGCCGAGCCGGCCGGAGGCCTTGCTCGCGAACACGCTGATGAAAAGCAGGATGGCGATCCCTGCCAGGACCTGTTCAAGGGTCATTCGCGCGGGAGGGTAGCACGCCGGTTTTCGCCGCCGGACGATGGCTCCCGGCGGCCGCGCTGGCCACGCCCTTGATCGCCTCGATCTTCGCCTCGGCATCCGCCTCGCCGATCTCCATCAGGCGCTGCAGGTATTCAGGCACGAACATGAATAAACTCATGAAGTCGGCGTTCGACGTCTCGCGCGTCCCAAGGCTTCGGGTAAGGAAGCGGAAGGGACGGGGGAGCTGCGGCTCGTACTCAGCCGCGAGCTTGCCGAGGTCCTGCGACGGGCGGATGAGAGTGAAGTCGATCACGCGATAGCCGCGGCGCAGCTCATGCGGCAGGTCGCGGAGAAACTCGTTCGAGCGCTCCAGGCGCAGCGCGTCCTCGTCCATCGCGTCGAGGAAGATCGCATCCATCAACTGTCCGAGGATCTGCGCGGGCGGCGGATATCCGGCGATCTGCGGCTGGTCGGCCTCGGACACCGACTTGGCGTAATGCGTGGAGACCGCCAGCATCCTCGTTGCGCCGAGATGGAGAGCCGGCGAGAGCGGCGCGGTCATTCGGATGCCGCCGTCTCCGAACCAGTGCTTTCCCAGACGCACGGCGGGAAACATGATCGGCAACGCCGAAGAGGCCAGGATGTGATCGATCGTGAGCGGCGCCAGGACGCTCAGGCGCAACGGGCGCTCCCACATGTCGACGTCGCGGCCGCTCACCCATGTCACGGTGCGCCCGGTCGTGTAGTCGAGCGCCGTCACGGAGACCGCCCGCGGGTCGAACCGGGCGATGTTCGCGGCGATGCCTGGAATCTCTCCTTCTCCGTCCGTCGAGAAGAGCCGCTGAAGCAGTTCTCGAAGCGGCGTCGTGTCGACCAGGCCGCGGACGCGCGGCGCCGCCGGGCTGCCGCCCGAAACGAGTCTCGTGCCCCAGCCGAAAACATTCCGGGCCAACGCCTTCGACTCGATGCGGATGACATCCTTCAGCTGCAGGTTTGCCCACACGCCGGACAACTCCGCCACGACGTCGGGAAGTGGCGCGTTCCGCGAAGCCAGGAAGGCGGCATTGATGGCGCCGGCGGAGACGCCGGTGATGATGTCGAGCCGCGCCGCCGGAAGATGCCGGGCCAGGCAGCGGAGCACGCCGACCTGATACGCCGCGCGAGCCCCGCCGCCGGTGAGGACTAGAGCGAAGGAGTCGGGAACATGTGGCATCGCCATAAGGATAGCTGTCTCAGAGGGAGATCCCGCTGGCTGCACCGGCGACGATGGCGACCTTTCCGTTGAGATCAGGCACGTCTCCCGCCTGCAAGAAAGGTGCGGAACGTGACGTGCAGCACACTTCATTCAGGAAACAGCAGAGAGAGTTACCCTGTGCCGCTCGTCGATCGCAGCCGCCCCGATTCGGTGACGCTGGTCTCAGCCGCAAAGAGCGAGATGGCGCGCTGGACGAAGGCAGGGGGCACCGGCCGCTACACGGTCCTGCGCGACATCGAAGTCCTCGAGAACATGCTGCGCAATCCCGGCACATCTGCCAGGGGCGAGAGTGTGCGCGTCGTCATCGACGGCGGAATCGACCTCGATCGATTCCTTCTGCTCGTGGCCACCGTTCCGGAAAACTTCGAGGGCGAGCTGCTCTACATCCGCCGTGACGGCTCGGGCTACCTGAGCACGCGCGAGCTGAAGAACATGCGCACGGTGAAGACGATCAGCGAGATGGATGTCGAGGTCTATCTGCGCTGGCACGGCCTGCCGGCGCGGCCGCGCGGAACGTATCCGCCCGAGATGTCCTAGGTTCACCACACTAGCGTCTTACCCCGATCGATTCGATGACGCGGATGTCCTCGTCCGCCAGCTCGAAGCTCAGCGCTCCCTGGTCTTCGCGCATGTGATCGGGATCGGTGGTTCCGGTCAGGGGACTCATTCCCGCCTGAAGCGCGAAACGGAAGACGAGCTGCGCGGGCGTCCGCCCTGTTCGTGCCACCAGGCCGCGGAACTGCGGATGCTGAAGCTCCCGGACATTCGCGGTGAGCAGCGAGAACCCCTGGTAGACGATTCCGTTCCCGCTGCAGAACGAGCGAACGGCGCGGTCCCACCCCAGACGGGCATAGCAGCGGTTCTGCACGAATGCCGGCCGCACGCGTGCGCGCTCGCACAGCTCCTGGAGCTGATCGAGTCCGGCGTTGCTGATGCCGAGGTGCCGCACAGTCCCGGCGTCGTGCTGCTCTTCCATGGCCTGCCACACCTCCAGGTCGACGGCGCCGAGACCGTGGCGCTGAGAAGGACCGTGCAGGACGTACGAGTCGATGTGCTCGACGCGCAGGTGCTCGAGCGAGCTGGCCAGGGACTGCCGCACCTGAGTCGCGGCGTCCGCGTCCGGGTCGTAGGGGAGCCTGTGATCCTGCGAGTCGAGATACGTGAACTTGGTCTGCAGGAAGATCTGGTCGCGGGTGATCAGCCCGTCGGCGATGGCGCCGGCGACGGCCGCGCCTGCGCCGGCTTCGAAGTAGTGGCGGCGCTGATTGGCCGTGTCGATGGCGCGAAAGCCGGCTTCGAGCGCGAGGCGAGTCAGCCGCTCGGTGGCGTCCTCTTTCCACGCCGTGCCGTAGATGAATGACGGGCCATCACGCATCACGGGAGTGCGCGGCCGCGGCTCGGCGGCGCTGGCGATCGAAATACGTCTCCGCTTCCGGCGTGTGGAACAACTCCAGTGTGTCCATCTCGTCGTCGGTCACCGGCGTCAGGGCCAGGTCGGTGTAGCTGCGCCGCGCCGGACTGCGCTTGATGCGCGCGTAGAGACGCCGGATCTTCAGCAGCAGCTTCGCCCACTGAACGAGCTTCGCGGCGGTCTCGGCGACGTAGGCGGGATAGAACTTCCAGGCCGGCACGACCGGGAACCCGGGACGGCGGTCTCGGCGGAACTTGAAGCGGAACGCGCCGCCCTCCAGCGGGTGCACGTGCTCGTAGTCGATCGATCCCTTGAACCAGGAGATCAGCAGCACGGCATTGCTCGCGGAGATGGCCGGGATGGCCCCCAGCCGCCGCAGCACCGTCTCGATGTGATCCATCGTGTAGTACGTCTCCCACGCCACGCGGTAGGCGCGTTCCCACTCGCTCTGCGACATGCGTGGATGTGTCGTGCAGGCGTGGTTGAGGTCGTACCTGTTCATGTCCCGATCCAGCGGCGCCCCGGCCCTGGCCAGCTTCTGATGATCCTCCGATCCCGGCAGGGGGGTGAGGAAGAAGAACTCCAGCAGGTCGACGGGCAGCTCCTTCTTGATGATCTCGATGTCGCGGCGGATGGAGTCGACCGTGTCGTCCGGAAATCCGAGGATGTAGCCGGCGTAGGTGATGACGCCGGCGTGCTTCCAGGCCAGGAGCATCTTGCGGTACTCGGTGATCTTGTTCTGGCGCTTCTTCGCTCCGACCAGGCTGTCGGGGTTGATGTTCTCCAGGCCGATGAATACGCGGCGCACGCCGGCACGCGCGCACTTGGTGATGAAGTCCGGGATCGTGTGGCAGAGCGTGTCGACCTGCAGGATGAGGTGGAAGCGGAGGTTCTCGGTCTCCCGAATGTGGATGAGGCGGTCGAGGATCGGCTCCCAGTCGCGGTTGCGCGCGAAGTTGTCGTCGGTGATGAAGAACGTGTGCAGGCCCTGGGCGAGGTTCACGCGCACGATCTTCTCCACGTCGTCCGCCGACCGCCCGCGCGACTTGCGTCCCTGCACGTTGATGATCGTGCAGAACGAGCACTGGAAGGGGCAGCCCCGGCCGGCGTCGAAGCTGGTCATGCCGCCCGCCGTCCGCCAGGCCCGCAGGGCGGTGATGAGCGGGACCGGCGTGCCCTGCAGATTGGGCAG